>NZ_AOHM01000142.1:0-137009 GCF_000510895.2 Pseudomonas sp. FH1
CGATGAATGGGGCCGGGTCAAGGTGCAGTTCCCGTGGGACCGCTCGGACAAAAACAACGATCACAGCTCGTGCTGGATTCGCGTCACCCAAGGCTGGGCCGGCGCGACTTGGGGCTCCATGGCCATCCCGCGTGTGGGTCAAGAGCTAGTGATCAGCTATCTGGACGGGGATCCTGACCAGCCAATTGCCATTGGACGAGCGTACCGGCAGACCAATTTGCCGCCCTACGAACTGCCCAAGCTGAAGGCGCTGGCAACCACCAAAAGCCGCGAGTTCGGGGGAACACGGGCCAACGAGTTGCGTATCGACGACACCACCGCGCAGATCAGCGCGGCGCTGATGAGTGACCACGAGCATAGCGCGCTGCACCTCGGTTACCTCACCCATCCACGCCACCATGGTGGCGGCAAACCCAGGGGCGAGGGGTTTGAGTTGCGCACCGATGGTCACGGTGCGTTGCGCGCAGCGAAAGGTTTATTGCTGACCGCTGAAGCTCAACTCAAGGCCGGGGCGGGCCAGTTGGAGCGCCAGCAGGTGATCGATGTGTTGCAAGCTGCCCTGACGTTGGCCAGGCAGTTGGGCGCTTCTGCCGAAAATGCCCAGGGAGTTGCCCAGGACTCACAACCGCAACAGGCGCTGACTCAGGCAGTGAATGCACTGGGCCATGGTGCCAATGATCAACCCCATGGCACCGGCAATGGCACGCACCCCATCATCGCGCTCAGTGGGCCAGCCGGCATCGCTGCCGCGACGTCCCGAAGTATCGCCCTGGGCGCAGGCGAGCATATTGACAGCGTCGCACAACACAACCAGCAACTCACCGCGGGTAAAAAAGTGGTGATCAATGCGGGCGACGAAATCGGCCTGTTCGCCCAGGGCGGTGACATGCGGCACATCGCACATAACGGTCAGCTTTTGCTGCAAGCCCAACACAACAGCATCCAGGTCCAAGCCGATCAAAGCGTCGAAATCAGCGCCAGCCAACAGCACGTGCTGGTAGCGGCGGACAAGCACATCACTCTGTTGTGCGGCGGAGCCTATATCAAGATGCAGGGCGGCAATATCGAGCTGGGCATGCCCGGTGATTTCACGGTGAAGGCCGCGAACAAATACTTCATTGATCCAAGCAATGCCGCAGCCGAGCTCAATAGTTGGCCTGCCACCTCCTTCAACGAACGCTTCCAAACGCGCTTCACCAACGGTGACCCCATCCGCGACCGCGCCTACGCCTTGATTCGCAAAGACGGCGCACGTTTCGAGGGCCGAACCGACGGGGAAGGCTACGTCACCTTGCAACAGGGCATGACGCTCGAAGGGCTGGTACTGGAATGGCTTGATAACGGAGAACCCGCATGACCGAAAGCCCATCGGCGCCGCGTATTGCGCCCATGACCTACAACGCCCGGGGCAACCCCGTGCATACCTGGACCCTGACACCCAGCCATATCACCGACCCGGTGCAGTGCATATTGCCGCCGGATGGGATTTTGCCGGTGATTTTTGTGCCGGGGATTATGGGGTCGAATTTGAAGAGTAAGGCTGAGGAACAGGAGGGCGGGGAGCCTGGTGAGGAGGCCGTTCCCGTCTGGCGCCTGGACGCGGGGTTCATGGGCAAGAATATGTGGCTTGCCTTGAATTGGATCAATAAAAAAGCCGGTATCCGGCAAAAGCTGTTGCACCCGGATAGGGTGGAAGTCGACAACCAAGGCGCGGTGCCTAAGCGTGCTGCCGGTACAGTATTGGCGCAGCCTGGGCTGGACAGGAAAAAGACCATCCTCGCGCTGAGCAAACGTTATGAAGAGCGCGGTTGGGGCGAGGTCAGTGAGACCAGCTATCACGCTTTCCTGCTTTGGTTGGAGGAGGCGCTCAATAGCGAATTCCTGCCCCATCGATGGCCTCAATTCGACATCCAGCCGGAGCATTTGCATACCGTCGCGGTCGAGCCTGGGCCGACGCACATCACCCGGTTGAAGCCCGAAACCCCCATCGCCATGCCAGGGTTGGGCGCCAACTTGGCCAGCCAGTTGCCGTCGATTCTGTCGGACGAGCTGGTGGCGCGAGGTGGCTATCGAATGCCGGTGCATGCGTGTGGGTATAACTGGTTGGATTCCAACGAGTACGCCGCGATAAGGCTGGCTGAGCGCATTGACGAACTGATGCACCAGTACGGTCGCAATTGTCAGCAGGTCATTCTGGTGACGCACTCCATGGGTGGGTTGGTGGCGCGCCGTTGTGCGCAGTTGCCCGGTATGGCCGCCAAAATTGCCGGTGTGGTACATGGGGTAATGCCTGCCACGGGTGCACCGGTTGCTTATCGCCGTTGCAAGGTCGGCATGAGCGACGAAGACCCCATTGCCGGCGCAGTGATTGGCCCAACCGGCCAGGAAGTGACCGCCGTTTTTGCACAGGCGCCTGGTGCCTTGCAATTGTTGCCCACACAAGATTACACCCCGGGCTGGCTGAGACTGATCGACAATCAAGGCGTATCGGCGATGCCGCGCCAGCCTGTAAAAGACCCTTATGAAGAGATTTATCTACGCCGTGATCGTTGGTGGGGATTGCTGCGCGAAGAATGGTTGGCGCCGAAGGATGGGGATCCGATCACATGGAAGGTGTTTGCAGATAACATCGGGAGCGCAAAAGAGTTTCACCAGGATATTGCTGGCTCCTACCACCTTCAAACCTACGTCTACTACGGCAGCGAAGACAAACACCCCAGCTTCGAGTCCATCACTTGGGAAATGAGCCGTGGGTCTCGCCTAAATGGCCCCCACGGTTCGCACCCCGATCGCTTCACGGTTTCAAATCTCGAGATGCATGAGGTAAGGGATGATGGCCGCAGTCCTGTGTATGTCGGAGGGCAAAATCAACCTATCCCTCCCATGCGTGGCGACCCCGACGCGCCAGTCAAAACCGTGCAAACCAGTTACTGGGAATTGCATTGCCGAATGCAGGACGGGTCTGGCGACGGCACTGTTCCCGTGAGCTCGGGCAGCGCGCCGATAAAGCATGCACGCAACGGCGAGGTTCGCCAGCAAATCAAGGCCCCCGGCTTTGATCATGAAGCCTCCTATGCCAACCCGTTGGCACAGCATTTCACCCTCTATTCCCTTATCAAAGTCGCGGCTAAAGCCAAGAGGCCCTTATGCGTCAGCTGACTCTCTTTTTTGCGTGTCTGGTGCTGGGTTTCTTCACCGGATGTGCCGTCTTCAAACAGCCCAGCGAACAGGAGAAAAACAACGTGAGCGAAATGACTACCCAAATGCGTACCTGGGCGCTGGGACGAGGCCTGATCGATCTACCCGTCAATTGGAGTGGCGGCGGTGATGTGAAGCTCTATTACGGTTTGGGCGCCGATCATTCGTCGGTTGAAGTGCGTGTGCTGGGGGAGGGCGTGACGCAGGAGCGGTTTGATGCGGCGTTGAGCGAGCGGGCGCATCGAATTGCGGCGGTCAAAAACTATAAGCAGTCGGATGTGCCCATGTTGGTTTCGGCGGTGCGGGTCTCACAGCAAAGTGTGACGCTGCAGTACTACAAGCAAGCATCACGCCGCCAAACCTTCGTCCATGAATTCCACCTGCTGGTTGGGGACGCGTACGTCATGCTGCGAGCCGAATCGTACGATGGTGAAACCGCCCCAGTTGAGGCGCGCCTTTTAAAACTGTCCAAAGAAATCTTCAAGGTGACTGCCCCACAGAACGCAGGCGCAGGCTTCGCTTTGGGCCCCATCGTCATCAGAAGCCATCACGATCAGGAAATCGCCAGCTTCTACTTTCGCCCCCCAGCTTCGGATGTGGCGCTAAATGTCTACATCAACGCCTTATCCCGGGATGATGAAGATCGGCTGCATGTTCGCACTAAAAAAGACGCGCAAATATTTCTAGCTGGCGACTATGAAAACTTGCGGGCTGGAGAAATCACCTTGGCCGACATGCAAGCCGAAGAGTCCCTGATCGGCTTCAGTGACGACACTCACCGTCAACTGCTCTTCGTGAGCGAAAACTATCGCGACAACCCCTCACTGAATCGCCCAGCCATGAGTTTTCGCCTGTCGGCAGGCGGAAAAAAACGCTCCGCCATTGATCCGAGCAAACCCAAAGACCTGGTGCGCTGGACGCTCCCCCAATTTGCCAGCAAAGGCTACCAACGCCCGCTCTGGCAACTTCCTGCGCCGAAAGAACCCGTCAACCCGTCTCTAACCGACTACGAAGCCATGGCCGTCTGGGACGCGATCCTCAAGTCCGTGCGCATCCGCTACGGCGCGGTCGCACCCAAGCCGGACCCTTGGTTCAACCCCCGCGGGCCTACGCCCGAAGATGCAGCCGAAAGCAAACGCATCCTGGATGAGTTCATCGCCAGCTTTGAGGCGCGCAAGCCATGACGATGGGTGGGGTTTTAGCGAGAGCGAGGGGCATATTCATCCTGTCCATGGGCAACGAACACAACAAATACGCTAGGAGCGATTCATGAAAACGGTCTGGAGTTACCTCAAACGCTGTGGCCTGCCGGTACTGCGTCAGCTCAACCAGGCGGTGCCCGTACTGGTGCTGCTGGGCGTGGTGTTTTTGTTGATCGCCATCTGGTGGTTGGGCCCGCAGTGGACCTGGCGTGAGCGTCAGCCGCTGAGTGAATTGTCGATGCGTATCTCGGCCAGTGTCGTGGTTTTGGTGGTGCCGTTGCTGATCTGGGCATGGCGGGTGCGTAATCGTTATCAGCGCCTGCAGCTTGAACGCCAACATGAGGCTGCGGTGCAGGCCGACCCGTGCCTGCCCTATGTCGAGGCGCAGGAACGGGCGCTGGACCGCAGCTTGGGCAATTTATTGAACAACATGGAGCGCCGCCGTTCGCTTTATCAACTGCCGTGGTATCTGGTGCTGGGCGAGGAAAATGCCGGCAAAACCAGCCTGATCACGCGCTCAAATCAGAGTTTTTCTTTGTCCCATGTGACCAAGGTCGGTGTCAGGGCGCACCAAGAGGAGCAGCTCGCCTATCCGGTGGATTGGTGGATCGGTGACGAGGCGGTATTGATCGACCCACCCGGTGAGTTCCTCAGCCAGCCAGATTCACCCGCTGAAAACGTCGAGCAGCAGGGCAAGGTCAAACCGGTATTGCCCGCTGGTACCCATCCACGCCTATGGCTGCACCTGCTCGATTGGCTGGCGCGCAACCGCAGTCGTCGGGCGCTGAATGGGGTGGTATTGGTGATCGATGTGCAGGCCTTGTTGGCGCAACGTCCCGAACAGCGCAAGGCCCACGCCAACCTGTTGCGCACCCGGTTGTTTGAGCTGACGCGGCAGTTGGGAACGCGCCTGCCGGTGTACGTGACGTTGAGCAAGTTTGATCTACTGGAAGGCTTCGAAGAGTTCTTCGCCGGGTTGTCGCGCAGTGGGCGTGAAGACCTGCTGGGTTTCACCTTCAGCCTGGAGGCAGTGGATGACTTTGATGCCTGGTTGTCGGAGTTGACGCGCCAGTACCAAGCCTTTGTCACCTGTCTGAGCGAACAGGTTTTCGACAGCACCCGGGATTCGCACACGTTGACAGAGCGCGATCGGTTACAGGCGCTGGTGCACCAGATGGCGGGCCTACGCCCGGCGCTGTTCGGCTTCTTGAGTGAAATGCTCGGCAGCGATCGTTTCACCACTCCGGCGCTGGTGCGTGGTCTGTATTTTTCCTCGGTCTTGCAGCAAGGCACCCTGAGCAATGCCTTCATCAAAGAAGCAGGGCAAGCCTATCAACTGCCGCCCCCGCCCCCCGAGGTCAAGCCTGCCGGTGGCACGGCGATCTACTTTGCCCAGCAACTGTTCCAACGCGTGATCTACCCGGAAGCGGGCTTGGCGGGCGACAACATCAAGGTAGCGCGCAATAAGCGGCGGCTGCTGATCGCTGGGTTCGGCGTCGCGTCCCTGGGTTGTTTCGTAGTCATCGCAACCTGGCAGTTTTACTTCAATATCAACCGCGACAAGGCTGCCAACGTCCTGGCCAAGAGCCAGGATTTCAGTGGCCGGGACATCGACGCCAGGGTCGACACCACCGGTCGCAACCTGCTGGTGCCTCTGGACCAGATTCGTGATGCGGTGCTGGTGTACGGCGACTACCGCGAGGCGTGGCCGTTGCTGTCGGATATGGGGCTGTACCAGGGGAGGGCGATTGGCCCGACAGTGGACGAGGCCTATCTGAATTTGCTGTCCAAACGTTTCCTGCCGGCGATTGCGGGTGGCGTGCTGGAGGCGATCAATACGGCACCTGCCGGTAGCAATCAGCAATTGGCGGCCTTGCGCGTCTACCGCATGCTCGAAGAGCGTCAAAACCGCCGCCCGGCCATCGTCGAAGAGTGGGTCGCCAAACAGTGGCAGCGCGCCTATCCGGGGCAGGGGCAATTGCAGGCCGATCTGATGGGGCACCTGGGCTACGCGCTGAAATACGCCGACGCCGATCTGCCGCACTACCGGGAGCGCATTGCCCAGGTGCAACAGCAATTGCGTCAGTTGCCCATGGCCGAGCGGGTCTACATGAGCCTTAAACAGGATGCCCTGGAACGGTTGCATCGTCCTCTCGACCTGCGCAACGAGGTCGGTCCGGCGTTCGATATCGTCTACCGTCCGCTTAACACCGATCAAGGAGGCAGCGGCCTGCTGTTGGCGCCACTGCTCACCGCCAAAGGCTTCAAGGACTACTTCGAGCCTGGCACCGAGGGCATTATCGAACTGGCCATGATCGACCAGTGGGTGCTCGGCGAACGCCAACGCCTGGACTACTCCGACGAAGACCGCAAGGTGTTGACCCAACGGATCCGCGCCCTGTACAGCGCCGATTACGTCGACAGCTGGCGCCGCGCACTGAATCAATTTGCGGTCACCGACTTCGATGATCTCAGCCACGGCGTGGCGGTACTGGAACAAGTCACCGGCCCGGCCGCGCCGCTGCGGCGCCTGCTGGAAACCCTGCGCGACAACAGCGTGATCTACCCGTCGGTGCCCCTGACCGAAGGACAGGCACCGCTCTCGCTGGACAAGGTCTCGGACGGCCAGCAACAAGCCGCCGGTATCCGGCGTGCGTTCTCCAGCCTGGCCGAGCTGATCACCGCGCGAGGCGAGCAGCCGTCCTATTACGAAGAAACCCTGCGTTCGGTCAGTGCCGTCTACGACTACGCCAAAGCCGTGCACGACAATCCAGATCCCGGCAAAGCGGCGCTGAAAACCGTACTCAACCGTTTCTCCCTCGGTGGTGCAGACCCTATCGCCAACCTGCAACGCGTCGCGGTGGGCCTGCCCGAGCCACTGAACCAGCAGGTCAAAAAACTTGCCGACCAGACCTCGCAGGTACTGGTTATTGCCGCCCTGCGTGAGCTGGAAAAACGCTGGGACAGTGAAATCTACAGCTTCTACCGCGACCGCCTGGCAGGCCGCTACCCGTTCAAGGCCAGTGGTGAGGACGCTTCGCTGGAAGACTTCGAAGCCTTCTTCGGCCCGCAGGGGCGCTTGCAGCAGTTTCACGATCAATACCTGAACGTGTTTCTCAAGGACAACCTCGATGCCCTGTACTCCGACAGCCTCGGTGGCTACCTGGTGCGTAGCGACGTGCTGGAGCAGTTGAAAAAGGTCGAGCGTATCCGCGACACTTTTTTCAACCATCGCGGTCACCTGGCCGTGCAACTCACCATCGAACCCCTGGCCCTCAGTGCCACCCGCCTGAGCAGCATGCTCAGCGTCGACGGCCAATTGATCCCTTACCAGCACGGCGCGCCGCAACGCACCGGGCTGGTGTGGCCCAACAGCCTGGGCAACACCAATGGCAGCCAACTGACGCTGGTACACAGCACGGGCAACACCGCCAGCCTGAGCTATCGCGGGCCGTGGTCACTGTTTCGGCTGCTCAGTCGCGGGCACCTTAATGGCCGCACCGACACCAGTGTGGACCTGACCTTTGCCATTGCCGATGGGCTGATGCGTTATCGCATTGGTGCAGAGAAGGCCAACAACCCGATTACCCAGCGAAGTTTCGACGGGTTTGTGTTGCCAAGGACGTTGCTGGAAGAGCGGCGGGGGAAAAAGATCACAGACAACGTTACGCAGCGGTGAGAACCCGATGGGTGACGAGTGAGAATTCAGCCAGTGCTGAGATGAGTTAACAACGTGCGCAATAGGACCCTTGCATGCCAATCAGGTTACAACTACTGACCGAAGACCCAAAAGAAGTCGAGTTGATCGAGCGTTACTGGGCGATGGATGAATCAGGGCAATTCCTTGAAAAAGTGAGTGCGCTGAGCGATGTCTTGGAAATGGGCCAGGGCGTTACCCTTGCTGGCTTCATACGCCAACGCTGTAGGGCGTTTGATGAAAACCAAGTCTGTCCTCAATGTGGCGAATTGATTGAAGTTCGAAGCCGATCTGAGGCCAGGAAGATGCCGCTGCGCTCCACCCGGCTCTGCACTCGCTGTCAGGATGAGCGAGATGCAATCACGCTGAAGGCTGAAAAAGACAAGGTGGCAAAGCTTGAAACTTTTCTTGCTGAGTATGTCCGTGGGCAGGCCTCTAGAGTTGTCGATTACGACTCGGTTTCGGACGCGCAGGTGCTACTGCTGCTGGCGCTGGATAGGGCGGTTTCGCCAAGGCTGACTCAGGGTGGTTTTACGCTCGGCGATTGTCGGGGATTGGCGCCTCTGTATATCAGCGGCTTTCTGAAAACGTTGAATGACGCTGGTTTGTTCCTTGAAGATCCCTCAAAGGCAAAGCCTGGTACGTATTACTGGAAGGGTGATGACGTTTGGCAGGTGAGTGCCCAAGTTGTATATCTTCTGATGCCAAACACTCCCTATGCGGAAGGCGAAGAAGTGATCCGTCGCCTATCGGAGAGGACATATACCGACGCTGAGGGGATTTTCAATCTATGGCTTGATTACTCCGTTGCCGATGTTATGTGCTACCTGCAGACTCAATGCGAGCTCTACAATCATGAGCTGACCGAGCAAGCGTGGGACGAAATAAAAAGCACGCTACGCTGCGCGTTAGAAACCTACAGCGTTTCTCAACTGTGGTCGGTGGCATGGAAAGTAGTCAGAGACGCTGCCAGTTTGGCCAATCGCGAGTACTACACCCGCCAAAAAGCGGCAGCAACTGTGGCCGGCAAGGTCCGACGGTATCTGGAGAGGGTTGAACGAGAGTCGCTTGAACTCAAGTCTTGGAGTCGCCCCGAGCAGCAACCGGTGGGAACCTTGGGGATGTTGCTTGGCGAGATGTTTGGCGTTGACGAACATACGAGCGGTATTGCCGCGATGTCCCGCATTCGCATGCTGACCGGAGAGGGCAACTCAAGTATGGAAGCCGAACTGGGCGCACCCATACGAGAGTTGATGACCAACGCGCTGGCGATGGATATCGCAGCCTCCGTTATGCTTCGCTTTGCGGAGTTGATCCGTGCCGGCCATGATGTGAGTTTCGCGGTCGAGGAGATTGTCGGTTCTCTGAGTGCGCGAATGACCAGGCCTTGTTGATAAACGCTTCACCATTCAACTCTGTAGTCACCGCCAATGAAGCTTTCTACTCAGGTGCAACCTCCAGATTGCTCAAATAGCGATACAGGTTAGCCGCCTCCGGCGACAGGCGCGTCGCATCGGCCACGCCGACATACAAGGTCCGCGACGCCCATTCTCCCTCAAGCGGTATCGCCCGCAGCTTGGACGCCAGCAACTCGGGATGCACCGATCCCAACGGCAGTATGCCGATCCCCAGTCCCGCTTCGATCATCCGGCAAATACCATCAAAACTGCTCACCTGGATACGCACCTTGAGGTGCTTGCCGGTGCCGGCAGCGGCATCGTTGATGCGGCGCAGCAGCGAGCTGCCTTGGTTCAAGGCGACATAATCGAAGTCCAGTGTGTCGGCCAGCGTCACGCTTGAACGCTGCGCCAACGCATGGGTTTGCGGTACCAGCACCACCAACCGGTCACGTCGATAGGGCTGCATGTGCAAGCCGGGAGCGGGCACGTTGTCGGCAAAGATGCCGATCTCGGCCTCGCCGTTTTCCACCGCGTGAATGGTGCGATCGCTGAGGGCTTCTTCCAACTCGATGCGCACATGCGGGTTGGCGGCCAGGAAACTCGCCAGGTCCGCCGGCAGGAACTGGATCACCGCCGAGGTATTGGCAAACAACCGCACGTGGCCGCGCACACCCTTGGCGTAGTCGTTGGCGTCATGGGCCATTTGCTGGGCCACGTCGAGCAGGGTGCGCGCATGCTCGGCCAGGCCGCGTCCGGCCGGGGTCAGTTGCAGGCCACGGGGCACGCGGGTGAACAGGGTGCAGTGGGTGACGCGTTCGAGTTCGGCCAGCCGTTTGCTTGCGGCGGAAACGGTCATATGGGCGCTGTTGGCGGCCTGGGTGAGATTTTCTGTTTTGGCGGCCAGCACCAGCAGGCGCAGGGAGGCCAGGTCCAGTTGCAGCAGGTTGATCATTTCCACCTCCGTGTTTCCAGTCAGGAAAGAGTAGTGGAAATCTTTGACATTCTCACGGCCTGTTTTTGAGGGGATTATCCGGCCATCACCTCCAACAAGAACGGACAACGTCATGAGCCTACCCCTGGAAGGCATCAAGGTGGTCGAAATGGGCCAGCTGATTGCCGGGCCTTTCGCCGCCAAGATCCTCGCCGAGTTCGGCGCCGAAGTGATCAAGATCGAACCACCGGTCACCGGCGATCCCCTGCGTAAATGGCGCTTGCTGCACGACGGGACGTCAGTGTGGTGGGCTGCACAGTCGCGTAACAAACAGTCTGTCACCCTCGACCTGCGCCAGGTCGAAGCCCGTGACGTGGTCAAGCGGCTGGTCAAGGGCGCCGATATCCTAATCGAGAATTTCCGCCCTGGAACCCTGGAAAAATGGGGCCTTGGCTGGGATGAGCTGTCATCGATCAACCCTGGGCTGGTGATGCTGCGGGTCTCCGGCTACGGCCAGACCGGTCCTTATCGCGACTTGCCAGGCTTTGGAGTGATCGGGGAGGCCATGGGCGGCCTGCGCCATCTCTCCGGCGAGCCGGGCCGTACGCCGGTGCGGGTAGGGGTGTCGATCGGCGACTCGCTTTCCGCGTTGCACGGCGTGATCGGTGTGCTGCTTGCCTTGCGCCATCGCGAGCAGAATCGCGGTGCTGGTCAGCAGGTGGATGTGGCTTTGTACGAGTCGGTTTTCAACATGATGGAAAGCCTGATTCCCGAGTATTCGGTGTTCGGCAGCGTGCGCGAACCGGCCGGCAGCAGCCTGCCAGGTATCGCGCCGACCAATGCCTACCGTTGCAAGGATGGAAAGTATGCCTTGATCGCGGGTAATGGCGACAGCATCTACCGGCGCCTGATGGAAAAGATCGAACGCCTGGACCTGGCCGACGACCCGGAACTGGCGCAGAACGACGGCCGCGTGCGCCATGTGGCGCGCATTGATGCGGCGATTTCCGCCTGGACGGCCGAGAGAAATCTCGATGCGGTGCTGGTCGCGCTCAAGGACGCCAACATCCCCTCCGGCAAGATCTACGACGCCGCCGACATCGCCGCCGACCCCCATTACCAGGCCCGCGACATGCTGCTCGCCAGCCAGTTGGACGACGGCACCGCCGTCACCTTGCCCGGCATCGTGCCCAAGTTGACGGCCACCCCCGGCCGCGTGCACTCGCGCGCACCCACGCTTGGGCAACACACCGATGCGGTACTCGACGGCATCGGTATCGATGCACCGACCCGCGAAGCCTGGCGCGCTCGCGGCCTGATCTGAATCAAGGAGTAGCTCCATGAAACGCCTGTACCTGCAGGAAGTCGCGACCCGTGACGGCTTCCAGAACGAAAAGATCTTTATCGACACCGAACAGAAAATCGCCTTGCTCGACGAACTGAGCCAGTGCGGCTACGCGAAGATCGAAGTGACCTCGTTTACCTCACCCAAGGCTATTCCCGCGTTGCGCGATGCGGAGGCCGTGATGGCCGGGATCCGTCGTCAAAAGGGCGTGGAGTACACGGTGCTCGTACCCAACGTGCGCGGTGCCGAACGGGCGCTGGGTTGTGGCATCGACGAGGCCAACCTGGTGATGTCGGTGAGCGAGCCGCATAACCGCTCCAACCTGCGCATGACCCGTGATCAATCATTTGCCCAGTTGAGGGATGTCGTGGGGGTGATTGGACATGGGCCGGTGGCCGTCAATGTGTCGTTGTCCACGGTGTTTGGCTGCCCGATGCAGGGCGATGTGCCGGCGGACGATGTGTTGGGATGGGTCGGGCGTTTTGTCGAGTTGGGCGTGCGCGGCGTCACGCTGTGCGACACCACCGGCATGGCCTATCCCACACAGGTGGAAGCCTTGTCGCGGCAAGTGCGCGAGCGCTTTCCCGAGCTGCAACTGACCCTGCATTTCCACAACACCCGTGGCATGGCCCTGGCCAATACCCTGGCGGCGTTGCAGGCCGGGATCGACCGTTTCGACGCTTCGCTGGGCGGCCTTGGCGGGTGCCCCTATGCACCCGGCGCCAGCGGCAACGTGTGCATGGAAGACCTGGTGCACATGCTCGATCTGATGGGCTATGACACCGGCCTGCAGCTGGACCGCGTACTGGCCGCATCTGCCCGCTTACCCGGTCTGATCGGCCACGCCACGCCCAGCCAGATCCTCAAGGCCGGCAAGCGCCTGGACCTGCATCCCATTCCCGAACACGTCCACACCCTGACCCAACAGGTAGCCCATCATGATTGATCATCTCGACCATCTGGTCCTCACGACTATTGACCTGACCGCCTGCAAAGACTTCTACACCCGCGTCATGGGCATGCGCCTTGAGACCTTTGGCAACGGCCGCGTCGCGTTCCGTTTTGGCAACCAGAAAATCAATGTGCATGAGCGTGGGCATGAATTCGAGCCCAAGGCCCATCTGCCGGTGCCTGGCGCGCTGGACCTGTGCTTTATCGCCAGTATTCCCCTGGAAGCAGTGATTGCCCATTTGAAGGCTGAAACCTGGCCGATCATCGAAGGTCCGGTGCTGCGTACCGGCGCAACCGGCCCGATTCGCTCGGTGTATGTGCGCGACCCCGACCTGAACCTCATCGAAATTTCCGAGCAGGTGCCCGCATGAATATCGTGTTTCTCGACGGTGCGAGCTTGCCGTCTCCGTTGACACGTCCCGTCCAAGCCAGCCACTGGACCGTGCGTGAGCACACCCGTCCCGATCATGTAGTCGAAGCCCTGGCCGACGCTGACGTGGCGATCACCAACAAGGTACGCCTGGACCGCGTCACTCTGGAGCAATTGCCGCGCCTGAAGCTGATCTGCGTGGCAGCGACCGGCTACGACTGCGTGGATCTCGCCGCCTGCCGTGATCAGGGCGTGACGGTGTGCAATGTGCCGGCCTACAGCGCGGTCAGCGTGGCCGAATCGGTGATCGCTTCGCTGTTTGCGTTGCGCCGTCACTTGCTGGCGTACCGCGCTGCCTCGGCGCACTTGTGGCCACAGTCATCGCATTTTTGCGTGCACGGCGCGCCGATCCAGGACCTGCAAGGCTCGACCCTGGGCATCGTCGGTCGCGGCGATATCGGCAGCCGTGTCGCGCGCCTGGCCAAGGCTTTGGACATCACCGTGCTGTTTGCCGAACACCGTGGCGCGCCGCAGGTGAGGGCGGGCTACGTGGCGTTCGACGAGGTGTTGGCCAAGGCTGATGCGCTGACTCTGCATTGCCCGCTGACGCCCCAGACCCGTTACCTGATCGGCACCGCCGAAATCGCGCGGATGAAACCCGGCGCCTTGCTGATCAATACCGCTCGCGGTGCATTGGTGGACGAAAACGCCGTCCTGGCCGCTCTCGCCAGTGGTCAATTGGGCGGCGCTGCACTGGATGTGCTGCACGTGGAGCCGCCGCAGGCTGACCACCCGTTGCTGCACTGTGAACACCCTAATTTGCTGATTACGCCTCACGTTGCCTGGGCCAGCCAAAGCAGTGTCGCGCGCCTCAAGGCGGTACTGCTGGCCAACATCGAGGCATTCGCCGCCAACAAACCGATCAACGTGGTGACCTGAAACCCCAGCGAAGTCCCTCATAAACCCTATAGGCAGAGCCATGACAAAAATAATCAGCTCGTCGATCCAAGCGCTGCCACAGCGCACACCGTTCTACCAGCACCTGTATGTGCAAGTGCTCGCAGCCATTGTGCTGGGGGTGATCCTCGGCCATTTCAGCCCAAGTTTGGGCGAACAGATGAAGCCCTTGGGCGACACCTTCATCAAGTTGATCAAGATGCTGATCGCGCCGATCATCTTCTGCACGGTGGTCAGCGGCATTGCCGGCATGCAGGACCTCAAGCGCATCGGCCGCATCGGCTTCAAATCCCTGATCTACTTTGAAGTACTGACCACCATCGCCCTGGTGATCGGCCTGATCGGTGTCAACCTGCTCAAACCGGGCGCGGGCATGCACATCGACCCGGCCAGCCTGGATGCATCGGCTATCGCCGGTTACACCAAGGCGGCCCACGATCAGAGCGTGGTCGGCTTCCTCACGCATATCGTGCCCAGTACGGTGTTTGGCGCGTTTACCGACGGCGACATCCTCCAGGTGCTGTTCATTTCGGTGTTGTTTGCGTTTGGCCTGCAGTTGTTGGGCGATACCGGCAAACCCTTGCTGAACACCATCGACCTGGTGGCCAAGGCATTTTTCCGCATGCTGAAGATCGTCATGTACCTGGCGCCGCTCGGGGCTTTTGGTGGCATGGCGTTCACCGTCGGCAAATACGGCGTGCAATCGCTGGGGGCCTACGTGAACCTGTTGGTGTGCTACTACCTTACCGGGTTGGTGTTTGTGTTCGTGGTGTTGAACCTGGTTGCACGATTGGCCGGTTTCAGCCTGTGGAAGTTCCTCAAGTACATTCGTGAAGAATTGGTGTTGGTGCTGGGCACCTCGTCCTCGGAATCCGCCTTGCCGCGCCTGATGGGCAAGCTGGAAAAGCTCGGCTGTGAGAAGTCCACCGTCGGCCTGGTGGTGCCATCCGGTTATTGTTTCAACCTCGACGGCAGCTGCATCAACATGACGGTGCTGGCGATCTTTATTGCCCAGGCGCTGGACATCGATGTGTCGCTGTATCACCAGGTGACCTTGTTGTTGATCCTGCTGCTGACCTCCAAAGGCGCGGCGAGCGTGACCGGCGGCGCATTCATTACTCTGGCCGCCACCCTCGGCTCCATCGATGTGATACCGGCTGCGGGGTTGGTGCTGGTGCTCGGCGTGTACCGATTTATCTCGGAAGGCGGTGCGCTGATCAACGTGATCGGCAACGGTGTGGCCACGTTGTTCATTGCCCGCTGGGATGGGGCGTTGGATCGCGAGCAACTCAAGCGTGAGTTAGGGTAGGGCGCGCGGTTCGAGAGCAAGTTTGCTGGCTCTCGAACCGCGTTGGAGTGCGACATGGCCTCTAACATCAAGCCGCAGGCCTGACCCGAAAAGCCAGGAACACCGGGCCCCCTGGAAAGGTGCTGACCTCCAGTTCATCCAGCGGGTTGAGCGTGCGTGTGCGGTTTCCCGCATTGCTGTACAGCGTGTGGCTGCTCGATGCGGCGATGTTGATCTTGCCAGCTGCCGCCTGGATCAACGTGGCCCTGAAGCCTTCAGTCACATCGTCGCCGATTGTCAGCGTGACGTCCGTATTGCTGATGACCAGGATCGACTTGCCGGAGTCCGCCATGCTCAGGGCTCTGCTGCCGGTGATCGAGATATTGGTGTGCACATGGCCCCCTGCGTGATAACTGACCATCCGAGGGTCGGCAAAGACGCGGGCGAACGCCCCGACATAGTTGACGCTGGCGCGCATGTCATCGAACTGTTCCACCACGTAGGTGCCAATGCTGCCGGTGTCCGCTGCGTCGGCATCCAGCGCCCATTTGCGGCCTACCATCAGTCCGATCTGGGTGTTGGCGCGTACGCCGGCGCGCACCTCTTCGAGAAACAGCGTGCCGACCTGGCCACCGCCGTTGCCTTGGGCATAGGTCAGCCGTGCGATGGAGTGGCTGTCACCGGTCGGGCTGCCTTGGGCGGTATTGACGCGATAGTCGACACAATCCGCCGAGACGATGGTGGTGGTCGTGTTGGCGTCAGGCGTCCAAGTGAAATCGAGGGCTCTGCCGGTTTTGGCCTGCTCGAATGTGGTGGTGGGTTGGGAGGTGGTGGTAGAACCTGACTGCTTCAAATTGTCGTTCATGATGCTCATCCTTAAGTTATTTAACTGTACATAAATACAGTAGTCCGGATTTTTTCTCCGTGCGGTTTTACCGACGAACTGCACTCATGGATGAGGGGGTGTAGAGTGACCGGCAATTCCCCGGCAAAGGTGACCCAAGGATGTCGCAACCCGCAAAACCGCGAGGCAAGAACCAGGACACAGGCTGGCGCGGCTCGGTCGATGTGTGGCTGGACGCCGCCTACGCGGCCCTCAAAGAATCCGGTATCGACACCGTGCGTGTGATGCCCCTGGCCAAGCAGCTGGGCCTGTCACGCACCAGTTTCTATTGGTTTTTCGAGGACCGTGAGCAACTGCTTTCCGCCTTGCTGACCCGTTGGCGCGACAAAAACACCGGTAACCTGGTGTACCAGTGCGAGCGCTATGCCGAAAGTATTTCCGAGGCCATTCTCAACGTCTTCGAATGCTGGTTGAACCCGGAGCTGTTCGACTCGCAATTCGAATTCGCCGTGCGCAGTTGGGCGATGCAGTCGGTGGAAGTCGCGGCAGAAATCGCGCAGGCCGATGACACCCGTATCAACGCCTTGACCGGCATGTTCCGGCGTTTTGGTTACGACGACGAGGCCGCCGATGTGCGTGCCCGGACCATCTACCTGACGCAGATCGGCTATATCTCGATGAACACCACCGAAGAGGTGGTGGTGCGGTTCCGGCGTATTCCCCAATATGTCAGCGTGTTTACTGGCAAGGCCCTGAAGCGGCGTGAACTGGACCGCTTCTATGGGGCGTTTGGCTATGCCGAAACCACACCGGGGGTGTTTGAGCGTTTTTAAAGGTCCTTGACCAACCGCAACGCATCGTAGATCGCCGCATGGGTATTGCGTGCGGCCACCGCATCGCCGATCCGGAACAGCTGGAAGCGACCTTCAGGGTTCGTCACGATGTTCTGCGCGTTCCCTGCGATCAAGTCCTGCTGCTCGACCGCGCCGCCATTGCTGGAGTGCGCGCGCAACTCGAAGTACAGGTCATCCAGGGGAAGCGTGCCATGGTTGACCACCACCTGGTCGACCACCCGCTGCTTGTGCACCGTGCCGTAGTCACTGCCAAAACGGGCGAGCAGCCGACCGTCGCGTTTCTCTACCGTCTCGACCCGATAGGTCACGGTAAAGGTCACGTCCAGGTCCTGCAGGCTGCGCATGTAGGGCACCAGGTTCATGGCCATGACTTCCGGGGCGAACGCGCGGTCCGGGGTGACGATTTCGACGCTGGCGCCACTCTGCGCAATCACCTCGGCGGCTTGCAGCGCGGCGTGGTCGCCGGCATCGTCGAAGATCAACACATGGCGCCCCGGTTTGACGTCGCCGGAAATGATGTCCCAGGTCGACACCACCAACTCATTGCCCGCGGCCAGCACGTCGGTGTGCGGCATGCCGCCGGTGGCGACGATCACCACGTCCGGCTCATGGGCCAACACCGTCTCGGTTTCGGCCCAGGTGTTGAAGTGGAATTTCACGCCCAGGCGTTCGCACTGGGCCATGCGCCAGTCGATGATGCCGATCATCTCGCGACGCCGCTCACTCAGGGCGGTCAGGCGGATTTGCCCGCCGGGCCGGTCTGCCGCTTCCAGTACGGTCACATCATGCCCGCGCTCACCGGCGACGCGTGCCGCTTCCAGCCCGGCTGGGCCCGTGCCGATGATCAGCACCTTGCGTTTCACCGCGGCCTTGGGAATCTCATGGGGCATGCTGGTTTCACGCCCAGTCGCCGCGTTGTGGATGCAGTAGGCGGCGCCGCCCTGGTAGATGCGGTCCAGGCAGTAGTTGGCGCCGACGCAGGGGCGGATGTCTTCTTCACGCCGCTCGATGATCTTGCGCACGATATGCGGGTCGGTCATATGGGCGCGGGTCATGCCGACCATGTCCACCTTGCCCGACGCAATGGCGTAGCGCGCGGTGGCCACGTCTGGGATTTTCGCCGCGTGGAAGGTGGGGAAGCCGGTGGACGCGCGGATCTCGCCGGCAAAATCCAGGTGCGGCGAGTTGCGCATGCCCTGGATCGGAATCACGTCGGTCAGCCCCGCGTCGGTATCGATATGCCCACGTACCACGTTGAGGAAGTCCACCAGCCCGCTGTCCTTGAGCATGTGCGACACCTGCAGGCCCTCGTTGGCGGTGAATCCGCCCGGCAGCGCCTCGTCACCGGTGTAGCGCACGCCCAGAAGAAAGTCCTCACCGACGCGCTGGCGAATGCCGCGCAGGACGTCGAAGGTAAAGCGCATGCGGTTTTCCAGGGAACCGCCGTAAGGGCCATCCAGTTCGTTGGTCAGCGGTGACCAGAACTGGTCCATCAAATGGCCGTAGGCTTGCAGCTCCAGGCCATCCAAGCCGGCGGCCTGCATGCGCTCGGCGGCATCGACGTAGTCCTTGATGATCCGCTCGATATCCCAATCTTCCATCTTCTTCGGGAAGGAGCGGTGTGACGCCTCGCGACGGTGCGATGGCGAGACCACCGGCAGCCAGTCGGCCTTGTCCCAGCGTGTGCGCCGGCCCAGGTGCGTCAGCTGGATCATCACCGCCGCGCCGTGTTCGTGGCACTCATCGGTCAGGTCCTTCAGCCAGCCGACCACTTCATCTTTGTAGGCCAGCACATTGTTGAACACCGGCGGGCTGTCCCGTGACACGGCAGCGGAGCCTGCGGTCATGGTCAAGGCCACGCCGGCCTTGGCGCGTTCGACGTGATAGGCGCGGTACAACGCCTGCGGCATGCCGTCCACCGGGTAGGCCGGTTCGTGGGCCGTGGTCATGATCCGATTGCGCAGGGTCAGGTGCTTGATTTTGTAGGGCTGCAGCAGGGGATCGCTGGACATTATTCTGTGCTCCGTAGTGGGCATCATCAGGCTCGGCGATCTGAAATTAGGATAAATGTACATAGGTGTCAATAATAATAGACATGGCTGTACATTTTTATTGCGGTGCACTGAAGTCGTCGCTAAGATCGGCCTCACCCCTTAGGAGGACGTCTGATGAATGCTCATGTGCACTATCGGAAAAAAGCCTGTGCCTACCTGCTCGGCCTTGCGCTGGGCGCCAGTGCGGCGATGACCCACGCCGAGGAAAAACCCCCGGTGCGCATCGGTTGGGTGAATTGGTCCGACACGGAAATCACCGTCAAGCTCGCTAGCACGGCGTTGCAGGAACATCTCAAGCAACCGGTCAAGTTGGTGATGGCCGACATCGGCATCCAGTTCCAGGCGCTGGCCAACGGCAACATCGACCTGATCCCGATGGTCTGGCTGCCCAGCACCCACAAGGCGTTCTACGACAAGTACAAAGACCGCCTCGAAGACCTCGGCGTGCTGTATGAAGGGCGAATCGGCATGGCTGTGCCCACGTCGGTGCCGGTCGCGGAAGTCTCCAGCGTGGAAGACCTGAACAAGCCCGGGATCCGCGAGAAGTTCGACGGCAAGATCTTTACCTCCGAAGTCGGCAACGGCCAGTACAAGCTCACCGTCAAGGCGATCGAGGACTACAAGCTGGCGGGCTACAAACTGGTGGGTTCTTCGGAAAGCGGCATGCTCAACGAGCTGGACCGCAACCTCAAGCGCGACAAGTGGTCGTTGGTCAACGCCTGGAGCCCGCACTGGATGTTCTCCAAATGGTCGCTGCGCTACCTGGATGATCCCAAGCAGATTTTCGGCGGCGCTGAGCAGATCCACGCCATGGCCCGCAAAGGCTTCAGCCAGGAGCATCCCGAAGTGGCGTACTTCTTTGCGCATTTCTCCATCCCCCAGGCCGACCTCGAAGCGTTGATGATGCAGGCGCGGGAGAGCACGGCAGACAAGGCGGTGGCGGCGTATTACGCGGCGAACAGGGCGCGCTTTGAGGGGATGTTCAATCCGGGATTGGTTTCCCGGTTGCCATAATCGCTCTCAACGAATCGCGAACGGCATCGGTGCGCAACTGAAGTGTCATCTGCGCCTCGTCGATCACGATTTCCGCGACGATCAACACGCAGATCAGCGGCGCGGTCACGAACCAATGGCACCAGCATTGCGTCGCCAGCGACACGAAGACGCCGATGATCCACAGCGCCAGTACCCACTTCGGTGCGCGCTGTTGCAGCGGCACCCAGAACCGTTGCAGGCGTTTCAGGCGAGCCGTGTGCTGTCGTAGCGACTCTTCAAGGAGTGATAGGGAAGGGCTCATGTTCACACTCGCTCAGTTAACCGGGCACGGCTGGGGAGGGGATTGCCCAGCCACGACAGGTTGATGTGTTCAACTTCTATCCAGTGCCCGTGTTGAGGCATTGCGGCGCAGCTTTTGAACGCAATGCAAACAAGCCCGGTGTCCAACAAGACAAAATAACGATAGCGCTGGGTGGTTCTAAACAGCCTGGAAAAGATGCGCATGGCGGGGCCTGGCTTACTCAAAGGTTCCAGCTGAGTTCGAACAGCGTTCCGCCGTTTTCCATTTTTCGACAGGTCACAGCGCCGCCATGGGCAATGGCAATCGCGCGCACCACCGCCAGGCCCAGGCCGCTGCCGCCCTGGGCGCGTGAGCGAGAGTTTTCGCCGCGCTGGAAAGGTTCGAACAGGTGCGTCGCAAAGTCCTCATCAATACCGGGACCATCGTCGCGCACCCTTAGGTAGTGCACGCCATCACGCGTGCTCAGGTGCACGTTGACGTTGCCGGGTGTCGCATGCCGACGCACGTTGTCCAGCAGGGCCAGCAACGCCTGGCGGATGCGTGCGGGGTCGCAGCGCAGGATGCGGCGTTGCAGGTCCAGTTGCAGGGTAAAACCAGCAGCGGCCAGGCTCGGTTCGAACAGTCGCACATCCTCCTCAACCCCTGCGGCCAGGTCGGCGTCTTGCACGTTGATTTCAAGGTAGCCGCTGTCACCCAGGCCGACCACGCGCAGGTCCTCGATCATCCGCGTCAGCCCTTCGACCTGCCCGAGCAGGCTGTAGAACTGCGCCGTGTCCGGCTCGAACACACCCTCGGCCAAACCTTGCAGGCGTCCGCGCAAGATGGTCAGCGGCGTGCGCAGTTCGTGGGCGATCGCCGCGTTCCAGAACGCCTGTTCCTGCGCCATGCGTTTCAAGCGTTGGGCCATGCTGTTGAAGTCATTCACCAAAATAGCCGCCTCACCGATGGACTGATCGCCAGCCACGGCCTGCACATCGAGGTCGCCGTCCGCCAGTTTGCGCAGGTTCTCGGCCACCGAATTCAATGGCATCAGGATGCGCCGCGACAACTTGGTCGCCACGAATGCACCGACCGCCAGGCTGACGCAGGTGGTCAAGCCCATCCACGCCCATTCGGCATTAGCGGGCATCCACTCATCGACCTGCTCGTCCGGAAGCGGCCAGTAGGTCCAAAGCAGGGCGTAGAACACATAGGAGCCGATCACCGCCAGGGCGATCACGCACAGCACCACGACCGACATGGACAGGATGATCTGGCGGCTCAAGCCATTGAATAGTTTCACGCGCCACTCCCGAAGCGGTAACCCACCCCGCGAATGCTTGCCGGCACACCTTGCAGCCCGAGGTCCTCGATCTTGCGGCGCAACTTGCTGATATGGCTGTCGACCGTGCGTTCCAGGCTGTCGCTTTCCGGCGAGCACAGCGCCAACAGTTCCGCGCGGCTGAACACACGTTTCGGCGCTCGGGCCAATTGGGCCAGCAATTTGAATTCGGTGACGGTCAGCAGCAGCGGCAGGGCGTTGCCTTCGATATTCACCGTCACCTGATGGCTTTCGATATCGATTTCAAACCCATCCACCCGCAGCACACTGGCGCTGACACCGGATTTGTAGTTGACGGAGCGCCGCAGCACCGCCTGGGTACGCGCCACCACCTCGGCTGGGTTGAACGGCTTGACGATATAGTCGTCGGCACCGATACGCAGGCCCATCAACTTGTCCATGTCCTGGTCCTGCGCGGTCAGCATGATCACTGGCGTGTTGCCGCGATGGCGCACTTCGGCCAGCACCTGCCAGCCATCGACGTGGGGCATCAGCACATCCAGCAGCATCAGATCCGGCTTGAGGCTCAGGTGCAGTTCCAGCGCCTGCCGGCCATCAAGGGCGTGGGCGGTGCGAAAGCCGCTGCGCTTGAGATAGGCGATCAGGATATCCGCAATCTCGGGCTCGTCTTCGGCGATCAGCACCAAGGCCTGGTTCTCCCGGATGCTGCTGGGCTGGGGAGTCGATGTGACGGGGTAATCGTTCATAGTCTGCTCGGTGAATAGGCCTTGTCGTGGTTGCCGCTCCATGGCCCACGCTGTCAGGTATTGATCATAGCGCTCAACATCGAACCCGATTATGCGCAACCAACGTGCGCATTCATGGGAGGTTTTGTGGAGGAATGATGGAGAGGGGAAATTTTCTACAAGGGTTTGCCCCGAGTACATGCCGTGCCTGGGCAGGTTAGCGCACGGTTGGAGTGATGAATTTCACATAGATCCACTCAGGATCGTGATCGTCCAGGTTGTCGATCTGCCCGCTCGGCACGAATCCGGCCTTTGCAAACAGCGCCTGGGAGGCGGTGTTTGACGCATTGGTTGACGTAAACAGCTTGGGCGTCTTGCACGCCGCCTCTGCCGCCGCCAGCAACCGCTGCGCAATGCCCTGACGCTGATGAGCGGGTGAGACGACCACCAGCGCCACAAAACCATACTCGAAAAAGTCATGGGTCAGAACGAGGTAACCGGCGCAACGGCCAGCAGTGTCGACGGCCACCAGGCATTCTTGACGAACCACGGCATCATGGATGAACACACGGCGATGGGTATGGGCCGTTGCGTAGGTGTCCAGTTCGATCAGGGCGTGCACGTCGTCGGATGTGGCCCGGCGGATAATGTTTAGAGGGTGTGTAGACAAAGTAATACCTTCATAAAGTGGACTTGGCCTTTGACTTGGTGAGTCTGGGAGAAGCCAACACTCGATTTAACTCGCCAGCGAGTGCGATCAGCTGTTGTTCCAGCGCTTCGACCTCGCAGACGCTAATGCCATCTTTGATAACGTGCAGGGTTTTGGTTTTTTTCACCGACGGAGGTGCCAGGTTATGTGTTTCTTGGGAAAGCAGCGCCTGACGTAGCAGGTTATTGATCACGGTCTGATAGCCTGTACCAGCATTTTCCGCGCGTGCACGTGCCGCCTCGATCACCGAGTCGTCCAGCATGATAGTGATGCGGGTCTTGCCCTTGTTACTGGCGACTGCACCGCGTTTACCGGAGCTGAAGTCGTATTCGTCTTTCATGTCTCAAGCCTCTAGGTATTGGCGCCTTTCATTCTTCGATGCGAGTCGCGCACTGATGACTCGCACAAAATTTGGATCGCGGTAGGTGTAAGCCACGACTAACACGCGTCCCCTCGCGTCCGAGCCAACGATCACCCAGCGTTCTTCATCATGACGATGATCTTGGATTGTCAGAGCTGCCTCGTCGTAGAACACCGGTTCCGCCTCGACAAGGCTAATGCCATTGTGCTTCTGCTGATTTGCGGTGTTTTTCGTCTCGTCATATTGAATCCTGAATGTTCTCATTATGCATACTTTATATGTATATAAAAGCGATTCAAGAAAGTGACAGTCAGGAGGCTGGTTTACTTCCGCGCATTACATTCTGGATACGCCTTATCCCTGCTTATCAATGAGGGTTTGATTGTGCTGAGGCCACCTAGGTATGTCCGTGGGCACCCGGTGCTTTTTTAAGTAGTCGGATTCTGATTCATCTGACAGATGCGAACCCATGTCGATATCAGACCAATCCCCGCCGCTCCCAGGCTATTTTTTATGAACTCAGGCCGCGTAAGGTGACCCATCATTAAGAAATGATGATCGCCTGACTCTTCAGTCAGTACACCTTGACGTCGATCACCGAGAACAACAAAAACAATGAATAGCCTGAATTCCAACGATTCCAACGGCCAGTTGGCGCAAGGCTTCAAGCCGCGTCATGTGACCATGCTTTCCATTGCGGGCATTATCGGGGCGGGGTTGTTTGTCGGTTCCGGGCATGCGATTGCGGCGGCGGGGCCGGCGGTGCTGCTGGCTTATCTGTTCTCCGGCACGCTGGTGGTGCTGGTGATGCGCATGCTCGGGGAGATGGCGGTGGCCAACCCCGATACCGGGTCTTTCTCCACTTATGCCGACCAGGCCATTGGCCGCTGGGCCGGGTTTACCATCGGTTGGTTGTACTGGTGGTTCTGGGTGCTAGTGATCCCCATCGAGGCCCTGGCCGCCGGGCATATCCTCAACCAATGGTTCCCACAGATCGACGCTTGGCTGTTTGCCTTGTTGTCGATCTTTTTGTTGGTGGTCACCAATCTGTTCAGCGTGTCCAAGTACGGCGAGTTCGAGTTCTGGTTCGCCATGGCCAAGGTCGTCGCGATCATCGGTTTTATCGGCCTGGGCTTTGCGGTGCTGATGGGCTGGATTCCCGAGCGCGAGGTCAGTGGGTTGAGCCGGTTGATGGAGGAACACGGCGGTTTCGCGCCCAACGGGCTGTCGGCGGTGGTGGGGGCCTTCATCACCATCATGTTCAGTTTTATCGGCACCGAGGCGGTCACCATCGCGGCGGCCGAGTCCAGTAACCCGGCGCAGAACATCGCCCGGGCCACGCGCTCGGTGATGTGGCGCATTGGCGTGTTCTACCTGTTGTCGATCTTCGTGGTGATTTCCGTGGTGCCGTGGAACGACCCGTTGCTGGCCTCGGTAGGCTCTTATCAGCGCGCCCTGGAGCTGATGAATATTCCCAACGCCAAGCTGCTGGTTGATGTTGTGGTGTTGATCGCCGTGGCCAGTTGCATGAATTCCTCCATCTACATTGCCTCGCGCATGCTGTTTTCCCTGGGCAAGCGTGGGGATGCTCCCACGTTGATGAAGAAAACCTCGGCGGCCAGCGTGCCGAGGGCAGCGGTGATTGCCAGCACCATCCTGGGCGCGGGTGTGACCCTGTTCAGTTACTTCGCGCCGGCCGGGTTGTTCCAGTTCCTGCTGGCCAGTTCGGGCGCCATCGCCTTGCTGGTGTACCTGGTGATCGCGGTGTCGCAGTTGCGCATGCGCAAGATCCTGCGACAGCGCAACGTCACGTTGACCTTCCAGATGTGGCTGTTTCCCTGGCTGACTTGGCTGGTCATCGCATTCATCTGTGCCGCTTTGACGGTGATGCTGGTCACGCCGGAACACCGTTTTGAGGTGTCATCCACCATCGGCCTGGCCCTGATGATTTCCCTGGTCGGCTTGCTCACCGCGCGGCAGCCCGAACGCACGCAAAAAACCGTGGCCGCAGCCTCACCGCCATGAGTGGCCGCCCCGTAAGCAGCATCGTGTTCGTGCTGCTGGACCAGTTCACCCTGATGTCACTGGCGTCGGCGGTCGAACCCCTGCGCATGGCCAACCAACTGTCGGGCCAGGAACTCTACAAGTGGCACACCGCGAGCCCGGACGGTAACCCCGTGTGGGCCAGTGACGGCGTGCCCATCACGCCGGACGGGTCGATTCTCAGCGTGCCGTCCGCCGATATTGTGATTGTCTGCGGCGGCATCGGCATCCAGGGCACCGTGACCGGCGAGTTGGTCAAGTGGCTGCGCAGCCAGGCGCGTTACGCCAAGCGATTGGGCGGTATCTGTACCGGTAGCTTTGTGTTGGCGCGGGCCGGTTTGCTGGATGGCTATGAATGCAGCGTGCATTGGGAATGGTTGGCGGCCATGCAGGAGGCGTTTCCACGGGTGACGGTCAGTTCCAGCCTGTTTACCCTCGACCGCGACCGTCTCACCAGCTCGGGCGGCACGGCGCCCCTGGACATGATGCTGCACCTGATTGGCCGTGATCACGGGCATGAGCTGTCGGCGGCCATCTCCGACATGTTTGTGTACGAGCGCATCCGCAACGAGCAGGACCATCAGCGCGTGCCCCTCAAGCACATGCTCGGCACCCAGCAGCCCAAGCTGCAGGAAATCGTCGCGTTGATGGAGGCCAACCTGGAGGAACCGATCAACCTGGATGAGCTGGCGGCCTATGTCGCGTTGTCCCGCCGTCAGCTGGAGCGCATGTTCCAGAAATACCTGCACTGTTCGCCGTCGCGCTACTACCTGCGGCTGCGGCTGATCCGGGCACGGCAGTTACTCAAGCAGACGCCCATTTCCATCGTCGAGCTGGCGGTGCTCTGCGGCTTTGTGTCCACGCCGCATTTCTCCAAGTGCTACCGCGAATACTTCGGCGTGCCGCCCAGCGACGAGCGCTCGGTAACCGACAGCGAGCGCTCCATCGTGCTCAAGCCGGTGATGCATGCGTTGCCTACGCCCGCGCCCATGAACGTGTTGGAGCAGGCGCGGGGCGAGGCAACGTTTGCCAGCGTGAAAAACCTGAAGCCCTGACCTCAGCGCATGTGCAGGATAATCGGGCTGCTGCTCGCCGGGTCAGTGTGCCCGCGCAACTTGCCCACTGCTTTGGCATCCACCGCACCGCCATTGTTGCCCCAGGTGCCGCGCACGTAGCTGAGTACCTCGGCGATTTGCGCGTCGGACAATTGCTCACGAAACGCTGGCATGCGGTAGGCGTCCGGCACGCCGGCCGCGACCACGCGTTGCGAGCCGTTGAGGGTGATGTTGATCGCTGACGCGCTTTCCTTCGCCAGTGCCGACGTGGCGCCGGCCAGGGGCGGCATCCACTCGGGCTGGCCCTTGCCGTCGAGACCATGGCAAGAGGCGCAGCGGGTGGCATAGGTGTGGGCGCCGGGGGCGTCTTGAACCGCCGCCACCGCCTGATACTGCCAGGGTGCGCCGTCGCGCTGCGGGTCGCCGGGCAATGACTTGAGATAGCGAGCGATGGCCGCCAGGTCGTCGTCCTGCATGAACTGCGTGGAGTTGTTGAAGGCCTCGGTCATCGAACCGTAGACCACCGCATGGGCGTTGCGCCCGGTCTTGAGGAACTGCACGATCTGCGGCTCCGTCCAGCGGCCCAGCCCGGTGTTGGGGTCCTGGCGCAGGCTCGGCGCATACCAGCCGTCGAGCAAGGCACCGGCGAGGAACGGCGCGCCGGATTCATCCAGGGCTTTTTCGTTAAAGGCCAGGCCGCGTGGCGTGTGGCAACTGCCGCAGTGGCCGGGGCCTTGGACGATATAAGCGCCACGGTTCCACAGTGCGTCCTGGTTGGGCTTGACCGCGTAAGTCGCAGTGGGCGAGAACACGCCGTTCCACAGGGCGATGGGCCAGCGCATATTCAGCGGCCAGGGAATATCACTGGGGATATTCGGTTGGTTGGCCGGTTGTATGCCCTGCATGAAAAACGCGTACAGCGCTTTGATGTCGTCATCGCTGAGTTTTACGTAGGACGGGTAGGGCATGGCCGGGTACAGCCGACGGCCACCCGGCGCTACGCCATGGCGCACCGCACGGTCGAAATCGGCCAGGCTGTAAGTGCCGATGCCGGTTTGCTTGTCTGGCGTGATGTTGGTGGCGTGGATCGCCCCCAACGGCGTGGCCATTTCCAGGCCACCGGCAAACGGCGCCTTGCCCGCCAGGCTGTGGCAGGCCACGCAATCGCTGAGGCGGGCGACATACTCGCCACGGCTGATCAAGGCGGGATCGAAGGTGGCTTTCGCCTGTTCCTGTTCGAACGGCGTAGCCGGTTCACGGGTGACGTACCAAGCCAGCAGGCCTGCGGCGACCAGGCAGGGCAGCGCCAGCCAGCCTGCGGTTCTTGCGAATCGACGGTTGTTCATGGGCGTTTCCTGAAGGTCAGCTGAAAGTGTGTCGGCTCAAGGGCAGGCTGCGCACGCGCTGGCCGGTCAACTGCGCCACCGCATTGGCCACGGCCGGAGCCACGGCAGGCAACGGCGGCTCGCCGATACCGCCCATCTTTTCGCCACTCTCGACTATCCGTACATGCACCCGTGCCATCTGCGCGGGCGCCAGGATCGGGTACAAGTCGTAGTTGCGCGCCCGTGGCTTGCCGTCCACATACACTGCTTCTTCCAGCAAGGTCTGGGACAAGCCCAACGCCACCGCGCCATTGACCTGGGCCTCGACAATCGCCGGGTTGACGATGCTGCCGGGGTCGATGGCTTGCCAGATATCGTGCACCCTGACCTTGCCGTTCTCGATGGACACCTCAGCGATCGCTGCCGTATGCGAGCCAAACGGCGAGGCCATGGCCACGCCGCGAGCGCGTCGAGTGCCGTCCTCGGCGGTGAAGGGGCCGCGCTTCCAGCCACCGGACAGTTCACCCGCCGCTTGCAGCAACGTGGTCAGCCGTGGGTTGTCGCGCAGCAGGTGCAGGCGCAGCTCATAGGGATCCTGCCCGCCCTTGTCCGCGAGTTCGTCGAGGAACGACTCGTAGAAAAAGTCGTTGAGCGAATTGCCCACCGAACGCCAGTAACCGAGCATGGGCGCGCCTTTGACGTAGATCTGCGCGATGCGTTTGTTGGGGATAGCGTAGGACTTGCCCGATAACCCTTCAACCGCCGTGGGGTCGATTTTATCGCCCTGTTTGCCGGCGAGGGCTTCGGTCGGGCCTTCGGTCGCACTGACGGCTTCGATGGCGACCGGCAAGCCTTTGTCATCCAGCGCGGCGCGGAACTTGACCACTGCCACTGGGCGCAGCACATCGCGCAAGAACTCTTCTTCGCGACTCCAGATCAGCTTGACCGGACGGCCCACTGCCTTGGCCAACGCAATGGCCTGCGGATAAGGGTTGGCCGAGTCATACAGGAAGTGTCGGCCGAAGAAGCCACCGAGCAACGGCGAGTGCAGGTTGATTTGCGCAGGGTCGAGGCCGGTGCGCTTGGCGATGTCGGCGCGGAACATGTCCGGCGCCTGGTTGGGCAGCCAGATGTCCAGCGTGCCATCCGGGTTGAAGCGCGCCAGGGCTGACGGCGGCTCCAGCTGGCCGTGGTTGAGGTATTGGTTGTGATACGTCGCCTCGAGCTGGGTCTTGCCACCTTTCAACGCGGCGGCGACGTCACCTTCGTTCTCGTCATCACGGGCCGGGCCTTGCTGGGCCGCGAGGAACTCGAAGTGCTTGTCGCTGGAGAAGTCCGCCGGCATGACGCGCAACGTCGAGTCGGCGGCGGCTTCCTGCCAGTCGACCTGGATCGCTTCTACCGCACGCTTGGCGTGCCACCAACGTTCAGCCACCACCGCCACCGCGCCGGGCAGCACGTGCACCGAATGCACGCCTTTCATGCCTTCGACCTGAGGCTGGTTGCGCAGGGTGCCGACGGTCATGCCCAGGCGTGGCGCATGTTGTACCGCCGCGTGGAGCATGTTATCGACTTTCAGGTCGATGCTGTAGAGCGCCTTGCCGGTGGATTTGTCGTAAGCATCCAGGCGCTTGACCGGCTTGCCGATCCAGCGGAATTGGCTCGGGTCGCGCAGGGTGATGCTGGATGGATCGGGCACAGGCATGTCGAGGGCGCTGCTGGCCAGCTCGCCATACCCCAATGAACGACCGGACGCCGCATGCACCACGCGGCCGGGCTGGGTGGTCAGTTCGCCAACCGGCACGCCCAATTGTTTAGCGCCAGCTTGCAGCAACATCGCGCGGGCCAGGGCGCCGAGGCGGCGCATGGTCGGGTAGCTCATGCGCACCGACATGCTGCCGCCGGTGATGCGCAGACCGTTTTCCATCACCACATAGGCTTCGCCGGGCGGGGCGGCTTCGACGATAAAGGTGGCGGGGTCGGCATCCAGTTCTTCGCCGACGATCTGCGCCATGGCGGTGTGGGTGCCTTGTCCGCCTTCCATGAACGGGCTGAGCAGGCGCACTGTGCCGTCCGGGCGAATCTCCAGGAACGCCGGCACCTGGGTGCCGCGTTCAGCAGGGGTGGCGGCTTGCACCCGGCCCGAGCCCAGTGGCAGGCCAAAACCAATCACCAGTGCGCCCACCGCCGTACTCGCCAGAAAGCGGCGACGCGACAGGTTGACCGGTGCATCAAGCAGTTCGTCGAGGATACTCATCAAGCGCCCTCCTGCTTGGCCAGGGCGTCGACCGCCGCATGGATGGCGTTATAGGTGCCGCAGCGGCACAGGTTGATCATCGCCGCGTCGATCTGCGCCTTGCTTGGCGCGGGGGTGTGCTTGAGCAGCGCAGTGGCGGCCATCACCTGCCCGGACTGGCAATACCCGCATTGCGCCACCTGATGCTCGACCCAGGTCGCGACCACACGCTTGCCCACTTCATCGGTCTCAATCGCCTCGATGGTGGTGATTTCACGCCCGACCAAGGCGGCCACCGGCGTGACGCAGGAGCGCACCACATTGCCGTCCACCAGCACCGAACAGGCGCCGCACTGGGCCAGGCCACAGCCGTACTTGGTGCCGGTCAGGCCCAGGTCATCGCGGATCACCCACAACAAGGGCGTGTCCGCGTCGGCATCGACCTGATAGGCCTTTTGGTTGATTCGTAATTCCATGGCTCACCTGCTGATCAACGGTAGGTGCGGCCTTTTTAGTGATGAACGCAGTGGCCGCTTATTGTCGAACTCTAGACCAGAGTGCAAGGGCGCAGATACCCGGTGGTCGACAAATCGGAGGATCGGGCAAGGATTCAACAGGATCGGGTGAAAGCGCTGTAGACAAGGCTATACGGCGGTTTTGCATCAGGCGGAGCTTGCTCCCGTTGGACTGCGCAGCAGTCCCATTTTTGGGGCCGCTTCGCGACCCAACGGGAGCAAGCTCCCTCGCCACAGATAAAGTGTTCGCCTTTAACTGACTGGCATTAGGGCTGGCCCGCTCCCATCTGTTTTAGTTGTGTTTCAGGCATTCGATAGAGCGGTCCACCGTGGTCTTGGCGATTTCCAGCAAATGCCACACCGCCAGGATCTTCGCCCGTTCGGGGCTTGCCAATTGCTCACCACAATCGAGTGCGGTGGCCGACGCGCTGTCGAGCAGGCTGGCGGTGTAGAGCAGGGCGTCTTCGAAGCTGAGGTCTTCGTTGACCGAGTGGAAACCTTGGGTAGGCAGGTAATGGTCGATGGCGCGGTTGAAAGCGGCGCGGTCTTTTGCGGGGTCGATGGGTGGATCGGGTAGGACTTTATTCATGGTGTAGTTCCTCGTGTAAATAGGAGCCAACACCTGTCGCGACTAAACGAAGGGTGGCGGCTGTACGCAGGTTAGTCGACCGGCCACAAGGAAATCCGGCGCACCCGAAGGTGCCCTGCGCACAGCCACCATAAAACTACATGTGACCGTGCGCCTTGTGTCATTCCGGGCGACTAAACCCGATCACTGAATAGGCAGTGACGGGCTGCAGACTAGCCACCGATTCCAGCAGGCACAAGGCGGCAGGGATTGTCTAGGAAACGTCCTGCAATTAAAAGCGATGCGCCTTGCTGGCCCTTTACAAACCATGACGAAACGCCACCCTACGGACTCAAGCCTTACACAATATCGTCGATCAAAATATGCGGCTGCCCCCGACTGCACCGCTCGATCCGCGCCTGGACCTTGTACACCGCGCGCAGCATCGCCTCATTGATCACCTCATGGCTCGGCCCGCTGCCCTGGGCGGTGCCGTCGGCGATCACCAGCACCTGGTCGGCAAAACGCAGCGCCTGGTTCAGGTCGTGCAGGGCGATGAACACAATCACCTCCCGTTTGCGCGCCAGGGCCTGCATGAAGTTCAGCACCTGCACCTGGCGATGCATGTCGAGGGCGCTGGTGGGTTCGTCCATCAGCAACACGTCGGGTTCGCGCACCAAGGTCTGGGCGATGGACACCAGTTGTTGCTGGCCTCCGCTGAGTTCACCGAGGTTGCGAAAGGACAGCTCGGTGATGCCCAGGGCGGTGAGGATTTCATCGACCAACTTCAGCTCGTCATCATGCACCGTCCAGCCGGGTGCTAGTTGCTTGCGTGCCAGCAAGACGGATTCATACACCGTCAAGCGGGCGCTGGCGTTCAGGCCTTGGGGCATGTAGCTGATGCCTTGGAGGCCTTTTGCCGAGTCCTGCAGGATCACCTGGCCCGGTCCGTCGATCAGCCCGGCCATGCGCTTGAACAAGGTGGACTTGCCGGCCGCATTGGGACCGACCACCGCCACCACTTGGCCGCCGACAAAACGGGCGGTGGTCACGCCGCGGATGATGCTGCGTTGCCCATAAGTGGCGCCGAGGTCTTGCAACTGAATGCTTACCATGGGGTTTTCTTCCCGCTCAGGATCAGGGAGATAAAAAACGGTACGCCGATCAGTGAGGTGACCACGCCAATCGGGAAAATCGCACCGGGGATCAGGGTTTTGCTGACCACCGAACTGGCCGACAGAATCAACGCGCCGGTGAGCAGCGAGGCGGGCAGGAAGAAGCGTTGGTCTTCGCCAATCAGCATGCGGGCGATGTGCGGGCCGACCAAGCCGATAAAGCCGATGGTGCCGACAAAGGCCACCGGGAACGAGGCGAGCAGGCTGACCATGATTAGCGTCTGGAAGCGCAGGCTGCGCACGTTGATGCCGAAACTGGCGGCCTTGTCGTCGCCCAGGCGCAGGGCGGTCAGGGCCCAGGCGCGTTTGGCGAAGATCGGCAGGGTGATCAGGATCACCAGGCAGATCACGCCCAACTTGGGCCAGGTGGCCTTGGTCAGGCTGCCCATGGTCCAGAACACCACGGCTGCCACGGCTTGCTCGGTGGCGAAAAACTGCACCAGCGCCAACAGCGCATTGAAGGTAAAAACCAGGGCAATGCCGAGCAGCACGATGGTTTCGGCGGTGACGCCACGACGCAGGCTCAGGAAGTGGATCAGCAGTGCGCACAGCATCGCCATGATGAACGCGTTGACCGGCACCATGTACTGCGCCGCCAACGGAAACAGCGCCACGCCGAAGGCCAGTCCCATGGCCGCGCCAAAGCTGGCGGCAGCGGAAAGCCCGAGGGTGAACGGGCTGGCCAACGGGTTGTTGAGGATCGTCTGCATCTGTGCCCCGGCCAGGGATAACGCCGCGCCGACCGCCACCGCCATCAGCGCGACCGGCAGGCGGATATCCCACATCACCACGCGTACCTGGGACGCTGCGCTGTCTGGCGACAGCAGCGCGCCGAGCACTTCACTGAGGCTGTAGCGCGCCGGGCCGAGGGCCAAATCCAGCAACACACTGCACAGCAACAGCAGGGTCAGGATGACCAGGATCAGGCGTTTGCGCAGCACCAATTGACGGTAGGCAGTCATGGCTTGAGGCTCACGAAGTAGCCAGGCGCGTAGGGCACCGGCAGGAATCGTTCATGCAACTCGCGAAATGCGGCTTCCGGGTCGAGGTCGGCAAACAGCGTCGGATGAAACCATTTGGCCAATTGCTGGATCGCCACGAACTGATACGGGCTGTTGTAGAACTGATGCCAGATAGCGTGGAAGGCCTGGGTCTGCTGGGCCTTGATCCCGGCGTAGGCAGGACGTTGGGTGTACCACGCCAGCTTGTGCCGGGCTTGGTCCCTGTCTGCGCCAGGGCCGACGCCGACCCAATGGCCACCCGGCGCGAAAGCCTCCCAGTTGGCGCTGGTGACGACCACCTGGTCCGGGTTGGCCACGATCACCTGCTCGGGATTCAGTTGCCCGAAAGTGCTGGGGATGATGCCTTTGGCGACGTTATTGCCGCCGGCCATTTCGACAAAAAGCCCGAAGTTTTCATCGCCGAAACTCAGGCAGCAATCGTCGGTGTAGCCGCCGATGCGCTCGATGAACACGGCGGGGCGCTTGGGCTGCTGCGCGGCAATCACCTCGGTCACACGGCGGATCTGCTGGTTGCGGAACGTGATAAACGCCTCGGCCCGCTCTTCTTTGCCGAACAACTGGCCGAACAGGCGCATGGTCGGTTCGGTGTTAGTCATGGGCTGGTTGCGAAAGTCCACATACACCACCGGAATGCCCAGGGCGTCGAGCTTCTCGATGTAGCGCGCGTCCTCGGTGGCGTGTTGCGCCTCGATATTGAGGATGATCACGTCGGGCCGCTGGGAAATCGCTTGTTCGATGTCGAAGGTGCCGTCTTCAAAACCGCCGAAGGTGGGGATGTTGGCGATCTCGGGGAATTGACGCCGATAGGCGTTGTAGGTGTCCGGGTCGGACTGGATCAGGTCCTTGCGCCAGCCGACGATGCGCTCGATGGGGTTTTGCGTATCCAGCGCCGCCACCAGGTACAGCTGGCGGCCTTCACCCAGAATCACCCGCTGCACCGGCAGGTTGACCTTGACCTGGCGCCCGAGCAGATCGGTAACGGTGGTGGGCGCCGCCAGCGCAGGCATGCCCAGCAACCCGGTGAACAACAGTGCCGCCAAAACGTGGCCGCATCGAACAATCGAACGCATCATGTGAGCCCTTGCAGGTATCAGAAGTCGACCGTGGCCGACAGGAGGAGGGTGCGTGGCGAACCCTGGGAAAACGCGCCGTAGGAGGCCACGCCGGACCAGTATTCGCGGTCGAACAGGTTCTGCACGGTGGCGCGGAAGGTGGTCGGACGCTCGGCGATGCGCGTGCTGTAGCGCGCGCCGACATCGAAGCGGGTCCAGGCGTCCAGCTGTTGGGTGTTGGCCTGGTTGACGTACTGGCTGGCGGTATAGATCGCGCCGCTGGTCAACGTCAGCCCTTCGACCCACGGGGTGTCCCATTCGGCCCAGAGGTTGGCTTGCACTTCGGGCACGCCCACCGGGGTGTTGCCCTGATTGGCGGCGATGCTGGTTTTGGTGAGCTGTGCATCCAGCAGGGTCACGCCGCCGAGCAGGCGCGTGCCTGGAGCGACTTCGCCAAACAGGCTCAGCTCCAGGCCGCGATTGCGTTGTTCGCCTTGTACCGAGAAGCGCCCCTGGGCCAGTTCGCCGGTGGGTTTCTGGATCTGGAACAGCGCCAGCGTCGACATGAAGGTGCCGTAATCGAACTTCACCCCGACTTCATGCTGCCTGGAAACATAGGGCGCAAAAATTTCCCCGGCGTTGGCCGCATTGGACGGCGCCACATCGCCCTTGCTCAGGCCTTCGAGGTAGTTGTAATAAAACGACACATGCTCCCAGGGCTTGACCACCGCGCCGAACAGCGGCGTGGTCTTGCCGGCGTCGTAGGCCGTGGTCACCGCGCCGGCGGCGTTGTAGTTGTGGGACTGGATGTTCTGTTTGCGCAAGCCCACGGTGACCTGCACGCGTTGGTCGAGTATCGACAAAGTGTCGGCAATGGCCACGCCGGATAACTCGGTGGCGGAGACTTTCGGCGCGTCCGGCTTGGCGATGGAGGGTTTGGGGCGCTCGACCGGGTGGTAGATATTCGACAGCACCGGCGCGCCGGAGATAATCCCTCGCGACAGCTCATCGCGATAGCGGGTGACTTGCAGGGTACTGCTGTGGCTGATCGGCCCCGTGTCGAAGCGCAGGCGCGCACCGGCATCCACCGTGTAGCGCTGCACTTCGAAGCGGTAGTAACCGGGGATCGACGAGGTGTCGCCGGCTGTGTTGACAATGCTTGGGGTCTGGTCGGACAGGCGCGCCACTGCCGATTTGCCGCCGCCGGCATGGGCGAACACCGTCAGGTTGTCAGTGAGGTCGTACTCGCCGCTGAGCAGGGCGGATTTGTCCCGGGTGCGCGACCAGCCCCAGTCCTGGCTGACGTTGGTACGGCCATTGGCGGCATCGGGAATCTTTACGCCGGAGGCGATCAGGAACGGTCGGGACGCGGCGTCGAAGGTTTCTTCCTGGGAAGTCAGGTCCAGGCTGGTGCGCAGGCGCTCGCCTTGATAGTCCAGGGACAGCGCACCGATGCCGACTTCACGGGATTGCTTGTCGATCACCGTGTCGCCTTGTTGCACACCGCCGTTTAGCCGCATACCGAAGCGGCGCTCTTCGCCAAAACGCCGGCTGATATCGATCCGGTTACCGACGTGGGCATCCTGGGCATAGCTGGCGGTGTAGCGGGTCAGGTCTTCCTCCAGCGAGCGCTTGGGCACCACGTTGATCACTCCGCCTACCGCGCTGTTGGGTGACATGCCGTAGAGCAGCGCGCCGGGGCCTTTCACCACTTCGATACGTTCTGCGTATTCGGTGAACACCCGGTAGTTGGAGGCCACGCCGTACACGCCGTCGAACGCCAATTCGCCGAGGTTGCCTTCGCCCACCGGAAACCCACGGATGAAAAACGAGTCGACAATGCCGCCGGTCTGCCCGGTGGAGCGCACCGAGGAATCGCGCTCCAGCAGGTCTCCGACGGTGGTGGCTTGCTGGTCCTTGATCAACGAGGCGGTGTAGGTGCTGACGCTGAACGGTGCGTCCATCACATCCGCATTACCGAGCATGCCCAGTCGCCCACCGACGGCCACCTGGCCGCCCGAATACACCGGTGGCAGGCTGTCGGCGCGTTGCTCGACGCCACTGACCGTGGTGTCCGAGAGGGTGACTTGGCGCTGCACCAGCGTGTAGGTGCCGTCGCTGCGCAACACCATGTCCAGGCCACTGCCGGCCAACAGGCGGGTGACGGCTTCCTGGGTTGAGTAAGTACCGGACAGCCCAGGGCTGGTCAGGCCTTCGGTGAGGGCCGGGACAAACGACAGGGCGATGCCCGCGTCCACGGCAAAGCTCGACAGCGTGGCGCCGAGCGGGCCTGGCGCGATCTTGTAGGCACGGACCGCGACCGCATCCAACTGCGCGGCCATGGCGGCGCTGACCAGGGCCAGGCTGAGCAGCGCGCTGCGAATCACAAGCATCAAAGGGAGCCCTGTGGACGAGAGGAAAAGGGGGGTTCCTGTGTGTGCCAGTCGAGATAGGAAAAAGTATCACCCGAGCGGTGTTTTATTTTTCGCGCCCGCTCAGGCGGGCGACAGGGTGACCCAATAGCCGCTCAAGTGGCCGCTGACGAGCACCGGGTAGGTCTGCACCAGCATGTTCAAGGTGCGCTGGGTATCGCTGATGGGGAAGGCGCCGGAAATGCGCAGGTCGGCAATCGCCGGGTCATAGCGCACGAAGCCTCGGCGATAGCGGGTCAGCTCGGCGACGAAATCCGCCAGGCGCATCTTGTCGGCCATCAGCATGCCTTGGGCCCAGGCGCCGACATTGCGGTCGGTGGGGGTGAGCGAGCCAAAGGTCTGCGCGGAAAAATCCGTGCGTTGCCCGGCGTTGACCACCAGCGGCGCGACCTGGCGGTTGTCGGCCAGCATCACTTTGACGGCGCCTTCGAGCACGGCCAGGTGGGTGCGCGCGTTCCATTCGCGCACGGTAAAACGCGTGCCCAGGGCTTGCATGCGGCCCTGGCCGGTACTGACCAGGAACGGGCGGGACGCATCCTGGACGGTCTGTACCAGTATTTCACCTGCGCGCAGGTGCACGAGGCGTTGCTGGCTGTCGAACAGCACGTCGATGGCGGAATCGGTATTGAGGGTGATGCGCGAGCCGTCGGCCAGGACCCATTCGCGCCGCTCGCCCACACGGGTACGGTAGTCGGCGGTCCACTGTTGGGTCTGCGCCAGTTTCCAACTGCCCCAGCCGACCGGAATCACCGCCAGCAGCAGGGCCAGCTTGCCCAGGGCTGCACGGCGTTCCGGGTGGCTTGGCCGATCCAGTGCCGACATGGCCAGGGCCGGCGGCAGGCCGCCCAACTTGCTTTGCAGCAACTGCGCACGGGCCCAGGCGCGATCACGCTCGGGGCTGCTGACTTTCCAGCGCTCCCATTCGGCGCGTTCGTGGTCGCTGAGGCCGCCTTCGCTCAAGCGCATCAGCCACTCGGCAGCTTCTTCGAGGACTTCGGGGGCTAACGGGGGTTGCTTGCGCAGGCTGAGCACTTATTCCACCAGCATCAGGCACTGCACAAAGGCCTGTTTCATGTAGCGTTTGACGGTGATCAGCGACACGCCCAGTTGCTCGGCGATGTCCTGATATTTGAGGCCGTTGAGCTGCGACAGCAGGAAGGCACGCTTGACCAGTGGCGGCAGGGCGTCGAGCATTGCGTCGATCTCATGCAGGGTCTCCAGCACCACGAAATGCGCTTCCGGCGAAGGCACTTCATGGGTCGGCACGCTGGCGAGCGCCTCCAGGTAAGCGCGTTCCAACGCCTTGCGCTGATACCAGTTGACCAGGATGCCCTTGGCCACACAGCTCAGGTACGCCCGCGGCTGGTCAATCACCGTGACCTGGGACGCGAGGATGCGCGTGAAGGTGTCCTGGGCCAGGTCGGCCGCATCCATGGCGTTGCCGAGTTTGCGCTTGAGCGTGGCGTACAGCCAACCGTGATGGCCGCTGTACAGGGCCTCAATCACGCGCAGGTGCTGCTGGCTATCGGCGGTAAGGATTTCGCTCATGGCGCGGATCCGTGCAATTGAGAAGTATTCCCAATGCTAAGGGACAACCCTGCGGTAACGCAACGCGAGAATCGCAACCCAGGCCACCGCGTACGCCAGGCACACGAACAGGTAGGTGTACGCCAGGCCATACACCTGGCTGAGCAACCCGCCGAGGCAGATGCCGGCAATCGAGGCGAACTGCGCGGTGCCCTGGGCGATCCCCAGCACATGGCCCTGACGCGCGCTGTCGGCGGTTTTGGAGATCAGCGCGGTCAGCACCGGCGTGGTCGCGCCCAACAGCACGCCCCAGATGAAGTAGGTGCACACAAACACCACAGGTTCGCGGGTGACGCCGGCTAGGCCGGTGAGGACGATACAGCCGAGCACCACGTAACCGATGCGCCGCAGCGTGTCGGCTTGCGTACGCCCCTCGAAATGCCGCGACCAGGCCGTGGCCGACAGGATAAACCCCAGTGCCAGCAAGCCGTAGCACAGGCCGACCACCGCGTTGCTCACGTTGAAGGTGGTGTTCACATACAGCGAGAACGAGGTTTGCGGCAGCATCCGCGCGAGCAGCAGAATGCCCATCACACTCAGCAGCGGTAACAGTGCGGACCCTTGCCACACACCGTTCTTGGCAGCAGGCGCGGTTTTTTTGACCGGCGCGACATCCGGCAGGGTCACCGCCGCCACCAGCGTACACACCGCGCAGAGTGCGGCGGCGCTGAGGTTGATCCAGAAGAACGTGGCATGGTCGAGGATCAAGCCGCCCACCACCGCGCCCAGCAATGAGCCAACATTGGTGGAAATCTGCAGTAGCGCAAACAAACGCGCGCGCCGCGAAGGGGCCTCGATGCTCACCCCATACGCCTGCGCCGGGGCGATATACCCGGCGCAGGCGCCCTGCAGGAAGCGCAGGACCAGGATCGTCCAAAGGTCGCTGAACAGTGCCAGCCCCAATTGGGTCAGGGTCAGCCCGACCAGCGCACGGATCATCATCCACTTGTGGCCGTAGCGATCGCCGATACGGCCCCAGAACGCACTGGTCAGCAAAATGCCAAGCATCGGCCCCACGTACACCGCGATGCTGGCGAAGCTGAACAGCGTGTCGGAGTCGGTCAGCTCGCGCAGGTGCAAGGGCCAGAATGGGCCGCTCATTTCCATGGCACCCATCGACCCAAGTTGGATCGTGAACAGCAGGTAAATCAGGACACGGGTGGTTGGCATGAATCGGTCTCGGTAAAAAAACGCGCGGGACGCTGATACTTTTTCCCGCGTCGGCTGGCATCAGGAGTAATGCTCATTTCTCACGATGAAAGGACCCTGATGCCATGCCCGTTGCCAGCCGGTTAACCCTCGCTGTCCGTACTGCCCTGATGCTTGCCGCCGCCAGCACCAACACCTGGGCTGCCACCCAGGCTTCGACCGACGACAGCGCGCAAAGCCTGACCCTTGACGCGACGAACGTCAACGCTGTTTACCACGGCCCTACCGACTTGCCGGAGGTGCTCGCCGGTGGCCAGGTCGCCCGTGGCGCGCGTTTGGGCATGCTGGGCAACAAGGACGTGATGGACACGCCGTTCAGCGTCACCAGCTACACCGCCAAGACCCTGGCCGACCTGCAAACGGTGACCGTGGCCGATGCGTTGGAGCGGGATCCTTCGGTGCGCTCAACCGGCCAGACTGGCGGTATTGTCGATTCGTTTTTCATCCGGGGCTTTGCCATCGGCGAGGGCAACCTGGGCGAGTTGGCCTACGACGGTGTGTACGGCGTGGCGCCCAACTACCGGGCGTTTACCGAGTACGCTGAGCGCGTTGAAGTGCTCAAGGGGCCGGGCGCGTTGATGTACGGGATTTCACCGAACAGCGGCGTCGGCGGGGTGATCAACATCGTGCCCAAGCGCCCGCTGGACCAGGATCTGACGCGCTTCACCGGCAGCTACGCTTCGGACACACAAGTGGGCGGTCACCTGGATATCAGCCGTCGCTTCGGTGACGAGAACCAGTTTGGCGTGCGCTTCAACGGCAGCCTGCAAGGCGGCGATACCGCCGTGGACAACCAGAACCGCGACGTCGGCATCGGCGCCATTGCCCTGGATTATCGCGGCGAACGCCTGCGCCTGAACCTCGACTACATCAGCCAGAAGGAAAGTTGGGAGGGCGCCTCGCGGCCCTTCACCCTTGCGCCAGGAGTGGAAGTGCCGTCCGCGCCGAATGGCCGCACCAGCCTGCCGCAGAAATGGGGCTGGTCCGACACCAAGGAGCAATCGGCCTTGCTCGGCGGCGAATACGACCTCAACGACAACCTGACCGTGTTCGCCCATGCCGGTGGCGGCAAGTCGGATGTGAAGCGCATGTCCGACCAGGTGCCGCGCATCCTCAACGAGGCCGGCGATACCAGCAATATTCCGGGGTACTACAAATTCAACGTCGACCGCTCGACCGCTGACGTGGGCTTGCGCGGGCTGTTCGCCACGGGGCCGGTGACCCATACCACCACATTGATGGCGACCCGTTACCAGGATGAACTCTCACGGGGCATCACCAACGGCACGGAGATCCGCTCCAATATCTACCACCCGGTGGACACGCCCAAACAGTCGATCAACACGCCGAAGGTGCTGCGCATCTCCGAATCGGAACTGTCCGGCGTGGCGCTGACCGACACCTTGGGGATTCTGGATGACCGTATCCAACTGACGTTGGGCGTACGCCGCCAAGACATCGAGTCGCGTAACTACAGCGCCACCGGCGTGGTCAGCTCGCGCTACAAAGACAACGCCACCACGCCGTTGGTGGGGGTGGTGGTCAAGCCTTGGGAGGATGTGTCGCTCTACTACAACTATGTCGAAGGCTTGAGCAAAGGTGATATCGCCCCCGGCACGGCGGCGAATGCCGGCGAGACGTTTGCACCCTATGAATCCAAGCAACACGAAGTGGGCGTGAAGTACGAACACGGCACCTTCATGACCACTGTGGCGCTGTTCCAGATTGAAAAGCCCAGCGGCGAATTGGGTGCCAACGGTGTGTATTCAGTGCAGGCCGAACAGCGTAACCGTGGCCTCGAACTGAGCATGTTCGGCGAAGTGGCGCCCGGCACCCGCTTGATGGGCGGCGTGACCTTCCTCGACGGTGAGCTGACCCAGTCCGCGACCGCCGCCAACCGTGGCAACAAACCGGTCGGCGTGCCGGATATCCAGGCCAACCTCTGGGCCGAGTGGGACACACCGTGGCTGGAAGGCTTCACCCTCACCGGCGGTGCGATCTACACCGACAGCCAGTACGTCAACCAGGCCAACACCCAGGAACTCGATTCGTGGACGCGCATCGATGCCGGCGCGCGCTACGCGACCAAGATCGAAGGCCGGCCAACCACCTTCCGCGCGACCGTGCAGAACGTGTTTGACCGTGAGTACTGGTCGGGCGTGGCGTCGTATGGCGCGTTTTCGCCAGGCTATCCGCGCACTTTGCAGCTGTCGGCCACGGTGGACTTCTGACCGGTCAGGCAAAATCCTCTTCGAAATACTCCTGTTCACCCCGCGTGTCGCTTTGGCGTCGCACCACCTCCATCTGCCGCAGCTCCACGCGGCGGATTTTCCCGGAGATGGTCTTGGGCAGTTCGGTGACGAATTCGATACGTCGCACCCGTTTGTAGGGGGCGAGGTTTTCGCGGGCGAAGGCAAGGATATGCCGGGCCAGTTCATGGCTGCCCGGTTCGTCGTGGGCCAGGATCAGAAACGCCTTGGGCACCGCCAAGCGTAACGGGTCGGGACTCGGCACCACGGCCACTTCCATGACCGCCGGGTGTTCGATCAAGGCACTTTCCAGCTCGAACGGGCTGATGCGGTAGTCGGAGGCCTTGAACACATCGTCGGCGCGACCGACGAAGGTGATGTAGCCGTCGGCGTCGATCTGCGCGGTGTCGCCGGTGCGGTAGTAGCCGTCACGCATGACCTCGGCGGTTTTCTCCGGGCTGTCTTCATAGCAGAGCATCAGGCCGAGCGGGCGCACGTCGAGGGGCAGGGCGACTTCGCCTTCGTTGCCGGGATTGCCGTCCGGGTCGAGCAGCGCAACCTGATAACCCGGCAACGGGCGACCCATGGAACCAGGCTTGAGCAACTGTCCGGGCGTGTTGCCCACCAGCGCAGTGGTTTCCGATTGGCCGAAGCCATCACGCAACGGCAGGCCCCAGGCATGCTGGATCTGTTCGATGATTTCCGGGTTCAGCGGCTCGCCGGCGCCGACCAATTCGCGCAGGCTCAAGCGTGATTTGTAGCTGGCGAGGTCCTCCTGGATCAGCATGCGCCATACCGTGGGCGGCGCGCACAGGCTGGTCACGCCGTAGCGTTCCAAGGCACTGAGCAGGGCCGGCGCGCTGAACCGTGCGACGTTATGGATAAAGATGCACGCGCCGGCATTCCACGGGGCGAACAGGCAACTCCAGGCATGTTTGGCCCAGCCCGGTGACGAGATATTCAGGTGCAGGTCGCCCGGTTGCAGGCCGATCCAGTACATGGTCGACAGGTGCCCGACGGGGTAGCTCTGGTGGCTGTGCAGCACCATCTTTGGCTTGGACGTGGTGCCGGAGGTGAAGTACAGCAACATCGGGTCGGTGGCCAGGGTGCGGCCTTCGGCCTCGAACTGCTCGGAGTGCTCAAAGGCCGCGTTGTGCGCGACCCAACCGGTAGGTGCAGCTCCCACGCAGACGCGGCTGCAACCGTCCGCCAGCCCGGCGAACTTGTGCACATGCGCTTCACCCACCACCAGGTGACGTACCTGCCCGCGCTCAATGCGATCACGCAGGTCATCGGGGTTCAGCAACGCTGTGGCGGGGATGACCACCGCGCCAAGCTTGAACGCGGCGAGCATGGTGTCCCACAACGCCACGTCATTGCCGAGCATCAGCAGCACGCGATCACCCCGGCACACGCCGAGGGCGCGCAGGTGGCTGGCCACCTGGTTGGAGCGCGTCGCCAGTTGCTGGAAGCTGTAGCGTTGCTCGCTGCCGTCTTCCTCGACGATCCACAGCGCATCCGCCGCATTGCCCTCGGCCATCGCGTCGAAATAGTCCAGGGCCCAGTTGAATTCGCCCAGTTGCGGCCAGCGGAAATCCCGTACGGCGGTGGCGTAGTCGGTGCGGTGAGCGAGCAGAAAATCCCGAGCGGCCAGGAAGGGCTGGGTCATGGTGGCTGTCCTTAATTATTGTTGTGGGACTTTCCCTCGGCTGAACCGAGAGGCTGGACCGAGTATAGGCACGCAGAAATCAGAGCAGAACGCTCAAAAACACCGGTGCGTTGTGCAAAAAAGTCATGGGTGTTGCACCGTCATGCAGCGTGATTGACGATCAAGACGTAAAAGTCCAATATGGAATTATAAGTACAAAAAATAGCTTCATCTCTTTCTTCAGGCTTGCCAAACCAACAACAACTTGCGAGAACACCCCCATGAAGAAGCGTTCCCTCATCACCGCCCTGACCTTGGGCCTGCTTGCCTCCAGCCATGTGATGGCTGCCGAGAAAACCCTGCGCATTGGCATCGAGGCCGCTTACCCACCATTTGCGTCCAAGACGCAGGAAGGCAAGATCGTCGGCTTCGACTACGACATCGGCAATGCGCTGTGCGCGCAGATGAAGGTCAAGTGTGTGTGGGTAGAAGGTGAGTTCGACGGTCTGATTCCTTCCCTCAAGGTGAAGAAAATCGACATGGCCCTGTCGTCCATGACCATCAACGAAGACCGCAAGAAGTCAGTGGATTTCACCCACAAGTACTACTTCACGTCATCGCGTTTGGTGATGAAGGACGGCGCCGTGGTGGATGACCAATACGCCAGCCTCAAGGGCAAGACCATCGGCGTGCAGCGCGCCACCACCACCGACCGGTATGCCACCGAGGTGTTCGAACCCAAGGGCATCAACGTCAAGCGCTACAGCAACAACGAAGAGATCTACATGGACCTGGCGGCCGGCCGCCTGGATGCGATCTTTGCCGACACCATTCCCCTGAACGACTTCCTGCAGATGCCACGCGGCAAGGGTTACGCGTTTGTCGGCCCGGAACTCAAGGACCCGAAATACGTGGGTGAGGGCGCCGGGATTGCGGTGCGCAAGGGCAATACGGCGTTGGTGGGCGAGTTGAATGCGGCCATCGATGGTATTCGTGCCAGTGGTGAATACCAGAAGATTTCGCAGCAGTACTTCAAGTCTGATATCTACGGCGACTAGCGCTGTCGCACAGCCTATTCGCACCCTTGTGGTGAGCGGGCTTGCCCGCTCACGTTATCCCTTCAATTCTTTCAAATGCTTGTAGACCGTCGCCCGCCCCATGCCCAGCACATTGGCCACATAGTTCGACACGCTCTTGCCCTTGAACGCCCCCTCGGCATGCAGCGCCAGCACCAGCTCGCGCTTGTGGTCACGGGTCAGCAGGTTCAGGCTCAACTGGCGCTCGCGCATCCACGCATGCAGGAAGGTATTGATGCGCTCCTGCCAGTCATCGCGAAACAGCGAGTCCGGTTGCGGGATCAGTTTGCTCGGAGACAGGAACAGGTCCAGCGCCGCCTTGGCGTTTTCGAACAATGAAATATTCAGGTTGATGCACAGCACCGCCAGGCGACGACCTTTGTGGTCGTGCAGCACGGTGCTCAGGCTGCGGATTTTCTGACCGTCCCAGTTGAGCTTTTCGTACGGGCCGATGTTCACTTCGCTGACGTCAGCGTCGAGCATGTCCTCCAGCGCCGAGTCATCACCGATGCTGCGCTTGGACAGGTTGTTGGCGATGTAATCGACTTTTTGCGAGCGCAGGTCGTGCAGCACCGCTTCGGCGTGGGGGAAGAACAGCGTGGCGATGGCGTCGGCCATTGCACGGAAGTTCTGCATGACCTTGTCTTGTTCAGCGGTGTTCATCAATGGGGCTCCAGGCGGGCAGGGGAGAGCATACCAGCGTCGAGGCCGAACCGCGTCAGTGCCTCCGGCAGCGGCGCGCCGCGTACCAAGGCCGCACTGGCCTGGCCCATGGCCGGTGAGGTCTGGATGCCATAGCCGCCTTGTGCCGCGACCCAAAACAGGCCCGGTATCATCGGGTCAAACCCCGAGAGCAAATCACCGTCGTGTACAAAACTGCGCAGGCCGGCCCAGGTGCGGGTCGGGCGGCGGATGGTCAGGGTGGTGGCTTCTTCGATCTGGTAGATGCCCATGGCGATGTCCAGTTCTTCGGGCTGGATATCCTGGGGTTCGACCGGGTCGGCGTTGGCCGGTGAGCCGAGGAACATGCCGGCGTCGGGTTTCATGTAGAAGGATTCGTCCAGCGCCACCAGCATTGGCCAGTGGTGGCTGTCGACGCCTTCGGGGCCGGCGAAGATGAACGCCGAGCGCCGCTTGGGCTGCAAGCCGATGGACGCGGCGCCGGCGAGCCCGCCGATGTGGTCGGCCCAGGCGCCAGCGGCGTTGATGATGACGGGGGCGGTGCAGGTTGAATCCTGGGTTTGCACGTGCCAGATGCCGTCGGCGTCGCGGCTCAAGCCGAGCACATGACTGTCGGTGCGAACCTCACCGCCGTTGCGGCGGATGCCACGCAGGTAGCCTTGGTGCAGGGCGTCGGTGTCGATGTCGCTGGCGGTGGGGTCATACAGCGCACCGTGGACTTTTTCGCGGCGCAAGATCGGCAGCTTCCCACAGGCTTCGTCGGCGCTGAGCAATTGCACCTGCGCCACAGTGGCCTTGGCGCTCAGGTACTGGGCGTTCAGCTCGGCCGCATCGCCGATGAAATCCACCGTCAACTCGCCGCGTGGCGTCAGCAGTGGGTGTTCGCAGAAACCGCTGGGCGGGTGGTCGAAAAACTCACGACTGGCCAGGGTCAGCGCACGCACCTGCGGGGTGCCATACGCGGCGGTATACAGCGCCGCTGAACGCCCGGTGGAGTGATAGGCCGGGTGGCTTTCGCGCTCCAGCACCAACACCTTGCCGTGCTGCGACAACCAGAAACCCGTGGACGCGCCGGCAATGCCGCCGCCGATGATGATGAAGTCTGCAGGGTTCATAGCTGTCTCCAGAGGGCATTGGCCAGGGCGATGTCTTCCAGGCCCAGGCCGATGGAGCGGAAGAACACGTGGCGGTCGTAGGTCGGGCGCTGTACCTGTTCGCTGAGCAATTCGGGTAGGTCACCGGCCACGGTGCGCGGGTCCCAACCGTACTGTTCGGCGGCGATCAGCATTTCACCGGCCGCGCCAGGGGTGGTGCGGCGATAGTCGCAGAATACCTGCATCGTGTTGAGACTGTGTGGCGGCACTTCATGGGCGCGAGGGGCGTTGGTGCTGATCGAGGTGATCAGCGCCGGTTTGCTCAAATGCGTCGGATCGAGCACCGGCCCGGCTGACGACGTGCACAGCAGGATCACATCGGCGCCTTCCACTGCCGCCGCGCAACTGTTGGCGATGACCACACGTGGGTCCAGGCCCTTGAGCTGCGCGATGGCCTCGGCGGATGCATTGGCCAGGCTGGGCGAATACACGTTGATGCTCTGCCAATCCCTGAAACCTTTCACATACTGCAGGTGCGCCTGGGCCACCTTGCCACTGCCGATGATCGCCAGGCGTCGCGCGGATAACGGCGCCAATGCGTCCACTGCCAGCGCCGTGGTCGCGGCCGTGCGTGCCGTGGTCAGTTCGGCTGCATCGCATAGCAACAGGGGCTGGCCGGTCTGCATCGACATCAGCAAGGTCCATGCCGTCACCAGAGGGCCTTGCTCACGCACGATATAGGGCGAGGTCTTGACCCCGTACACCCCATCTTCGGCCAATACACCCAGGTAGTTGATGAAGTCGCCTGCGGCTTGCGGGAACTCCACCCGTTGCTGCGCTGGCTGCACCGCTTGCTCGTTCGCCAGGTCGCGGAACAGCTTGCGCAGGATCTGCGGTACATCGATCTGGCTGAGCAGCTCGCGGGCCTGGGCGTGATGGATCACATGAGGTGTGCTGGACATCGGTGTCTCCGCAGATAAACTAATTTGTCCATTATGGACTTTTAATTCTGCTGAGCAATATCCTTCGAGAAAAAAGCTGGCGTCTTACTTGCCCAGGTTCTGATTCATCAGATTACCCAGTACCGGCCCTTGGCTTGCTGTTTGCCACGCATGAAAATTCTCGCAGCCTTCCACATTTGCCTCGGCAATGTTGCTGCGCGGGTCGCAGATCATCGACCAGCGTTGCTGTAATGACGGGTACTTGATGAAGTCAGCCCGTGTGGGCGGTTGGCAGCCAAGCAGGGCAATGGCGGACATCACCGCAGCGGTGGTTTGAAAGGCGGTGGAGGGGACGATGTTCCAGTTCATGATGATCAACACTCCCCACGAGGGAGCCCTTGAGATGACGCTGCCACGGCCTGGAGTGTTGTGGCCGCAAGAGAATGCTACGGCCCAATTGGTTCCTCAAAAAGATCCACTTGGTGCTAATTTGGTCGGGCCATTAATGGGCCGTGTATCGAAACCCACCGGACAGTTTGCCCTTCAAATAACTGACCAACACACTCACCGCCTTCGGCACATGTGGCGAATATGGTCGGATCAGGTAGATCTCATCGGCAAACGCGCCTTTGAGCGTCCAGCCCTTAAGCACCTGCACCAACGTGCCATTGGATAGCGCGGCGTGGGCGCTGAAGTCCGGAAGCAGAGCGATGCCCAGATGATTGAGCGCCGAATCGCGCAGGGCTTCGCTGTTGTTGGTGGCGAAGCTGCCGGCAATGGGCACGGTGAGGCGTTCGACGTTTTTAGTGCCGCGCTCGAAGGTCCAGGCGGGCTGGTCGGTGCCGCGTGGGTAGAACAGGCAGTTATGTGTAGAAAGATCGCCAGGTTCGCGCGGCTCGCCGTGGCGTTGCAAGTAATCCTGGGTGGCGACCAGTACCGAGCCGGTGTCACACAGCTTCCAGGCCACATGGGTTTCCGGCACTTGGAAACCGTGGCGCACGGCCAGGTCGTAGCCTTCGGCGGCCAGTGAACTCAGGGCGTCCGATACGTCCAGTTGGATACGCACTTGTGGGTACTGCTGCAAGAACTCAGACAGATGCGGCACCAGTTGCTGACGGGCAAACGCGACAGGTGCTGTCAGCCGCACCAGCCCGCGAATCTCCCCGACCGAGTCGCGCACCGACGAAAAGCTGCGGGCTATCTGTTCATAAGCGCTGCGCACTTCGCGCGTCAACGACAGCCCCGCATCGGTCAGCCGCACACTGCGCGTGGTGCGCGTCACCAGCCGCGTGCCGGTGGCCTTTTCCAGGTCGGAAATACGCTGGCTCACGGCGGACTTGCTCACGCCCAGGCGTGCGGCGGCGGCGGTGTAGGTGCCTTGTTCTTCCAGTACTGACAGCCAGTGGATGTGAGTCCAAAGCCCTTCGATTTCAGCCTTTTCCATGTGCAGATTGTTCGCGTATGTGGACAATAAGTTCTGGATTCTGCTCTGGTTTGGAACAAAGCGAAAGCCTATCGTGATCCCCAACGCTACCCACCCGGGATCTACTGCCATGACAACGACAATCGAGCATTACATCAACGACCAACGCGTGTCCCGCGATGATCGTTATCAGGACGTCTTCAATCCCGCCACCGGCGAAAAGACCGGCCGCGTCGCCCTGGCCAGCCGCCAGACCGTGTCCGAAGCCGTTGCCGCCGCCCAAGCCGCGTTTGCCGGTTGGGCCGATACGCCGCCAATCCGCCGCGCCCGCGTGCTGTTCGAATACCTGCACCTGCTGCGCGAACGCAAGGACGCCCTGGCACGCATCATTGTCGCTGAGCACGGCAAGGTCTTCACCGACGCCCAGGGCGAAGTCGACCGGGGCATCGACATTCTCGAGTTCGCCTGTGGCATTCCCAACCTGCTCAAGGGTGAGCATTCCGACCAGGTTTCCCGTGGCATGGACAACTGGACGATGCGCCAGCCCCTGGGCGTTGTGGCCGGTGTCACGCCGTTCAACTTCCCGGTGATGGTGCCGATGTGGATGTACCCGATCGCCATCGCGGCGGGCAACACCTTCATCCTCAAGCCAAGCCCGACCGACCCAAGCGCCTCGCTGTTCATGGCCGAACTGCTGCGTGAAGCCGGCCTGCCCAAAGGCGTGTTCAACGTGGTTCAGGGCGACAAGGAGTCGGTGGATGCGCTGATCGAACACCCGGACGTCAAGGCCGTGAGCTTTGTCGGCTCCACGCCGATTGCCCAATACATCTACGAAACCGGCGCCCGCAACGGCAAACGCGTGCAAGGTTTGGGCGGCGCAAAAAACCACATGGTGGTGATGCCCGACGCCGATATCGAAAAAACCGTCGACGCCCTGATGGGCGCCGCCTACGGCAGTGCTGGCGAGCGCTGCATGGCGATTTCCGTCGCCGTGCTGGTAGGCGATGTGGGCGATAAAGTCATCGCCGCCCTGACCGAACGCGCCAAGCAACTGCGCATCACCGACGGCCGTGATTTGAAAGCCGAGATGGGCCCGATTGTGTCCCGCGCAGCGTTGGAGCGTATCAGCGGCTACATCGAGCAAGGCGTACAGGCCGGTGCCCAATTACTGCTGGATGGGCGTGACTACGTGCCCACCGAAGCGGGCCTGGAAAACGGCTTCTGGCTGGGCGCGACGCTGTTCGACCATGTGACCCAAGAAATGAGCATCTACCGCGAAGAAATCTTTGGTCCGGTGCTGGCCTGTGTGCGTGTGAATGACTTTGCCGAGGCGATCAAGCTGGTCAACGATCACGAGTTCGGCAACGGCGTCAGCTGCTTCACCCGTGACGGCAACATCGCCCGTGAATTTGCGCGGCGGATTGAGGTGGGCATGGTGGGCATCAACGTGCCAATCCCGGTGCCGATGGCCTGGCATGGCTTCGGTGGCTGGAAGAAGAGCCTGTTTGGCGACATGCACGCGTATGGCACCGAAGGCGTGCGCTTCTACACCAAGCAGAAGTCGATCATGCAGCGCTGGTCGGAGAGCATCGAGCAAGGCGCCGAATTTGCCATGCCCGTCTCCAAATAACTCAATCCAGTACGCGGTCAACTGTGGGAGCGGGCTTGCCCGCGATAGCGGAGTGTCAGTCAACCTTTTTGGTTCTGATACACCGCAATCGCAGGCAAGCCAGCTCCCACATTTGCGTCAGGAACGGGCACAAGTCTTGACTTCGCTTGCTCTACTCAGAGGAACTTGGCACGCTCACCCAGCGAGCGAACACAGTCAAGTCAATCAATAGGGAAATGCTCGGTTGAGAACGCTTTGAAAACAATCATGGGTATCGCCTTGTTGGCCACGTTACTGGCGGGCTGTGCGCCGTCTCACTCGGCATGGACGGGCGTCAGGAACGCGTTTGTCGGCACACGCTTCGATGCCCACCTCTATGACGATTGCAGCCGTGGCTGTGGCGATTCCTATTGGTCCCCGGTCAACAAGAAAAAGGTCTATGACCAGGTAGTGAAGGAGGGCGACAGCCAGCGCTACTTCGTGACCTGGATCCGCGACTGTCGATACTCCGTGCTCGTCTCGGGTGAAGGCATTATCCAGTCGTGGCGCTATGAGAATGAAGACCGAAGCAGCTGTTACATTTTTTAGTCGGCTGTCAAGCATCAACGGCCGCTAACCGATCGGTTGAACGACCCGCCTGGCAATCAGAATACCCATCACCGGCGCCAGCGCAAACACCCCGAACAACCACACCGCAGCGCTTGCTGTGCCTTCAATGCCGCCGGGTTCAGTCAGGCCCGCGATATTCGCTACCATGCCCGCCAGTGCTGCGCCAAACGCGGTGGCGAACAGTTGCACCGTGGTAATCGACGCAGAAGCCAGGTCCTGTTCGCCGTCGGGTGCCACCTGGAATACCCGGGTCAGCAAGTGCGGCCAGGCCAGGCCCACTCCCAGGCCGATCAGGGTAAGGGCCAGGCAAATCGGCGTAAGCGTCTGCGCACCGCCATTGCTTTCGCGAGGCATTAAAAGAGCCAGCGCCAGCATGCCGACAACACCCAGGATCGGCCCGGCCAGGATCGCGCGACGAACATTCGCGCCTGTCATTCCCGCGCTGGCGATTGACCCCAGCGTCCAGCCGGCCGCCATCAGTGCTGCCAGATAACCGGCCACCAGCGGTGACTGGTGGTGCAGGACTTGAAGAAACAGCGGTACAAAGATTTCGCCACTGGTCACAGCGACCGCCAACAACGACATCGTGGCGTACAGCGCGCCAAGCGCGGTGGTGAGCCGAAAGGCTCCAGCGGGCAGCAGTCGATGGCGGGATTGGCTTTCTGTGAAGATCAGCAGCGCCGTGAACATTGCTGCCGCTGCGAGCCCCAACAGGTTCAGGGGCAGGGTGGAAGAGACACTGCCGGCCGACACCGCCAGTACCGCTGCCGTCAGCAGCCACAATTGAGTGAGCGGCAACGGTGTGGGTTTAACGCTCTCTGTGCTGCGCTTAGGCAGTACGGTTGCGGCCAGCACGGCGAACAACCCGGCCACCGGAATCAACGACCAGAATGCCGCCCGCCAGATGCCCAGTTCGGCAAACACGCCGCCCACCGCTGGCCCGACCAGCGTCGCAACGCCCCACATCCCCGAGACCAACGCCATTGCGCGTGGCCACAAGGGTTCGTCGAATACCAGGCGAATCATCGCGTAGGACAGCGCAAACAGGAACCCTCCGCCCAGGCCCTGTACCAGCCGTCCGACCAGCATCACCGGCATGGAAGGCGCAAACGCGCACGCTAAGGCTCCGCCGGCGAACACCAGGCTGGCAACCAGATAAGCACCACGCGGCCCCAGGCGACCAAGCAAACGCGCGGACAACGCTGAACCGAGGATCGAGGCGGCGACAAACAGCGTGGTATTCCACGCGTAGTAGTCGATGCCGCCGATATCCTTGACCACTGACGGCAGAATCGTGGTGGCGATGTAGACGTTGATCGCATGCAGCACCACGCCGCCTGCCAGGGCCAGTGACCGTACGCCATTTGCACCGGACAGCAAGGCGGCCCAGTTGGAGGGAGAGGTTTGCGTTGTGTTCATGGAGACTCCATGTCAAAGGAATGAAGGCTTGCCAGGGCAGGCCGACACTCTTTATAAGACCTCATGTATAGATGAGGTCAAGCCGCCGATGGAACCGAAAATCGATGTGCACATCCCCCTCGGGGTAGGCGAGTTGGCGCGGCGTAGCGGGGTGACCGTGGCGACTGTGCATTTTTACGAAGCCAAGGGTTTGATTCAGGGTCAACGCAGCCCAGGTAATCAGCGGCGCTACCACCGTGATGTGCTGCGCCGCATTGCGGTGATCAAGGTGGCACAGCGCGCGGGGATTCCATTGGCAACCATCAAGGCTGCACTGGAGGAACTGCCGTCGGGGCGACCGCTGACGGCCAAGGACTGGACGCGGCTTTCCACGCGTTGGCGAGACATGTTGAATGAGCGAATCAACAGCCTCACGCAACTGCGCGACCAACTCGACGGGTGCATTGGCTGCGGGTGCCTGTCCCTGGATGACTGCCCGCTGCGCAATCCGGGAGATCGGTTGGGGCAGGTCGGGGACGGGGCGGTGTTGCTGGGCAAGTGAGGCGGTCAGCGTCTGCCCGTGCGCGTGCTCACATCCACCCACACCGCCAGCACCAGGATGCTGCCCTTCACAATCATCTGCCAATAACTGTCCACATCCAGCATCGACATCCCATTGTCCAGACTGGTGATCACCAACGCCCCGAGCAACGCGCCATACACCGTGCCCGAGCCGCCACGCATTGATGTGCCGCCAATAAAACACGCGGCGATGGCGTCCAGCTCACCCATGCTCCCCGCCGACGGCGAGCCGGCCGCCAGACGAGCCGTGTTGACCAAACCGGCGAGTGCACACATCACGCCCATGATGCCGAAGATCCACAACTTCACCGCCTGTACGTTGATGCCGGATAGACGCGTGGCTTCCATATTGCTGCCCACCGCATACACGCGACGGCCAAATACGGTCTGGCTGGTGACGTAGCTGAACACGCCCAATAACACCAACAGCAGCAAGACGGGGACGGGAATCCCATCATAGCTGTTGAGGGTCGTGACGAACCCGGCCAGTACGGCGCCGATCACCGCCACGCGCACCAGGTCACGCACCAGGGAATGCGTCGCCAAGCCATGCAGCGCGCGGTTGCGCCGCTGTTTCCAGGTCAAAAAAACCGTCAGCGCAAACAACAGCACGCCCAGCCCGATACCCACCGAATGCGGCAAATACCCCTGGCCCACATACACCAACGATGGCGACACCGGCGCAATGGTGGTGCCGCCGGTAATCCCCAGCAGAATCCCGCGAAACGCCAGCATCCCACCCAGGCCGACAATGAATGACGGGATGCGCAGATAGGCCGTCATGTAGCCGTTGGCCAGCCCGATCATCAACCCGCACAGCGCCACCAGACTCAAGTTGGCCAGCAATGGTATGTGATAAATCACATCCAGGGTCGCCGCCAACCCGCCGAGCAAACCGAGCAATGACCCCACCGACAAATCGATCTCACCGCTGATGATCACCAGCACCATGCCGCACGCCAATATCCCGGTGATCGACATTTGCCGCAGCAGGTTGGACAGGTTGCGCGGTGTAAGGAACCCCCCCTCGGTCTGCCAGCTGAAAAACACCCAGATCACCGCCACGGCGATGACTAGGGCGAGCATTTTGTAGCGGGTGAAAAGGTGTTTGACCTGATTCATCTACGCGGTCTTCCGATCATTATTGTTGTGTTGGCTGAGCGCGGCGGCGAGCACCTGTTCCTGCGTAAGTCCCTCGTTGATAAAGTCACCACGCAACTGGCCGTCGCCGATCACCAGCACGCGGTCGGACACGCCGAGCACTTCGGCCAGCTCCGAGGAGACCATGATGATCGCCACGCCTTCGGCCGCCAGTGCGCCCATCAGCTTGTAGATCTCATACTTGGCGCCCACGTCGACGCCGCGTGTGGGTTCGTCGAGGATCAGCACCTTGGGCTTGGCCATCAGCATTTTCGCCAGCACGGCTTTTTGCTGATTGCCGCCGGAGAGGCTGGTGATCGGCAAAAACGGGCTGGCAGTCTTGAGGTGCATGCGCGCGATCTGCTGGTCGATGCTGCCCAGTTCGGCTTCGGCGTCGATACGGGTCATGTGGGCGTAAGTGTCGAGCACCGCCAGGGTGATGTTCTGGCCCACGCCCAGATCGGGGATGATGCCCTGGCGCTTGCGATCCTCGGGCACCATGCACAGCCCGGCGCGGATCGACTTGAGCGGCGTGCGCGTGTCGATCACCTGGCCGTCCAGCCACACTTCGCAGCTGTAGCGGCCAGGGTAGGCACCGAACAGTGCCGACACCAGTTCCGTCCGCCCGGCGCCGACCAGCCCGGCAATGCCGAGGATCTCCCCGCGCTTGAGCACAAAGGACACATCGTCCACGCGCTTGCGCTTGGGGTTGTCGACGTCATAACAGGTGACGTTGCGCGCTTCGAACATCACCTCGCCGACCGCATGGGGCTCGGTGGGGTAGAGGTTGCTCATCTCGCGGCCGACCATCTGGGTGATGATCTTCGCAATGTCCATGTCGGCCATGGCTGTGGTCGCGATGTGCTTGCCGTCGCGAATCACCGCGATGGTGTCGCAGACTGCCGCCACTTCATCGAGCTTGTGGGAGATGTACACGCAGGCCACGCCCTTGGCCTTGAGGCCACGGATAATGTCCAGCAGCACCTCGATTTCCGAGCGGGTCAGGGCCGAGGAGGGCTCGTCGAGAATCAACAGCCGTGCCTGCTTGTTCAGGGCCTTGGCGATTTCCACCAGTTGCTGGTAGCCGCCGCCGTATTGCGACACCGGCAGTGCCACGTTCATGTCCGGCACCTTGAGCTCGCGCATCAGCGCTTCGGCGCGGTGGAACATGGCCGGGTAGTTCATGCGCCCACCCGGCAGAGTCAGTTCGTGGCCCATAAAGATGTTTTCAGCCACCGACAGGTCGGGCACCAGGGTCAGTTCCTGGTGGATGATCACGATGCCCGCGGCCTCGGTTTCACTGATGGAATGGGCCTTGAGCGGCTGCCCGTCCCAGAGGACTTCGCCCTCCCAGGTGCCGTGGGGATAGACCGCCGACAGCACCTTCATCAAGGTGGATTTGCCCGCACCGTTCTCGCCGCACAGGCCGACGCATTCCCCCGGCCGTACCTGGATATCGATGCCGTTTAGCGCGTTGACACCGCCAAAGCGTTTGACGATGCCGTTCATTTGCAACAGGTAGTCGGCCATGGCGGTCACTGCCCGGCAATCTGCTCTTTGGTATAGAACCCGTCCTTCTCCAACAGGTCGATGTTCGCCTTGGTCAATGGCGTCGGGGTCAGCAGGATGGTGTCGACCTTTTTACTGCCGTTGTCGTACTGCGAGCTGTAGGTGGGCTTCTCATTGCGCGCCAGTTGCACCGAGAGCTTGGCGGCTTCGGTGGCGATCAGTTTGAGCGGCTTGTACACGGTCATGGTCTGCGTGCCGTCGATCACGCGCTTGATTGCGGCGAGGTCGGCGTCTTGCCCGGAAATCGGCACCTTGCCCGCCAGCTTCTGCGCGGCCAGGGCCTGGATCGCGCCGCCGGCAGTGGCGTCGTTGGAGGCGACGATGGCGTCGATCTTGTTGTTGTTCCGGGTCAGGGCGTTTTCGACGATGCTCAGGGCTTCAATGGGGTTCCATTCCTTGACCCACTGCTGGCCGACGATCTTGATGTCGCCCGTGTCGATGGCTGGTTGCAACACCTTCATCTGGCCTTCGCGCAACACCTTGGCGTTGTTGTCGGTGGGCGCGCCGCCGAGCAGGAAATAGTTGCCCTTGGGCGCCGCTTGCAACACGCCGCTGGCCTGCATCTCGCCGACTTTTTCGTTATCGAAGGAGATGTAGGCGTCGATGTCCGCGTTGAGAATCAGCCGGTCATAGGACACCACCTTGATTCCGGCTTTCTTGGCTTCGGCGACGGCATTGGTGAGCACTGTGGCATTGAACGGCACGATGACGATCACGTCGACGCCACGGGAGATCAGGTTTTCGATCTGCGAGATCTGCTTCTGCTCGTTGGCATCGGCTGATTGCACGAAGACCTTTGCGTCGAGTTTTTCTGCGGCGGCAACGAAGTAGTCGCGGTCGCGGGACCAGCGTTCCAGGCGCAGGTCGTCGATGGAGAAGCCGATTTTCGGGTGCGCTGAGTCGGCCATGACGGGCAAGGCGAGCAGGGCCAGGGCAGTGGCGATGAGTGTACGTTTCATGGTTGTGCGTCCTTTTATTGTTGTTGGAAGACTCTAGACAAACACGGTCACCGGTAGATAAAGCGATTCACAACACCCTCAAGCATCTCCTGCCGACCACTCACCGCCTGCGGGTTCAGCTCATGGGAAAACGCGTGCTCGGCCAGTGATTCCAGGCTGAACTCACCCGCCAGCACGGCCTGCCCCAACGGCTGCTGCCAGCCGGCATAACGCTGGTCCTTGAATTGCTGCAGCCGGTCGTTGTCGACCATCGCCGCCGCGCGTTCCAGTGCCAGGGCCAGTACATCCATGGCGGCCACATGCCCGTGGAACAAGTCCACATCGTCCAGGCTCTGGCGACGCACCTTGGAGTCGAAGTTATAGCCGCCATTTTTGAACCCGCCAGCTTTAAGGATTTCATAGGTGGCGAGCGTCATTTCCTCGACGCTATTGGGGAACTGGTCGGTGTCCCAGCCGTTCTGCGGGTCGCCGCGGTTGGCGTCGATACTGCCGAAGATCCCCAGGGACACGGCGGTGGCAATCTCATGATGAAAGCTGTGCCCGGCCAGGGTCGCGTGGTTGGCCTCGATGTTCACCTTGATTTCCTGTTCCAGGCCGTACTCATGCAGGAAGCCGAACACCGTGGCGCTGTCGTAATCGTATTGGTGCTTGGTCGGTTCCTGGGGCTTGGGCTCGATCAGCAGGTCGCCCTTGAAGCCGATCTTGTGCTTGTGCTCCACCACCATGCGCATGAAACGCCCGAGCTGTTCGCGCTCGCGCTTGAGGTCGGTGTTGAGCAGGGTTTCATAGCCCTCGCGGCCGCCCCACAGCACATAGTTGGAACCCTTGAGCCGCAGGGTGGCGTTCATCGCGCTGAACACCTGGGCGGCGGCGTAGGCAAACACTTCCGGGTCCGGATTGCTGGCGGCGCCGGCGGCAAAGCGTGGGTTGCTGAAGCAGTTGGCGGTGCCCCACAGCAGCTTGATCCCGGTCTGTTCCTGATGCCGCTCCAGATGATCGACCATCTGCGCGAAGTGGTGGCGGTACTCCTTGAGCGAGCTGCCTTCGGGGGCGACATCCGTGTCGTGAAAGCTGTAGTAATCGATGCCCAACTTGGAGAAAAACTCGAAGGCGGCGTCCGCCTTGCCGATTGCCAGTTCCATCGGGTCGCCACTGCGCTGCCACGGCCGCTTGAAGGTGCCCACTCCAAACATATCTGCCCCCGGCCAGACGAAGGTGTGCCAATAACAGGCGGCCATGCGCAGGTGTTCGCGCATGGGTTTGCCGAGGATGAGCTTGTTGGCGTCGTAGTGGCGGAAGGCGAGGGAAGCATCGCTGTGGGGGCCTTCGAAGCGAACCTTCTCGACACCGGGGAAGTACGGCATGGCGTTTTCCTTATTGTTCTTGGCGGTGGCTCGATACTAGCAACGGCGTTGGGCCTGCCGATTATGAAAATCATCAAGGGAGAGTGCGATTTTGCGTAGCAGGGGCTAGTCTGTTTCGACTGGCCCCAGGATAAAAACAATGAAAACCCTACCGCCCGTGCACCGCATTGCCTTGCTGTTCAACGGCAGCAAAATCTACGACCGTGGCATCATCGCCGGCATCGGCAATTACCTGAGCAGCACCCGCGCGTCCTGGGACTTGTTCCTCGAAGAAGACTTCCTGTGCCGCCTCAAAGGCATCGAACGCTGGCAGGGCGATGGCATCATTGCCGACTTCGACGACCCGCTGATTGGTGAGGCGCTGGCCGGGAGCAAGGTGCCGGTGGTGGCGGTGGGCGGTTCCTATGAGGATGTGCGGGCCTATCCCAAGGGCATTCCCTACGTGGCCACGGACAACTACGCCTTGATCAAACTGGCCTATGAACATTTGATCGAAGCCGGCCTGACGCAGTTTGCCTGTTTCAGCCTACCCGAAGCCCAGGCCAATCGCTGGGCGCAGGAGCGCGAAAAAGCCTTCAAGCGCTTACTGCGAAGGGATGGCTTGCCCGTGCAGATCTATCGCGGCCTGGGCACCAGTGCGCCGCTGTGGGACAGCGCCGTCGAGCAACAGATTGCCTGGCTGCAAAGCCTGCCCAAACCCATCGGCATTATCGCCGTCACCGACGCCCGCGCGCGGCAGTTGCTGCAGGCCTGCCTGACCGCCGGCATTGCTGTGCCGGAAGAAGTGGCGCTGATCGGCATCGACAACGACCCGCTGACCCGTACCCTCACGCGGGTGCCATTGAGTTCGGTGATCCAGGGCACCGAAACCATGGGCCGCACCGCCGCTGCGCTGTTGCATCAGATGTTGCACGGCAAGCCCTGCGCGGGTACGCAGGTGCTGGTGCCGCCGGATGCAATCAACGTGCAGGCGTCCAGCTTGCATCAACCCTTGGGTCATCCTTATGTGATGCAGGCGCTGCTGTTTATCCGCCAGTACGCCTGCCAGGGCATCAAGACCGCCCAGGTGGCGGCCTATGTTGGCGTGTCCCGTTCGTCCCTGGAGGCGCATTTTCGCAAGGTGCGCGGGTGCAGCGTGCATGACGAGATCCTGCGCTTCAAACTCGCCAGCGCCGCCAAGGGGCTGGAGGATGATCACCTGGCGATTGCCGATATCGCCCAGCAATGCGGCTTCAAGTCCGCGCAGTACCTGCACACGGTGTTCCGTCGCGAGTTCGGCTGCACGCCACGGGAATACCAGCAGAGCCATTAGAAACTTTGCAGGCTTGGCCCATTCGCCGCTGGACTTGCACCGTACAGACTAGGGAGAATGGTTTTTTGTGGCGTAAATGGAAGCTCCCATGACCGACAGTGCCCAGCGTGCCGCCAGCGACATCGACCTGATGACCGAAGTGGCCATGCTTTATTACCTCGACAACATCACCCAGGAAGCCATCGCCAAGCGCTTCGACCTGTCGCGGGTCAAGGTCAGCCGGCTGCTCAAGCGCGCCCGGGATGAAGGGGTGGTAGAGGTGCGGGTGTTGCAGCATCCGGCGTTGAACACGGAGCTGGAGCAGGCGCTGGTCGAGCGTTTCCAGCTGGACCGCGCGTTGATCGCGGTGGACCATGGCGACCCTGACACCCAGCGCTCGGCCGTGGCCAGCCTGGTCGCCAACTACCTGAACAAGACCCTCAGCGACGGCATGATCATCGCCGTCGGCATGGGCCGCAACGTCGGCGCGGTTGCCGAGAATGTGTTCCTGCCGGTGACGCGCAACTGCACGTTTGTGTGTGCGATTGGCGGCTCGCTCAAGGCGGGCGAATACATGAACCCCGACCATATCTGCCGACGCCTGGCCCTACGTTTCGGCGCCGAGAGCGAAACCCTGTACGCCCCGGCCCTGGTGGCCAATCCGGAACTGCGCAGCGTGTTGATCAACAACGACACCGTGCGCTCCACCCTCGACCGCGCGCGCCGCGCCGATATCGCCTTGATCGGCATCGGCGACATGAGCGAGAACAGCAACATGGTGCGCATGGGCTGGTTTTCACCCCAGGAAATCGCCCAGGCCCGTGTGTCCGGTACGGTGGGCGACATGATGGGCTACGACTTCATCGACATCCACGGCCAGCCGGCGGTCAACGCCATGCAGGGCAGGGTGATCGGCTTGACGGTGCAGGAGCTGGTGCGCATTCCCGATGTGGTGGCGATTGCCAGCGAGAACACCAAGGCGGCAGCCACCCTCGGCGCGTTGCGCTCCGGGGTGATCAACACCCTGGCGACGACCGTGTCGAATGCCTACACGATCCTTGCCCTGGATGATGCGACGCGTCGCTAAAGACGACCACATCCTTGTGGTGGGCAGGGCTATTGTGGAAAGCCCGCTCACCACGGGAAGTCTGCTGCCAACTAAGCAACCAACCGCGCCTCCACCGATTCGGCGAGGTCGGTGAGGATCAGGCAGCACGACACCGCGCCGGCATCCAGTACGCCGAGGGAACGTTCCCCAAGGCGGCTGGCGCGGCCGATTTTTGCCACCAGGTCGCGGGTGGAATCACGGCCCTGGGAGGCCGCGCTTTTCATCTGGCGCAAGGCCTCGCTGAACGACGCGCCGCTGGCCTGGGCCTGTTCAAAGGCTTCGACCGCCGGGATCAGCGTATCCATCAGGCATTTGTCGCCCACACCTGCGTCGCTGATGTCCTGCAAGGACGTGAGACCACCGCGCAGCAGCTTGGCGAAGGTCGCCGCGTCAATGCTGTCGCGGCCGCGCACTTCGTCGGCCATGCCGATGAACAGGCTGCCGTAGAGCGGGCCCATGGAGCCGCCGATGCCTTCCATCAGCGCCAGGGTCAGTTCGTCCAGTGCCTCGGCCAAAGACAGCTCGCGGCCTTCGAGGGTCTTGCCGCAGCGTGAGAACCCCTTGGCCATGTTGATGCCGTGGTCGCCGTCGCCGATGGCGCCGTCCACTTCGCTGAGGTATTCGCGGTTGGCGACGATGATCGACACCAGGTTGGTGACGATGGCGCTACCGGTGTTGCTGGGGAAATGCTCGCTCATGCTCTACTCCGACTGGGTCATGCCGATGGAGCGGCAGGGTTGGTCGATCAGGCTGCTCAGTTCGGCGTCGAGGCCGAGCAGGGTCAGGGTCACGCCCATCATTTCCAGCGACGTGAAATAGTTGCCCACATAGCAGCGGTGAATGCGCAGGCCCTTGGTGCGCAGTTGGCGCTCGACCTCGGCGTAGAAAATATACAGTTCCATCACCGGCGTAGCGCCCAGGCCGGAGACCAGCACCACCACGCTCTGGTCCTGGGTGAAGTCGCGGTCGGCCAGGATCGGCGCAAGCATGCGCTCGGCCATGGCCGCAGCGGATTCCACCGGCACCACTTCAATGCCCGGCTCGCCGTGATGGCCGATGCCCAGTTCCATCAGGCCATCGGCAATCTGGAAGTTCGGCTTGCCCACTGCCGGGATGGTGCAGGGCGTCAGGCCCACGCCGATGGAACGGCAATGATCCACGGCTTTCTGCGCCACACGGATCACGCCGTCGAGGTCGTAGCCCTGGGCGGCGGCGGCACCGCCGACTTTCCACATGAAAATCTCACCGGCCACGCCGCGACGCTTGGCGATGTCGGCAGCTGGGGCAGAGGCTACGTCGTCATTGGCGACCACGGTGCGAATGTTCATGTCTTTGCTGGCGGCCATTTTCATCGCCAGCTTCACGTTCATGTTGTCGCCGGCATAATTGCCGTACAGGCACGCCACCCCCGCGCCCTGGTCAGCGGCGCGGAATGCATCGAAGAAACTCTTGGCGGTGGGCGAGGAGAAAATCTCGCCGACGGCGACCGCATCCACCAGCCCTGGCCCCACATAACCCAGAAACGCCGGCTCATGCCCCGAACCGCCACCCGTGACAATGCCCACCTGGCCGGCCGGTGAGGTCTTACGCTTACCGATGACCCGTGGGTTGCTCTCGTACTGCGCCAGTTCCGGGTGCGCCAGGAGGATGCCGGCGAGCATGTCCTCGACCACCAGGTCCGGATCGTTGATGACTCGATTCATAGGGTGTTTCCTTGTTCTTATCTGTCTGGAATCGGATTACTGAATGCTGTAGCCGCCGTCGATCACCACGTTTTCGCCGGTGATCATCTTGGCCGCATCGCTGACCAGATAAAGCACCAGGCCGGCGATCTCTTCCGGCTGGGCGAAGCGCCCCACCGGGATCTGCAATTTGGCCTTCTCACCCAGTTCGCCGGCCCACGCCTTCTTGCCCAGGGCGGTCTCGACGATGGTCGGCGAAACGGCGTTGACGTTGATGCCGTGGGGTGCCCACTCCATGGCCAGCACCTTGGTCATGCCGACCACTGCCGCCTTGCTGGCGCAGTAGACCACATGGCGATCAAGGCCAATCACCGCCGCTTGGGAGGCCAGGTTGACGATGCGCCCGCCGCCTTGTTCGATCATATGCCGGGCACAGGCCTGGGCCACGAAGAAGCTGGCCTTGAGGTTGATGTCCAGGGTGGTGTCCCAGGCGTTTTCGCTGACGTCCAGGGCCTTGTCCAACAGCGCGACACCCGCGCTGTTGACCAGGTAATCAATGCGCCCGAGTCCGGCGTGGGCCTCATCAATCGCAGCCTGTACCGAATCGAGCTGGCGCAAATCAGCCACCAAGCCCAAATGCCCCTGGCCGAGGCCGGCAGCCACTTCCACCACCGCCGGGTCACGATCCAACAGGACCACCCGCGCACCGCGCTCCACCAACAAACTCGCGCAGGCCAGGCCGATCCCGGCGGCGCCCCCGGTGATCACGGCGCAACGGCCGGTGAGGTCGAACGCCTGGTTCCAGAAATTGGACATTGCACACACTCCACTTAGCGTTTTTTCTTGCGCCAGACATCGATCAGCACCGCAAGTACGATGATCAACCCCTTGGCCACTTGTTGGTAATACGACGACACCCCGAGCAGGTTCAAGCCGTTGTTGATCACACCGATCAGCAGCGCGCCAAACAAGGTGCCGACGATGCTGCCGGTGCCGCCGGACAGGCTGGTGCCGCCGATCACCACGGCGGCAATCGCGTCCAGCTCATACGACACGCCGGCCTGGGGCAGGGCCGAGGTGGTCCGCGCCGCCAGCACCACGCCCGCGAGTCCCGCCAGCAGGCCCGAAATCACATACACCGAAAACGTCACCTTGCGTACGCCAATGCCGGAAGTGCGCGCGCTTTTTTCATTGCCGCCCACGGCATACACATAGCGACCGTAAGTGGTGTAGCGCAGCACCATCCAGAAGATCAGCGCGACCACCGCAAAGATAATGATCGGCACGCCGATGGGGCCGAGCTTGCCGATACCCAGGGCCAGGAAACTGTCCGGCAGGTCGGTGACCGGGCTGCCATCGTTGAGGATAAAGGTCATACCCCGCGCCACGCTGAGCATGCCGAGGGTGGCGACAAAGGGCGGAATGCTCAAATTGGCAACCATGAACCCGTTGACCACGCCCAGCATGGCCCCGGCAAACATCCCGGCACTCACCGCCGCCAGCAGGCCGAAGCCCTGGGTCGCGACCAAGGCGCTGCACAAACCGGCAAACGCCAGGATCGACCCCACCGACAGGTCGATGCCCTTGGTCAGGATCACGTAGGTCATGCCCACGGCGAGAATGCCGTTGATGGAAGTCTGGCGCAGGATGTCCATCCAATTGCGCCAGGTCATGAAGTATTCGCTGGAAAACGCCATTACCAGGCACAGCAGGATAAACACCAGCGGCAGGCCAAAACGGTCGAGGGACAGGCGCAGGCGGTTGCGCGGCGCGGCGGTAACGGGGGCGGCGAGGACTTTGCTATTCATGAGGCAAGACTCAACAAGGCTTCCTGGGAAAGGGCGGTGTCGGTGCTGACGGTCACCAGCCGGCCGCCCTTGAACACGGCGATGCGATCACTCAGGTGCAGCAGCTCCGGGGCTTCGGACGAAACCACGATGGCCGCGCCACCGGCGCGCACGAATTCATCCAGCAAGTGATAGATCTCCTGCTTGGCGCCTTCGTCGATGCCGCGCGTGGGTTCGTCGCAGAGCAGGCAGATCGGCTGCGTCGACAGGCATTTGGCGAGCACGACTTTCTGTTGGTTGCCGCCGCTCATGGACTCCACTGGCAGGTCCAACGAGGAGACTTTGATCTGCAGACGCTTGACCATGCTCTGGGCCAGGGCGTTTTCCTTGCGCGCATTGATCACCGACCAACTCGACAGCTGCTTATAGGCCGACAACGCAATGTTGGCGAGGATGCTGCCACTGAGCACCAGGCCGCTGTCTTTGCGGTCTTCGGTGACCAATGACATACCGGCGCGAATCGTCGCCGCTGGCGTGCCGGTCGGCAACGGCTGGCCTTGCAGGGTGGCGCTGCCAGCGTCCGGCAGGGTCAGGCCGTACAGGCAGTTGAGGAATTCGCTGCGCCCCGAGCCCATCAGGCCGTAGATGCCGAGGATTTCGCCCTGGCGCAGTTGCAGGCTGATGTCCTGGAACTCGCCGTCGCGGCTCAGGCCACTGACGTCAAGGCAGGTTGTGGCAGCGCATTCGCGGCCGACCTTGTGGTCGATGCGTTGCAGCTCCTGGCCGACGATGCCGCGCACCAGGTGGGCGAGGTCGATATCGGCCATGCGCCCGCTTTCCACAAAGGCGCCGTCGCGGAAGATGCTGTAGTCATCGGCGATCTGCGCCAGTTCGCTGAGGCGGTGGGACACGTAGATGATGCCGGCACCCCGCGCCGTCAGGCGGCGGATCGCCTTGAACAGGGTTTCGGCTTCGCGCTCGCCGATGGCTGAAGTGGGTTCGTCCATGATCATCACCTGGCAGTCATGGCTGAAGGCCTTGGCGATCTCCACCAACTGAATCTGCGCCACGCTCAGGCGATGCATGGGGCTGGTGGCGTCGACGTCGAATTCCAGGCTTTGCAGCAATTCGCGGGTGCGCCGGTTCAGTTCCTTGCTGTCGACGATGCAGCCAGCGCGGCGCGGCTCGCGACCCAGCCAGATGTTCTCGGCCACGGTCATGTAGGGGATGGGTTCCAGTTCCTGGGTGATCATCGCCACGCCCGCGGCGAGTGCCGCACTGGGGCGGTCGAACTGCACCGGTTCGCCGTTGAGCAGGATGGTGCCGACGTCACGCTGGGTGATGCCCATGAGGATACTGAGGAAGGTCGATTTGCCGGCGCCATTGCCGCCGCACAGTGCGTGCACGCTGCCGGCCCGCAGGGAGAGACGCCCGTCGCGCAGGGCAGGGACCCCGGCATAGGCTTTGGAAACTTGTTCAGCCTGGAGCAGTAATGGCGTGGCCATCGGTGTGTCCTCTTGCTGATTTTCTTATTAGGTAGGCTTAACCAACAGCCTGATCATATGATCGGATAGTGATCATATGTTTAAACTGCTTGAGGCGGTTTTGTCAATCCTTTGCCCACGGCTCTCGCCGAGGTTTTGGCGTTATTTAGTGTTTGGGTCTTTAAATAAGCCTTGACAGCGAACTGCTCATCGCCCGCTAATGATTGTGCATAATTTCAGTGGGTGATCATTTGATCGGTCTGATGGAGAAACAGTAATGGGTGCACAAACGACGTTTTCGGTGGCCATCGGATGCGACGAGGCGGGCTTCGAGCTCAAGGAATTGCTCAAGCGCTTTATCGAAGGCCTGGGCTATGGGGTCGAGGATTTTGGCTGTCATTCGTCCAGCCCGGTGCTGTATCCCGATATCGCGGCGGCGGTGGCCATGGCGGTGGGGGCGGGTGAGCAGCGCCTGGGCGTGTTGATTTGCGGCACGGGCATTGGCATGGCGATCTCTGCCAATAAGATCAAAGGCGTGCGGGCTGCACAGGCTCACGACACGTATTCGGCCGAGCGAGCGCGCAAGAGCAACGATGCGCAGATCCTGTCCATTGGTGCGCGGGTGATCGGGTCCGAGCTGGCTAAGAGCATCGTCAAAGTGTTTCTGGAATCGGAGTTCGAAGCGGAGCGCTCCGGCAAAAAAGTCGAGCGCATCACTGCGCTCGAACAGGCGAACAGGGCGTTGCCGTCAGACGACTGAGCCGTTTCAGAACACCGCCTTGACCTGCAGGCCCAGCACCAAGGCGTTGTCGATGTTGTCACCGGAAAACGCACCCGGCTCGATGATGTATTGCACATCCGGGCGCAGGGTCAGCCAGGGCGTGGCCTGGTAGCCGTAGCTGAGTTCGATCAGCTGTTCGGCATTGCTCAGGTTGGGGTATTCGTTGCCGGCGTTGAAGGCTGCCAGCTCCTGCACCTCGCGGCTGCGCGGGTTGGGCGCGGCGCGACCGTAACCCAGGGCCAGGGTGTCACGCGGCCGGCCTTCGAACGGCTTGTACAGCACCACGCCCGCGCCATACCACTTGCTGAACGGCGAAGCCGCTTCACTGGCGGCAGAGTATTGACCGAAGGCGTGCAGCACGCGGCCGGCGGAGGAGTCGGAAGCCCAAACGGCCTGGTCGATCAGCAGGTAGTGGCCGCCGCGACCGCTGACTTCCTTGCTGCTGCCGATGCGTTTCACGTCGGAGCTGTCGTAGTAATAGCCCAGCTTGTATTCACCCGGCAGGTTGCCCGCGTGTTTGTACACCAGCTCGATCGGCACCACGGTGCCGGTGGTGTGTTTGGGTCCCAGTTTCCAGGCGCGGCTGGAGTTGCCGTTGCTCTCCGGGTCCACGTTGAACGCGGCGACGCGCAGTTGCCAGTTGGGCGCAAAGTCGTATTTCACCCGCGCACCCAGGCGCGCATTCGGGTAGTTGGTCCAGCCGCTGCCGCCGGACATGTTCAGCGGGTGCCCGCAGAAACCGGCGTTCATGAAGTTGCACAGAATACCGCTGTCCAGGCCGCCGAGGTCATTGCCCATGGCCATGTAGCCGAGCTTGACGTTGAGGGCCGGCGTGAACAGCGTGCGCTCGTAGCTCAATTCGGTCAGGCGCGTGTAGAGGCCACCGTAGTTTTCCTGGATCGGCAGGCGGTTGCCCACCAAATCTTCGGAAGCGCTGTTGCCGCGACGGTCGTTAATAGTGACTTGGATGCGGTCGCCATTATTGAAACCGTAGAGCTTGCCCAGGTCGAACTGCACGCTCAGCTTGAGGTTCTGCGAGTAGCGCGCCGAGCGATGCTGGCCACCGTGGGCGTTGTAGGCGGTTTCACCGCTGTAGTCGCCGGTAAAGCGGATGCCTTGCGCGTCGAGTTCGCGGCGCAGGCCGCCCCAGTCACCGGTCAGGGTGGTGTCATCGGCTTGCACGGGCAGGGCGGCACCCAGGGCGAGGCCCAGCAACAGGCGCCCAAGGGGAATATGAGAAGTGGGGGTCATGCGGGTTTTTCCAGGCAGAAGGCGCGGCGCCGGGGGAGGCGCCGCGCGAACAGGGGTTATGGCAGGGCGTAGGCGATCACGTAGTCGCCACGGTCGGTGGACTGGCGTGCGCCACCGGCGGTGATCACGATGTATTGCTTACCGGTTTTCGGCGACACGTAAGTCATCGGGCCACCTTGGCTGCCCACGGGCAGGCGGGCTTTCCAGACTTCATCACCGTTACCGCTGTTGAAGGCGCGCAGGTAGAAATCCTGGGTGCCGGCGATAAAGATCAGGCCGCCCTGGGTCGACAGGGTGCCGCCGAGGGTTGGCAGGCCGATCTTGATCGGCAGGTGCATGCGAATGCCCAGCGGTCCGGTGTCTTCCACGGTGCCGACCGGCACTTGCCAGGCGACCTTTTGCGTCTTCATGTCGATCGCGGTCAAGGTGCCGAACGGCGGCGCCTGGCACGGAATACCGGCCACCGACAGGAATCGGTTCTTGTTCACGGCATACGGCGTGCCCTTGAGCGGCACGGCGCCCATGCCGGTGTTGAGCGCTTCGCCACCGGACGCGGCCTGGGCCTTGTTCTGCGACGGCACCATCTGGATCCACAGGCCCAGGCGCATGTCATTGACGAAGATAAAGCCGTGTACCGGGTCGGTGGAAATACTGCCCCAGTTCATGCCGCCCAGGGAGCCTGGGAAACTCAGGGATTTATCGGTGCCCGGCGCGGTGTACAGGCCGTCGTAGCGCATGCCCTTGAAGTCGATACGGCACAGCAGCTGATCGTAGGGAGTGGCGCCCCACATGTCCGATTCGGTCAGGGTTTGCGCGCCGATCTGCGGCATGCCGACGGATTTCGGCTGTGTCGGGGCGTAGGGTTCGTTGGGGATGTTGGCGGCCTTGACCGGAACTTCTTTAACGTCCGTCAGCGGTTTGCCGGTGGCGCGGTCGAGCACGTAGATCTGCCCGGCCTTGGTGCCGATCACGACCGCAGGCACGGCTTTGTCACCGCCCGGTGGCGTGAAGTCGATCAGGCTTGGCTGCATCGGCAAGTCGAAGTCCCACAGGTCATTGTGGACGGTCTGGTACACCCACTTTTCCGCGCCGGTGGAGGCATCCAGCGCCAGCACCGAAGCGCCGTATTTGTGGTTGAGCTGGGTGCGTTCCACGCCGTAGATGTCGGTGGACGAGCTGCCCATCGGCAGGAAGACCGTGTTCATCAGCGGGTCGTAGGACATCGGCGCCCAGCTGTTCGGCGTACTGCGCACGTAAGTGCTGCCGTCAGCCGGGGCTTTTTTTTCTTCCGGGTTGCCGGGGTCGAAGGCCCAGCGCATCTGGCCGCTGATCACGTCGAAGCCACGGATCACGCCGCCGGGCATGTCGGTCTGCACGTTGTCGGCCACGCGGCCGCCGACTACTACGGTGGTGCCGGCGATCAGGGGTGCGGAAGACAGTTGGTAGTAGCTGTCCGGCACGTTACCCAGGCCGGCTTTCAAATCCACCTGGCCGTGGGTGCCGAAGTCTTCGCAGAATTTGCCGGTATCGGCATCTACGGCGATCAGGCGCGCGTCGATGGTGTTGGTCAGCAGGCGACGCTGGCATTGCGCACCGGCCGGAACACTGGCGGCAATGATTGGCGAGCTATTCGGCTGGGTCGGCTGGGCAATCGGCGCGGTGGCGTCGAAATACGCCATGCCACGGCAACGCTGCCACACCGCCGATTTGGCGTTGACCTCGTTCTTCCACAGCTCTTTGCCGGTGTCGGCGTCCAGGGCGATCAGGTTGTTGTGCGGCGTGCAGATGAACACCTTGTTGCCGATCTGCAGGGGCGTCAGCTGGTCTTCGGCACCGTTGCCGTCGCTGATGGCGACGTCGCCGGTGTGATAGGTCCAGGCCACTTTGAGCTTGTTGACTGTGTCACGGTTGATCTGGTCCAGCGCAGCGAAGCGGCTGCCGCCTTCGGTGTTGCCGTAATGCGCCCAGTCTTTCTGCGCGTCGGCCGCAGCCACCGGGGTGATACCTGGGCCGGCACCGGTCGGCGCCACGCTCGGGTGGGCGACGAACATGTTGCCCGCCGCGACTGCCACGCCCAACGCCAGTACGCCAGCCACCGCATAGGCGCCACGTGCAGGCCGGTTGACGAGCAACGGGTACACCAGCGCCACCACCATGCCGATGGCTGCGAACATGAACACGCGGGAGAACAACGGCCAGAACACCAGGCCCACGTCCGCAACGGCCCAGATGGCCGTGCCGATCAAAAAGGCGGCGAACAACCAGGCACCGGCCGGCTTGCGGCCGGCGATCAGCAACCCGGCAATCGTCATGACTGCGCCGCCGATCAGGAAGTACCAGGAGCCTCCCAGGCTGACCAGTTTGACGCCGCCAATGACCAGCGCGAGGCCGAGCAGGGCGATGATCACGCCCAGGCCCAGCAGTAAGAATCTAGAGGCGCCAGCGGCGCGCGATGCTCGTTTCATGTCGACAGGACTCGAATGTGAGAGGGCAAAGACGCGATTTTAGCAAGATAAGTAACTGGTTAGTACATTAGAGTCCTGCAATAGACTATTACAGGTGCTGCGATGATGGGATGTGGTGGAGTGTCGCTCAGGGTGCGATCCGTCTCGCACCCTGCTGTTCTGCGCATCCGTGATGAGTTTAGTCGGCTTTTTTGCCGCGCAGCTTTTTCTGCAGGGCGTCGGTGTCGGCCAGTGCGTCGCCACCCAGGCTACGGGTCAGTTCGACGGCAGCTTGCTGGAACAGCGGGTGCAGCGTCTGCGCCTGTTCGGCGGTCAGGCGGCTGGCGGGGCCGGACAGTACCAGCGCACCGATCAGGTTTTCTCCTGGGCCGAAGATCGGCAGGGCCATGGACGAGGCGTGGGGGTCGGTGGCGCCGTGGGAGAAAATCGGCTTGATCATCTTCGCGGCCAGCGAATAGGGCGTGCGCAACGCCTCGGCCCCGGCGGCACCGTCCATGGGGCGGGTGTCGCCGGGTTGCAGGTGCAGGCGCAGGTGGTGGGGGGAGTTCACACGGTACAGGCACATCCGATAAGCGCCGTGGCGTACATAGAAGGACGCAGTTTCGCCAGTTTCTTGAGTCAGGCGGTGCAGCAGTGGGGTGATGTGGCGTTCAAGGTCGAGGCCGTCCTGATACACGGTGTTCAAGCGCATGATCTCGGTGGCCAACTGATAGCGACCGTCGGCCAGGCGGGTGATCAGGCCGTGATCCTCCAGCGAGACCATCAAGCGCATGATGGTGCTTTTGATCAGCCCGGTGCGGGCGGCGAGTTCGGCCAGTTCCAGGGCGGTATCCCCCATGCGGAAGGCAGTGAGCACGGTGAGCACCCGATCGGCCGAGGCCACCCCGGTGACTGCGGGGCGTGGGCGGGTTTTTACCATGGGGTGCTCCTTGTTGGGGGGAAGCTGCAAAATACTGGTATTGGCGGATGGGGGCAATCTTGACTGAGCACTGTACCTGTGGCGAGGGCGCTTGCTCCCGTTGGACTGCGTAGCAGTCCCATTTTTTGGGGCCGCTTCGCGATCCAACGGGAGCAAGCGCCCTCGCCACAGGTGGGTGGCATTAGGATTTCAGTTGGCGTTGGCGGCTTTATTGAACTCCATGGTTTCCTTCATCTGCTTGCGCCCCATCAACAACACCATCACCGCACCCGCTGCACACAGTGCTGCCAATGGCAGCAGCGCAATGGCGTAACTGCCCGTCGCGTGATGAATCGTGCCGTACACGTTAACCATGATCCCGCCGCCAATCAGGTTGGCCATCGCGCCCACCGCCGCCAAGCCAGCGGCGGCGGTCGAGGAGGAGAGCCAGGTGGAGACCAGTGCCCAGAACGGGCCCTTCATGGAGTACGCACCGATCAATACCATCGACAGCATGATCACCGTCGCCACCAGGGATGAGGTGACCAGTGCCAACAGCAGGCCGCCCGTGATCAGTAGCAACGTGGTCGCGGTGTGCCAGCGGCGTTCGCCGGTTTTATCCGAGCTGCGGCCCCACAGGATCATCAGGATCGATGCCAGCCCATAGGGAATGGCGTTGACCAGGCCGATTTCCAGGTTGTTCAAGCCAAAGGTCTTGAGCAATTGCGGCGCCCACACGCTCATCGTGCTACCGGCCGCCGACGCGCCGGAGTAGATCAGCGCCAGCACCCAGATGTGTTTGTGGCGCAGCAGTTTCCAGAGTGAGATATGCCCAATGGCGGTTTTGCGGCTGCGCTCTTCGTCAAGGCGGCTGGTGAGCCAATGGCGTTGCTCGTGGCTCAGCCATTTGGCTTGCTCCGGGCGATCGGTCAGCACAAACAGGCAGGCAATGCCCAGCAGTACCGCCGGAATGCCTTCGATGATGAACAGCCAGTGCCAACCGCGCATGCCGAACCAGCCGTCCAGGCTCAACAACAAGCCGGACAGCGGCGAGCCGATGAAGTTGGCACCGGGAATTGCCACCATGAAAATAGCGACCATGCGCCCACGGTACGCCGCTGGCAGCCAGTAGGTGAGGTACAACAGCACGCCCGGAAAGAAGCCGGCCTCGGCCGCACCCAACAGGAAGCGCATCACATACAGCGAGTTGGCGCCGGTGACAAACGCGGTGCCGGCGGAAATCAGACCCCAGGTGATCATGATCCGCGCAATCCACACCCTCGCGCCGAAGCGCTGCAGGGCCAGGTTGCTCGGCACTTCCACCAGGAAGTACGAGACAAAGAACAGGCTGCTGGCAAAGCCGAAGATTGCCGGGGTCAGCCCCAGGTCCTGGTTCATTTGCAGCGAGGCCATGCCGATGTTGCCACGGTCGATGATCGCCAGCAGGTAGCACAGGATCAGGAATGGCAGCAGTCGCCAGGCCACCTTGCGCATGGTTGAGCGCTCAAGGGCGCTGATGTCGGTAGAACTGATAGGCATGACTCTCTCCCGTGTTGTTTTTTTTGGAGAAGCGTGATGAGCCCGCGCGTAATCGGCGGACGATGTCAGTGTGCGTAGAGATGGCGGTTGACCACCGCACGCGGCGGCGGCGCGATGCCGTCCCAGAAATCGATGATGTGTTGCAGGGCCAGCAGGCCCACGCGGTCCCGTGCTTCGGCGGTGTTGGCGCCCACATGGGGTGTGGCCACCAGGGTCGGCAGGCCCCACAGCGCCGAGTCGGCAGGCGGCGGTTCGGGGTTGAAGGTGTCGAGCCCGGCGCCGGCAATCTGCCCGGTGCTCAAGGCGTGGACCAAGGCTTCGGTATCGATCAGTTCACCGCGTGCCGTGTTGATCAGAATGCTGCCGGGGCGCATGCGCTTGAACTGCGCGGCGCCAAACAGGTTGCGGTTCTGCTCGGTCAGCGGGCAATGCAGGCTGATGATATCGCAGCTCGCCAGCAGGTCATCAATGGTGTCGACGCGCTCCACGTTCGGCAGGTCGGCCAGGTACGGATCAAACACTTTGATGGTCATGCGCAGTGGCGCCACCAGTTCCATCAGGATCCGTCCGATGGCGCCCAGGCCCACCAGGCCCAGGGTCTTGCCGGACAGTTCGATGCCCACCGAAGTGGTCTTGTCCCAATGCCCGTCACGCATCCGCGCGTCGAGCAGGGCGGTCTGGCGCGCCACGCTGAACATCAATGCCAAGGCGTGTTCGGCCACCGATTGCGCGTTGGCGCCCAGGGCGATGGTCACCGGGATCTGGCGCTCGGCAGCGGCGGCGATGTCGATGGTGTCGTAGCCCACGCCGTGCTTGGCGATGATTTTCAGTGCGGCGGAGGCGTTGATCATCTCGCGGGTCAGTTGGCCCTGGCGCACGATGATCGCGTCCGGTTGTTCGCGGGCAATCATCGCGATGAGTTCATCGGCCGGTGCGTAGGGCGTGGTGGGGATGATGCGCACGCCGTGGGAGGCGGCATGGGCCATGGCGTCGGCGGTCAATTCCGGGCCGGTCAGCAGGAGGGTTCGGGTCATTTCTGTGCACCTTGGTGTTTTTGTCGGTGTGCGGTAGTGGCAGGAAATTAGCATAATGAAACGCCGTTGCAATAAATAAATTTTCAGTGGTCACCTAAGATTGAGCTGTATTCGTGGTTTTGCCTTGTCGTATCAGGGGTTTAGTTTGTTTATACGGAAGGGCTGCCGCTCGTCATTTGGCGGATGGCTCGGGTTTTGGTCTTGTTGATTTGAATTTGTTATGTTAATTTCGAAACGACGTTTCAAAACAAACAAAAATCATCAGAGGAATGCCCCATGTCCATCGGATTCAGAGTGCTCAAGCAGCAACGCAAGGTCGCCGCCGAGTGGGTCGAGCGTTACCGCACCGTGCCCGTCGCCAACATCAGCGACTCCATGCACCGCATGACCGCCGGCGGCGCCAGCCTGCAACCGATGCACCGCACGGGCGTACTGGTCGGGCCGGCGCTTACCGTGAAGGCACGGCCGGGGGACAACCTGATGCTGCATCACGCGCTGGACATCGCCGAGCCTGGCGACGTGATCGTGGTGGATGCCGGCGGTGACCTGAGCAACGCGCTGATTGGCGAGATGATGGTGGCCTACGCGATCAAGAAGGGCGTGGCGGGTATTGTGATCAACGGCGCGATTCGCGACGCGGCCAGCATCGGCGCCGGGGAGTTCCCGGTGTTCGCCGCCGGTATTACCCATCGCGGCCCTTACAAGGACGGCCCTGGCGAGGTGAATGTGCCGATTGCCCTGGCCGGCATGGTGATCGAACCGGGCGATCTGGTGATTGGGGATGAGGACGGTCTGCTCTGCGTACCGTTCGAGCAGGTCGGCGAGGTGTATGATCGCGCCCATGCCAAGCATGCCGCCGAACAGAAGCAGCTGGAACAGATTGCACTGGGCGAAAACGACCGTTCCTGGGTCCTTAAATCCCTGACACAAAAGGGCTGCGAGTTTATTTGAATCCTGCGTCTACCCCCCGATGGCCCGCGCCCATCCGCGCGTTGCGCCATCGTAATTTCCAGATCTACTTTGTGGGTCAGGGCCTCTCCACCCTGGGCAAATGGGTGCAACAGGTCGCGCTGTCGTGGCTGGCCTACCACCTGACGGGCTCGGCCGTACTGCTGGGCGCGATTGCGTTTCTGACGCTGTTGCCGCAGCTGTTGGTCGGGCCGCTGGCGGGCGCCTGGTCCGACCGCCACGACAAGCGCCGCCTGCTGATGGCGGTACAGGCCATACTGGCAGTGCAATCGGTGGCGCTCGCCGTGCTCACCTGGCAGCAGTGGATGGGCCGCGAAGTCATCATCGCCATGGCGCTGCTGCTGGGGTTGCTCAATGCTCTGGAGACACCCCTGCGCCAAGCCTTGATCGCCAGTTTTGTCGATGACCCCAACGACTTGCCCAACGCCCTCGTACTCAATGCGATGCTGATCAACGCCGCGCGCTTTATCGGCCCGCCGCTGGCCGGCTTGCTGATCAACTGGAGCGGCGAGGCCGGTTGCTTTCTGCTCACCGCCATCGCCTTCGGCATGTTGCTGATCGGTCTGGGCCAGGTGAAGAGTCGCGCACAAGTGCGCGCCAAGGGCTCTACCGGGGAGATCTTCCGCGAAGGTCTGCGCTACCTGTGGGGCACATTGTCCATCCGCCGCTTGCTGATCAGCGTGGTGATGGTGAACCTGCTTGCCTCCTGCTACACGGTGCTGCTGCCGATCTTGGCCAAGCACACGTTCAGCGGCGATGCACAGACCCTGGGCTGGCTCTGGGGCGCTGCGGGCGCGGGGGCTTTTGTGGCCACGATATTCCTTGCGTTCGCGGGCAGCACCTCGCGGTTGAGCCGTATCATCGCCATGGGCGCGGTGGTGTGTGCGGTGTCGTTGTGTGCGGTGGCGGCCAACCCACCCCTGTGGTTTACCTTGGTTGCGCTGGCCGGATTGGGTTTTGGTATCACGGTGAGCAATGTCAGCAGCAACATGACGCTGCAAAGCGCCGCGCCCGAAGCCTTGCGGGGCAGGGTGATCGCGTTCTACATCGCCATGCGCTTCGGTTTTGAAGCCATCGGCGGGTTACTTGCCGGTCTGTTGGCGGCGGCGCTGAGCGTGCAATGGACCCTGCTGCTGGCCGGCGGTTTGCTCGGGCTTTATCAGTTGGCGAGTTGGCAGGTCAGCCGCGGGCGCGGTTGAAAGCACCGACGGCCCACGGCTTGACCCGGCCTGCTAGCTCAGTCGCTGTTCCAGAAACCGCGCCACACACGCCATGCACGCGTCACGCTCTTCCACGTGGGGCATGTGGCTGGAATGCTCGAAAATCTGCCACTGCACATCCGCAATGCTGTCGGCGAACGGCTGCACCGTCGCGGGCGTGGCCTCATCGTAGCGGCCGGAAATCAGCAGCGTCGGCACTTGGATGCGTGACAGGCGATCGATGATCGTCCAGTGGCGCATGCTGCCGATCACATGGAATTCGGTGGGGCCGTTCATGGCGTGATACACCGTGGGGTCGGCGTCGATGGCGGCGAAGGTGCGCGCGACTTCGGCGGGCATCGGTTGGACGCGGCATACATGGCGCGCGTAGAACACGTCCGAGGCTGCGCGGTATTCGGCGCTGTCGGTAGTGCCTGCTCTCTCATGTTGCAGCAACGTGGCCTGCACCTCGGCGGGCAACGCCTGGCGCAATTCATTCGCCGCCTCGGACCACAACGCCATGGACGCCGGCGAGTTGGCGATGATCAGCGCCTTGAGGCCGGCCGGCTGGCGCACCGCATGCTCGGCGCCGAGGATGCCGCCCCAGGATTGGCCGAGCAGGGCGTAATCGCGGATGCCCAAGTGGGCGATCAGGTTGTTCAGTTCAGCGAGGAACAGGTCGACCGCCCAGTATTCGCTGGGAGCATCCGGCAGATGAGTCGAGCGGCCATTGCCGATCTGGTCGTAGTGCACCACCGCCCGCCCGGTGGCCGCCAAATCCTTGAAACTGTCGACGTAGTCGTGGGTGCAGCCGGGGCCGCCATGGGCGACGATCAGGGGCAGGCGCCCCGAGTCCAGATCGCCGGTGACTCGGAACCATGTCCGGTGGCCACGGAAATCGGCATAACCTTCGCGAACCTGCATGCTGTGTACCTCCTTGGGGATCAATGAGGTACAGGCTAGCCAATGCGTGCCGTCAGTGGCACTGGCAAAAATGCTAGGTTCTCAGACTTCCACCAGCCGGTAATGCAGGCCGCGCACTACCGCTTCCACACGGTTGCGCGCGCCCAGTTTGCGCGCGGCGCCGACCAGGTGCAGGTTGACCGTCGCCTGGGAGCGGTTGAGGGTGGCGGCAATGCCTTTGGCGGTCAGCCCCTTGGCCGAATGTTGCAGGCACTCGCGTTCGCGGCGGGTGAGGTGGATGTGCGTGCAGCAGCGCTCGGCCGGCGCCAGTAACTCGCTGGCCCTGGCCTGGAAGGCGTGGGCCAGCACCAGCATCTCGCCAAGGTTGTGCTGGGCTTGCTGCTCGGCGCCGTCCGGCGTGCCGTCGACAATCTCTGTCAGCGTGGCGAAGCCGCCATCGGGCAAGTGCAGCGGCACGGTCAAGCCGGTGCTCAGGCCGTAGTCGCGAATGTAGTGAGCCACTGGACGATGGGCCTCGGTGAGGGCGCCGTTCCAGTGCGTGTCCGTGCCAAATGACCAGACAAATGGCGTGGTGCGGCGTGCCGCGCATTGCTGCACCGGATCGATTTGGTAATAGCCGCGCTCGCACCACAGGGCGTGCATGTCCGTCGGGGCATACAGCGTCTTGAACACTGACGGCGTGATCAGCGCGCCTTCATGGCTGACTGGCACGGGGGCATAGTCGTAGATCAGCGTCTTGAAACCCAGTGAGTTAGTGGCGACCTGAACCTCGGCCAAGCACGCATCCAGCGTCGTGGTGTGGGCGAGTTGCTCGCTGAATCGCATCAGGTCGGTGTGCATGGCGCCTCCGGGCGTGGGGTTGCGCGGTTTTTCAAGCAAACAGTCTGCCAAGGCCAAAACCTAGTATTTTTCAGGATAGAGCTGCCGGCCTGTACCGCCCTAGAGTGAGGCTTCTGTTCAACCCTTGCGGAGCGTCATCATGATCGATCCTTCCACCCCCGGTGACAGCGCGCAGCTGGCGCGTTTCGGATATACCCAACAACTCAAGCGCCAGCTCAGCCTGGGTGACCTGCTGATCTACGGCATGGTGTTCATGGTGCCGCTGGCGCCGTTCTCGATCTTTGGCGGGGTGTTCGACGCCAGCCACGGCATGGTCCCGCTGACCTACCTGATCGGCTTTGTCGCCATGTTGTTCACCGCCATCAGTTACCAGCAGATGTCCCATGCGTTCCCGGTGGCGGGTTCGGTGTATGCCTACGTCGGGCGTGGGCTGAACAGCCAGTTGGGGTTCCTGGCGGGCTGGGCGATCCTGCTCGACTACCTGCTAGTGCCCACCTTGCTCTACGTGATCGGCGCCAATGCCATGTCCAACGTGATCCCCGCCGTGCCACAGCCGCTGTGGATCGTGTTTTTCGTGGTGCTCAACACCCTGGTCAACCTGCGCGGTATCCAGACCACCGCCCGCGCCAACCGCTTGTTCCTCTACGGGCAACTGGTGGTGCTGGTGGTGTTCGTGGTGCTGGCCAGTATCGCGATCAGCAACGGCGTGAATGGCGCCAGATGGACCATGAAGCCGCTGTACAACCCGGACGAGTTTTCCCTGCCGCTGATCTTCAGCGCGTTGTCGGTGGCGGTGCTGTCGTTCCTGGGCTTCGATGCGATCTCCACCTTGTCGGAAGAAACCCGTGGCGGCAGCCGAGCGGTGGGACGTGCGACCTTATGGGCATTGGCGCTGGTGGCGGCGTTGTTCATGGTGCAGACCTGGCTAGCGGCGCTGTTGCAGCCCAATCTGGTGCAGTACCCGGATGCCGATGCGTCGAACAACGCCTTCTATGAAATCGGCCGCCTGGTGGCCGGGCCCTGGTTGCAGGTGGTGATCGCCCTGGCCGTAGCGATCGGCGCAGCGATCGCTAACTCCCTGGTGGCCCAGGCCGCCACTTCGCGCTTGTTATTCGCCATGGCGCGGGACCGCCAATTGCCGCAGTTTCTCAGCCAGGTGCACCCCGTCACCGGCGTGCCGCAGCGCGCGACATTGCTGGTTGCGGCGCTGAGCCTGGTGCTCGGCCTGTTCTTCGTGGGGCAGATCAACCTGCTGGCGTCGATGTGCAACTTTGGTGCGCTGACCGCGTTTTTGCTGCTCCATGTGGCCGTGGCCTGGCACTACCGCAGCGCCGGTCGCCGGCTGGTGCACGGGCTGGTGCCACTGATCGGCTTTGTGATCATCAGCTACGTGCTGGTCAACTCCGACAGCTATGCCAAGGTCGGCGGCACGTGCTGGATTGCGCTGGGGATTGCCGTGCTGGTGTTTTTCAAGGCCACCGGGCGTTCGACGGAACTTCAGGTGGGTTGAGCCATTATCTGTAGGAGCCGGCAAGCCGGCTCCTACAGAGGAAGGGTTAGAACTTGAACCGACCCACCAACCCCTTGAGCTGACCCGAAATATCCGTCAACCGACCTGACCCGGTCTGCGCCGAGTGGGCGAAGCCTTCGACCAGCTGCGCGTCGGCATGGATCTGCGCGATGTGTCGGTTGATCTCTTCTGCCACCTGGTGCTGTTCCTCGGCGGCGGTGGCGATCTGGGTGTTTTGATCGCGGATCGAGTCCACCGAACCGCGGATCTTGTCGAAGCTGTCGCGGGCCTGCTGGATACGTTCCACGCTGGTGTGGGACACCAGCAGGCTGCCTTGCATCTGTTGCGTCACTTCTTGGGTGCGGCGGGCGAGGTTGCCGAGCAGGCTGTCGATCTCGCCAGTGGAGTCGGCGGTGCGACGGGCGAGGGCGCGGACCTCGTCGGCGACCACCGCGAAACCTCGGCCTTGATCCCCAGCACGGGCAGCTTCAATCGCTGCGTTGAGCGCCAGCAGGTTGGTCTGCTCGGCAATCGAACGGATGGTGTCGAGGATGGTGTTGATGTTCTTGCTGTCCTGCTCCAGCAACTGCATGGTCTGGGTCGACTTCTGCAGGTCTTCGCTGAGCTTGAGCACGCTGCCGGTGGCTTCACCGATGTGGTGCTGGCCGTCGTGCACATCGCGGTAGCCTTCGTCGGCACTGGTGGCGGCGGCGCTGCAGGAGCGCGCGACTTCGTTGGCGGTGGCGACCATTTCGTTGAACGCCGTGCTCACCAGTTCCACGGCTTCGCGCTGGCGGCCGGCGGCCTGGTTCATGTTGTTGGCGACTTGGCTGGTGTCGGCGGCGGCGGTCTGCAGGTCCGACGAGGCGTTGCCGATTCGCTGCACCAACTGGGCGATCATGCTCAGGAACTGGTTGAACCAGCCGGCCAGGCTGGCGGTTTCGTCCTTGCCTTGCACCTTGAGCTGACGGGTCAGGTCGCCTTCACCTTCGGCGATCTCTTGCAGGCCGTCGGCCACGCCGCGAATCGGCCGTACGATGACGCTGGCAAAGCTGGCGCCGACCACCGCGAACACCAACGCCAATACCGCGGCAATGGCGGCGATCAACCAGGTCAGGCGGGTGGCGCCGGCCATGACTTCGTCGCGCTTGATCAGGCCGATAAAACGCCAGCCCAGGTCTTTGGAACTGACCATATTGGCCATGTAGGCCACGCCATCGATCTCGATCTGGGTCACGCCGTCGCCACGCTTGGCCAGTTCGGCGTAGTTCGGGCCCAGGTCAGCCAGGGGCTTGAAGTTGTGCTTGGCATCGCTGGGGTCCACCAGCACGTTGCCGTTGCCTTCCACCAGCATCAAGTAGCCGCTGTCGCCGAGCTTGATGTTGCGCACCAGTTCGGTGAGCTGCTTGAGCGACACGTCCAGGCCGACCACGCCAAGGATATTGCCGCTGGCATCGGCGACGGTGTGTACGGTGCCGATCAGCGTCACATCGTCCGGCGCCCAATAATAGGCGCCAGTGCGCACTGTTTTGCCCGGTGCGGCGATGGCCGCCTGATACCAGGGGCGTACGCGCGGGTCGTAGTTGTTGAGTTTGGTGTCGTCGGGCCAACTGGCGTAGCCGCCGTCTTTCAAGCCCAGGGACAGGTAGGCGGTGCTCGGATGGCTCTTCGCGAACTGGTCGAAAATCTCCAGCAGTTCTTTATTGGTGGGGGTGAGGGGGATTTGTGCGGCGTCGGCGCCGGCGTAGCTCTTGAGGTCCTTGGCCGCGACAACGCGCGGGTCCTTGGCCACATAGTCGACGTTCTGGCTGATGCCGTCGAAGAACTGCTTCATGCCATTGTCGATCTGGCGGATCTCACGGCCGCTGCTGTCGAGGAAATTGGCCTGGGCCCCCTCACGCAGATTCAGCACAACCAGTACCGCGACCAAAATAACCGGGACGCACGCGATGGCGGCAAACGCCCAGGTCAGCTTTTGCTTGATATTCATGACTTCACCCGCGGGTATTTATAATTTTTGGCAAGGAGAAAACAGTAGCGTCGAGCGTCGCATGTGTTGTTTTGAGAGGGGTGTGGCCCATGCGTACTCCCTGTGTATCGACTGCGGGAGCACGCACTTGAGGGCCAGAGGAGGGTTTAACCGATGCGCTCGCCACCCAGCGCATCACGCTGCATCGACTGCAGGTTTTTCTCGATGGTTTCGCAGATGGTTTCCATCTGGATCTGGTGTTCGCTGGAGTTGAACGGGCTTTGCAGGTCGGTGCCGATGCGCTCGATGGCCAGCAGCATGAAACCCACCACCGTCGAGGCCAGCGGGGTGAACCAACCCAGGGATTCCACCAGGCCCACCGGTACGATCAGGCAGAACAACGAGATAAACAAGCGCGGGAAATACACGTAGGGGTAGGGCAGCGGGGTATTGGCAATCCGTTCCATGCCGCCCTGGGCGTTGGACAAGTCCACCAGGGTCGACTCCAGTCGCGCCAGGCGGATGCTGTCCAGATGACCGGCTTTATATTCTTTGGCGAGCAGCGCGGCAGAGCCGGTGAGGATGTCGTTGGCGAAGTTGTTGGTCGCGCCATTACGCGCGAACTCTTCGCTGGGAATGAACGCGCGGACTTCTTCAGGGCATGGCTGGCCCTTGAGATGGGCGGCCAGGCAGTTCACGTACGCTACATGACGGCGCAACAGGGTGGCCTTGACCGGGTTCACTTCGCCGTCGGGGTCGTCCAGCAAGGTCAAGACCTGGCGCGCAAAGCTGCGCGAGTTATTGACCATCGCGCCCCACAGCGTGCGGGCTTCCCACCACCGATTGTAGGCGCTGCTGTTACGGAAACTGATCAGCACCACCAGCGCCGAACCCAGCAGGGTCAGGGGCATCAGCGGCAAATTGATCTTGGCGGTGAGAAACAGCATGAAGTCCACGGTGACGGCGACGTCCCACAGCAACAGCCAGAACAGCGCCCAGCCCACGTAACCCATGGTCTTGATGATCAGGCGGTACTTTTTGAGGATGGCAGCTTTCAAACGAAGACCTCGCGGCGAGCGGTAAGCAACAGTGCCTTAGCTCGGACGCCGGCGGGTGGGTAAGGTTCGCCCCGAAGACTGAAACGTTTAAGTCGGCTTGGTTGGATTTGGCTTACACCGCTTGGCTTTCAAGTGTGCGGGCGATATGTAAGTAAATGTCACAAGAGTTTTGCTGCTCACCCAGTTGCTACGGGCCATTGGAACAATTTTGGTAGCGATGGGGTCCCGTACTGTAATCACGATAGATTGCGCTTCGAGGCAAAACGCCATTAGTGGCTTTTATTCTGACGTGAGTTGTTGTGAGACCTGGTTGCATAAAGAGTGCAATTGAAATCAATGAATTCAGGTTGTTTGATCAGGGCTCTTTCTCATGTGTGGTCGTTCGTTGAAGTTGGCGCTGGAGCATTCGGCACGTGTAGCCGAATGCCATGTGGAATTTGAGGCGTGCATCCGCACGCATTACACACTGCTGCTGGAGCCTTATTCAAAAAGGCCGTTTTTTTACAAGACGGCGTTGAAGTTCAATCGTTTGATGGTGTCTTTTGCGTTATTGAGTGCCTATTTTTCTCGGCCGTTGCCGTTACTTTCCGAAGTGAAAGCATTGTGTCTGGCGCGCGGATTTTGCTCGAGGAACGGCCTGGAATCGATCTTCCTGTTGTTCAGGGCCTTGGGGTTCATGAAAGTGACGGGACACCTGGAAGATAGCCGTTTCCGCGTTTTCAGCCCGTCGTCCCAGGCGTGCCAGGAAGTCAGGGCGATGCTCACTTCGGTCGTGGACCCGCTGGGCACGCTCTATCCGGAAAATACAATGATTCGGCATTTGGGTGGGGTAGATGACCGTGCTTTTCTGGCCGTTTATTTCAAAGGCTTTGCGACGATCCTTGAGTGTAATTCGACCATTGATCAGTTGTTGCCGGATTGTTATTGGTTGGTCAATCGTGATGCCGGTCACTTGTTGATGTTGGCTATCTATAACGACGCGTGTGCGTTGGACAACACCGGTGCCAGTTTCCGGTCTTCCTCTTATCTTTCACTTGCCGAACAATTATCGGTCTCCAAGACGCACGTTATTCGCTTGGTTCGGGAAGGGGTGGACAGGGGATATTTCAAAATTCATTCCAAGACGCAACTGGAAGTGCTACCGCCGTTTGTGGTGTTGGTCAGACGCTTCATGGCCTATTCATTTGCGATCAGCCTGCACAGTCTCCAATTGGGTCATAACGACGGTCAGTAGGCGACTCATGTACAGGGAATGAACGAATGCCGGCGAACTTGAAGCTTCGGCCACGGATGCAAAGGCTATTGTCACCGGCGATCTTGCAGGCTGAAATCATCGGGATTATCGCCTGGTTGGGCGTATTGCTGGTCGATCCATCGATGAAGTTTGATGTGCACAAACTGATTGTCACGCTGTGTCTGCTGGTGGTCTGCCGGCTTCACCGCGCGGTGACCCACTACTACGTGTGGCGGCTGCTTGGCGTTGCCTACATGGTGTTGCTGGCTGTTGGATTCGCTTACGTGTTGCACGCCAATCTCGAACTGCAAGTATTTGCCTTGCCGCTGGCGTTGACGTTGGTGCTCAGCAGCGCAGTACTTTTTATCACGCCCCGGGATTTTCTGATGTGTGCAGCGTTGGTCTGGTGCGTGATGTGGCCAAATATCCAGATCGGTGTGTACGCTGGCGTCGAGGTTTACCTGTTCATATTTTGTCTGTCATCAGTGTCTATTGGCTTCATCCTGAATTTCTCTTACTTGAAGAACTTGCGCTCCGTGCTGCTGGTTGAAAGTGAGTTCCGCGAACTGGCACACACTGACCACCTGACGTCCCTATTGAACCGGCGCGCCTTTATGGAAAGTTTCGCCAAACTGATTGCAGCCGGTCATACCGGCTATTTCATGATGTTGGATATCGACAGTTTCAAGTTGAAGAATGACCAATTCGGGCATGACGTCGGTGACAGGATTCTCTGCGCGATGGCCGCGTGCCTGAAATCCACTCCTGGCAGCCACAGTTTCGGCAGGATCGGCGGCGAGGAGTTCGGCGTATTACTGGTCTGTGATGATCCCCACACGGCGACCGATTATGCGCTACGCCTGCTGCATGCCATTCGCTGCAGTGTCGCGCCGCCCCATGACTACACCTGCAGTGCGGGCATGACGTGCTTTACGGCGGGCGCTGAGCTGTCTGCGGTACTCAAGTGTGCCGATCGCAATCTCTATGCATCCAAGCGCAACGGCAAGGATTGCGTGCATCTGGATGGCAACCCTGTGCGACCGCGTTTGCCCGCGGCAGTTGAATAAACGAGGACGTATGAAGATCGAATTGGAAGACGTGGGCTCACCCGAAGGTTGCCTGCTGCGGCTGGGTGACTTGAGCATGATGTTCAACACGCGTCTGGAGGCGCAGCAATTTGTCGACCAACTGCAAGGGCGTATTGGCGCAATGAAGTTTGGCAGTGCGCCGGACCGAGGCGTCGAACAGGGCGAAGACGATCCGCTGGCCTGATTTTGGTTCAGTGCTGGGCGAGGATGCACCCGAGCAAACCGGGAAAGCGTTCCTCAAGCAAATCGCCGCGCAATGAATTCATGTGCGTGGTCCCCACGCTGCGGGTCTGCACCAACCCGGCATCGCGCAACACGCGAAAGTGATGGGACATGCTCGACTTGGGCCGCCCGCCGTCCAGCTCGCCGCAGGTGGCTTCAGGCACGCCGGCCAGGCAGCGCACGATTTCCAGGCGCACCGGATCGCTCAGGGCGTACAGCACGCGTTCGAGGGTCAGGTCTTGAAGGGGAGGGTGTTTGAAGGCTCGCATGAAACGAATCATAACAGGGGGCTATCGTTGAACACCATAGTTCGATTACCATCGAACTATCGAATCAACCAACCACTGGCTGGAGTCAACATGTCCGCATTGTTCGAACCGTTCACACTCAAAGACGTCACCCTGCGCAATCGCATTGCCATTCCGCCGATGTGCCAGTACATGGCCGATGATGGCATCGTCAACGATTGGCACCTTGTGCACCTGGCCAGCATGGCCCGTGGCGGGGCTGGCCTGGTAGTGGTCGAAGCCACCGCCGTCGCGCCGGAAGGCCGTATCACCCCAGGCTGCGCCGGGCTCTGGAGCGACGCCCACGCCGAGGCTTTCGTGCCGATGGTGCAGGCCATCAAAGCTGCCGGTTCGGTGCCGGGCATCCAGATCGGCCATGCCGGCCGCAAGGCCAGCGCCAACCGCCCGTGGGAAGGTGACGACCATATGGCCGCGTCCGATGCGCGCCGCTGGGAAACCATCGCACCGTCGGCCATTGCCTTCGGTGCCAACCTGCCGCAAGTGCCGCGCGCCATGACCCTGGACGACATCGCCCGTGTGCGTCAGGACTTCGTCGACGCCGCCCGCCGTGCCCGCGACGCCGGTTTCGAGTGGATCGAGCTGCACTTCGCCCACGGCTACCTGGGCCAGAGCTTCTTCTCCGAGCACTCCAACCAACGCACCGACGCCTATGGCGGCAGCTTCGACAACCGCAGCCGTTTCCTCCTGGAAACCCTGGCCGCCGTGCGCGAAGTGTGGCCGGAAAACCTGCCGCTCACCGCACGTTTCGGTGTGATCGAATACGACGGCCGCGACGAGCAGACCCTCACCGAATCCATCGAACTGGCCCGTCGTTTCAAGGCCGGTGGCCTGGACCTGCTGAGTGTCAGTGTCGGCTTCACCATTCCCGACACCAACATTCCATGGGGCCCGGCGTTCATGGGCCCGATCGCTGAGCGCGTGCGTCGTGAAGCGGGCATTCCGGTGACATCGGCCTGGGGCTTTGGCACGCCGCAACTGGCGGAAGGCGCCTTGCAAGCGGGGCATTTGGACTTGGTTTCGGTGGGGCGTGCGCACCTGGCTGATCCGCATTGGGCGTACTTTGCGGCCAAGGAGCTGGGCGTCGAGAAGTCGTCGTGGACCTTGCCTGCACCGTATGCGCATTGGTTGGAACGTTATCGCTGAGGCGGTAAGGGCGTGACAGAAGCCACTCGTGAGAGTGGCTTTTTTTTGCGCGGGTTTTGCCGTGCGTTGCTACGAAGCGGTTACTCGATAAGTCGCTAATGAGAATAAATGCCAAACGGTAATGATTTGACATATCATGCCGCGCAGAATAATTGGCAGATATGCCGCCCCATCTGGCTCTTTCACTAGGTTTATCCTTCATGCGTCGTACCCTGCTTTCCGTGTGTGTGCTTCAGGCGTTTTCCCCGTTGAGCTGGGCGGAGGTCGAACCGCTTGAAAAAGCTGCGATCGAGCTGCAAACCACCAGCATTACCGGCGCGGCCGACTACGAAACCGCCCAGGGTCCGGTGCAGGGCTACCATGCCACCCGCTCGGCAAGTGCGACGCGCACTGATACCTCGATCCACGAAACCCCGCAGTCCATCAGCGTGGTGTCCAAGGCGGTGGTCGAGGACATCGGCGCCACCCGCTTGCAGGACGCGCTGGACTACGCCGGTGGCGTCGGCCGGGCCAACAACTTCGGCGGGCAGGGGCTCACCACCTTCACCGTGCGCGGCTTTACCACCGGCGAGTTCTACCGCAATGGTTTCCCGATCAATCGCGGCTACCCGAACATGCCCGACGCCAACACCATCGAGCGCCTGGAAGTGCTGCGCGGCCCGGCGACCATGCTCTACGGCCGTGGCGATCCCGGCGGCACCTTCAACGTGGTCTCCAAGCAACCGCTGGCCGAGCCGACGGTGACCCTCGGTAGCCAACTGGATGACCAGGGCATGCAGCGCGCCACCCTCGACGCGTCCGGCCCGCTGGATGAAGACGGCCGCCTGGCCTATCGCTTGAACGTGGTGGGCGAGGGCGGCGACACCTTTCGTGATCACGTGGAAACCGAGCGCTACGGCGTGACCCCGGTGATCACCTGGCAGGCCACCGACGACACCAAGGTGATCTTCGAAGGTGACTTCATGCGCAACAATCACCCGTTGGACCGTGGCTTGACGCGTTACCCCAATCAAAAAGGCACGCCTTCGCGCGACACCTTCTGGGGTGAAAAAGACGCCGGCAAACTGCACAACGACAACAGCATGGCGCAATTGCGTTTCGAGCACCTGCTCAACGAAAACTGGACCCTGGGCGGTGGTTTCCAGTGGCTCGACGGCACCTTGCAAGGCAATGCCATCGAAGCCAACGGCCTGGCCGCTGACGGTCGCACCCTGGGCCGCAACTTCAACTACCGCAAGCTGGAGTGGACCGACAAGGACACCCAACTCAACCTCACCGGGCATTTCTCCATCGGCGGTTTCGACCACACGCTGCTGACCGGCGTCGAGTTCGAAGACTACGACTACAAGTCGATCATCCAGCGTTCCAGTGGCGCGGTGGGTGCCTACCCCATCGACATCTTCAACCCGGTCTACGGCCAGCCGCGCCCGGCACTCACGCGCACGCCGACCCACGACAAGGAAAACCTCAAGACCTACGCCGCCTTCGTCCAGGACCAGGTCGCCCTGACCGAGCGCCTCAAAGTGCTGGCCGGTGCCCGCTTCGAGCGCTTCGAACATGACTACCACACCTATGTGCCAGGCGGTAAAAGCTGGGAAGCCAGCGATAACGCGGTCACCCCGCGCATGGGCGTGATCTACGACCTCACCGACACCGTCGCGGTGTATGCGGACGCAGCCCGTTCGTTCAAGCCCAACACCGGTGCCAGCCGCCAGGGGGGTGGTTTTGAGCCGGAGAAAGGCAAGTCCTACGAGATGGGCATCAAGTGGGAAGCCCTGGATCGCCAACTGAGTGTCGACGCGGCGATCTACCAGATCGAGAAGAAAAACGTGCTCACCACCGACCCGCTGGACTCAACCTTCAGTGTCGCCGCCGGCCAGGTGCGCAGCCGAGGTTTGGACCTCAACGTCGCCGGCAACATCACCCCGCAATGGCGTGTGATTGGCGGCTATGCCTACGTGGACGCCGAAGTCACCAAGGACAACACCCTGCACACCGGCACCCGCTTGCTGAACATTCCGCGCAACAGCTTCAGCCTGCTCAACGTCTACGAATTCCAGGACGGCGCACTCAAGGGCCTGGGCCTGGGGGCGGGCGGCAAATACGTGGATGAGCGCGCGGGGCAGACCTCCAACACTGCGTTCTCGATGGATGCCTACACCGTGGTCGACCTGCTCAGCTACTACAAGGTCAACGACAAGATCCGCCTGAACCTGGACGTGAAGAACCTGTTCAACCGCGACTATGAAGAAGGCGCGTTCGGCAACGTGTATGCGTATCCGGGTGAGCCGCGCACGGTGCAGGTGGGGATCGCCTACACCCTGTAAAAAAACGGGGAAGAGCGGGGCGCTCTTCCCTCGATTTCACGACGCCAATGCCGCCACCGCCACCTGCGCGAAATACTGCGCGCCCGTCTCCAGCACCTGGTCGTTGAAGTCATACCGCGCGTTGTGCAGTGGCGTGCCGCCTTCGCCAGCCTGTTCCCCGTTGCCGATGAACACAAAGTTGCCCGGCACCCCTTGCAGGAACGCACCGAAGTCTTCGGAAATCATCATCGGTTGAACCTCCGGGTTCACCCGTTCAGCCCCCACCACCGCCGTCGCCGCAGCAACGGCAATCGCTGTGCAGTGTGCCCAGTTTACGGTGGGGGCGAACTCATGGGTGTACTCGAATTCACACGATGCCCCGTGCAACCGGCAGATACCTTCGCTGATTTCGCGCATGCGCTTGGCGAGCATGGCCTGCACTTCGGGCGCGTAGCTGCGCGTATCACCCTTGATCACCACGTGGGTGGGAATCGCGTTGCGGATACCGTCGGTGATGAACTCCGTGCAGGAAATCACGGCCGGCACGCTCGGATCGAGGTTGCGCGAGATGATGGTTTGCAGGGTCAGCACCACCTCGGCGGCAATCACAATCGGGTCGACACCCATGTGCGGGCGTGCCGCGTGGGTGCCGGTGCCGGTGATGCGGATCATGAAGTTGTCTTCGCTGGCCATGATTGCGCCGCTGCGTGTGGCGATGCTACCGGCGGGCAGGCCCGGCATGTTGTGCGCGCCGTAAATCGCGTCCACCGGAAAACGTTCGAACAGGCCGTCGGCGATCATGGCCTTGGCGCCGCAGCCGTGTTCTTCGGCCGGCTGGAAGATAAACCGCACGGTGCCATTGAAGTTGCGGCGCTCGGTGAGTAGCTTGGCGGCGCCCAGTACCATCGACATATGCCCGTCGTGCCCACAGGCGTGCATCTTGCCGGCAGTGACCGAAGCGTGTGCGCGGTCCGGTGCGTTTTCGTGGATATGCAGCGCATCCATGTCAGCGCGCAGGCCGACCGTGGCCGGGCTGTCCCCCAGCGTCAGGCTGGCGACCAGGCCGGTGCCGCCTATACCACGGTGTACTTCCAGGCCCATCGCCGTCAGGGCATTGGCAATGTAGTCGGCGGTCTGCACCTCTTCAAACCCGACTTCCGGATGTTGGTGCAAGTGGTGGCGCCAGCGCACCAGTTGCTGCTCAAAGGCAGTGTCATTGCTCACGGGAAACCTCCTGGGTCAGCCAATCGCGTTGGCGGGCGAGCACCGATGGCGCGGTTTCTCCCACCAACTCTGCGTAGACGGTGGGCGCAGTGGCCCCTTCGGTATTGATGATCAGCACACGGGCGTGGGGCCCCAGGCCGATTTGCTGCGCGGCGTTCGGGTCGTTCGCCAACTGCTGCAAGGCCGCCAGCCCGGCCACGCCCGACTCGCCGGCCAGGATCGGGATATCCGTCGTGCTGCCTCGCGCCAAGGAGCCCATGGCCGACACGGCAGCGTCATCGCTGATGGTCATGAAAAAGTCGATGCACGGCGCTAGAAAGCGCCAGGCCAACGGCGAAGTCTCACCGCAGGCCAGGCCGGCCATCACCGAGTCGACTGAACCGGTGGCGCTCGCCGGACGCCCTTGCAATGCGCTTTGATACAGGCAATCGGCTTGCTCCGGCTCGACCATCACAAACACCGGGCGCTGCGCCTGGGCGTGCTCCCACAGATAACTGCTGATACCGGCCGCCATTCCGCCCACGCCCCCTTGCAGGAACACATGGGTAAACGGCGGGGTGCCGGCGGTTTGCTCGATCAATTCGGCAACCAGCGTGCCATAGCCCTGCATCACATCACGGGGAACGGTTTCGTAGCCTTCGTAGGAAGTGTCGGAAACCACCGGCCAGCCGTGTTCCTCGGCCAGTTGCGCGGTATGCGCCACCGACTCGTCATAATTGCCCCTGATACGGATCACTCGCGCCCCGTACTCGGCAATCGACGCCTCGCGCTCCAGGCTGACATTCGTGTGCAGCACGATCACGCAACGACAGCCGACACTCTGCGCTGCCGCCGCCAAGGCGCGGCCGTGGTTGCCATCGGTGGCGCTGATCACCGTGAAATCCTGCAAACGCTGGCGGTATTGGCCGGTGATCAGGCCTTCGGGTTCGAACGCCTCCTGCGGCAGCATCCGCAGGATCAACCGGATCAACGCAATCGGCGCGCCCAGCGCCTTGAAGCTGCCCAGGGGCGAGCGGGTCGATTCATCTTTTACGCAAAAGCTGCCGACGCCGAGGCGGGCGGCAACCCCTGGCAAATCCCATAGCGGCGTCGCCTGGGGGCTGAGTTGATCCCAGTGCGCCAGCCAGCGCCGAGACTGCAGGGCGGCCTCGATATTCATGACCTGTTTCAGGCTGTCCGGGTACGGGCCTCGGATGGCTCGCGGATTAACACACAACATGAAAGGCTCCTTGTTGATGGAAGTGGCAGGCTTAGGCGGTCGCGGTGCGGTAGCGGCCCAAAAACTGGCGGACCCGCTCGCTGTCCGAATGGGTGAAGAATTTTTCGGGCGCAGCGCGTTCCACCACCAGGCCCTTGTCGATAAACACCACCTCATTGGAAACCGCGCGGGCGAACTCCATTTCGTGGGTGACAATCACCATGGTGAAGCCGTCTTCGGCCAGCGCACGCATCACGGCCAGCACCTCGCCGACCAGTTCCGGGTCGAGGGCCGAGGTGGGTTCGTCGAACAGGATCACCTCAGGGTTCATCGCCAGCGCACGGGCGATCGCCACGCGCTGGCGTTGCCCGCCGGACAGCGACCAGGGATAGGCATCGTGTTTATGCGACAGCCCGACCTTGTCCAGCAGTGCCGCTGCCTGTTCGTTGGCCTCTTTGCGGTTGACCCCCATGACATGGATCGGCGCCTCGGTCACGTTTTGCAGCACCGTCAAATGCGGCCACAAGTTGAAACCCTGGAACACCATCGCGGTGCGTGCGCGCATGGCGGCCAGTTCGCGGTTGGACATGGGCTTGAGGCTGTCGGGCTTGAGGCCCATGCGGTCGCCGCCCAGGTAGATCTCGCCGGCATCCGGCACTTCCAGCCAGTTGATGCAGCGCAGCATGGTCGACTTGCCGGAGCCGGAGGAGCCCAGGATGCTGACGGTCTGCCCGCGCTCGACGGTCAGGTTGATACCACGCAGCACTTCGATGCCGCCAAAATGTTTGTGCAGGTCGCGGATTTCCACGACGGGCGCTGATTTATTCATGGACCAATCCTCTTTTTTGCGCGCGCCGCGCCAGGCGCTGCAGCAGCGCTTCGACGATGAGCGTGATCGACCAGTACAGCGCGATCACCAGAATGAACGGCGGCAGGGGTACGAAATATTTGGCTTGAACAGCGGACGCGGCGGCGGTCAGGTCCATCAACGTGATGATCGAGAGAAACGCCGTGTCCTTGAGCACACACACCAGTTGGTTGCCGAACAGCGGGCCCGAGCGCATGACCATCTGCGGCAGCAGGATCCGCCAGTACATCGTTGCGTTGATAAACCCATGGGCCCACGCGGCTTCCGCCTGGCCGGCAGGCAATGCGATGCGGGCGGCACGCAGGATCTCGGCGAAGTAAGCGCCGTGGTAGGTGATCAGCGCGATAAAGCCAGCGGTCCACACGTCCAGGCGGACTCCCGCATTGGGCAGCCCGTAATACAGCAGGTACAAAAAGATCAGGAAGGGCAGCATGCGCATCAGGTCCAGCAGGCCGCGCAACAGCCTGCGTGGGAGGTTCTGCCGACCTTCGAGCAAAAACGCAATGCCGCATGCCAGCCCGAAGGCACACACCGCCGACACGCAAAACAGCAACAGGGTGTTCTGCAAACCGGTGGCAAACAGCGCGGCGTTGTCCCACAACATGGTCAAACCGTTCATGGGGCCTCCTACATGGCCAGGCGCTTGGCACGCGCATCAGCGATTCGTTGAAAGCGCACCAGGGCGCCGATGATCAGGATGTAGAACACCCCGGCGGCGAGGATCGGTGGCAGCGGGTCGTACGTGACGGCAGCGATGCGGTTGGTCACGCGGGTCAGGTCGACGATGCCGATCATCGCGATGGCCGGGCTGCTCTTGACCAGCAAAGACATCTCGTTGACCAGGCCGGGCAGGCTGGTGGTCATCATCTGCGGCAACATGATCCGGCGCAGGGTCAGGCCGGTGGTCATGCCGGCCGCGTTGGCCGCTTCCACTTGTTCGCGGGAAAAACTGTTGAGCGCGCCGCGCCAGATTTCCGCATTGAAGGCGGTGGTGTTGAGGGTCATGGCACCGATGGCGACGATGCGTGGGTCGATCTCCCAGCCGATGGACGGGGCGATCACAAACAGGAACAGCACCAGCGTGACCATGGGCGTGGCCCGGATCAGGCTGACATACAGCGCCAATAAGGGGCTGAGAAGCGGGATCTTCGCGGCCCGGAGCATCGCGACAACCAAGCCCAGCACCACCCCCAACAGGATGGAGATGCCGGATATCCAGATCGTCGTCCAGGCGGCATGAAGGAGCGTGAGCCAGTCACTGCCAGTCATCATGAATTCCTTGGATCGAGCGCGTTGCCCGGCCGCCAGCGGGCCGGATCAACGCGGGTGATAGACGCCGTGCGATCTACTGCGCGGTCAACTGCTTGAACTGTTCGACCGAGGTGATCGGCTCGCGTGGCAGGTTGTCGAAGGCTTGGCCCAGCCATTTCTTCTGCAGTTCGGCCAACTTGCCGGTGTCGCGCAAGTGATTGACGAAACCGCTCAGGTACTCCAATAGCGCGGTGTTGCCTTTTGCCACGGGCCAGGCAATGAAGCCCATGCCCGAGGTGGGCTCACCCACAGCGAAGACCTTGGGGCGTTCCTTGACCAGCATATTGGCCGGCACGATGGAGTTGACCACGTAGTCCAGACGGCCGTTGGCCAGGTCGGCGTAGGCTTCCGGATAGGATTGGTACTGCACGACCTTGCCCAATGAGCCGCCGAGGGACTTGAGCTTGGCGTCGAGCTGGGTCAGGCGCGCCAGTTGCGCACCGCCGGCCTGTACGCCCACGGTCAGGCCGGACAAGTTGGCGAGGCCCTTGATGCGCCCGTCATCCGCGCGTTTGATGTAGTAGGACACCTCGGGGGCCACCGGCGCCACGAAGTCGAAGGCGCCCAGGCGCTCTTCGGTCACGCCGGCGCCGGTGATGGCGCCGTCGTATTTGCCCGAGGTGATCCCGGCCAGCAGGCCGGTCCAGGGCATGATGTCCTGGTTGACCTTGAACGGCGCGTACTTGCGCAGTTCGGCGATCACGTCTTTATGAAAGCCGTCGGATTCGCCGTCCTTGATGAATTCGAAAGGGTAGTAGCTGTCTTCGGTGGCGACGCTCAATACGCCCTTCGCCTCGATTTGCTCCAGCGTCGCTGCCTGGACACCCAGGCTTGTGCCCAGCAGCAGTGCTGCCGCGCCAAGGGTGAGATAACGCTGTGCCGTGGAGACGAAGTTGTGCCGGTTTTGCTGCTGATCAAGTTTCATGAAGGATTCCCAGTGAAAAGGCGAAGGGCAGTGGCGAGCACAAAGGGAGGGGGGCATGTGGTCTCCTTTCTTATTGTTTTTTGCGGTGCAGATGATGCTAAGGCCTGCCTTGCGCACGATTGGCCGAAAATGCACGGCGTAAATGCACCATTCTTGCGTTTTGGCATTTTGTTGCGTGGTTGGCGTGGGAAGTTGCTAGATTCTCGGTGGCTGGCGCAACGAATCTGCGTCAACCGGCGTTTTGCGCCCTTCACCGAGGAATGCCCTATGCAGTTGGATGCTTACGACAGGAAGATCCTCAGTGTTCTGCAGGAGAACAACCGGCTGTCCCAGCGCGAACTGGCAGAGTTGGTCAACCTGTCACCGTCGGCGGTGAACCGACGTATCGTCGCGCTGGAGAAAGCCGGGGTGATCAGCCAGAACGTGAGCATCGTCGACCCCACGGCCGTGGGGCGGCCGATCACGGTGATCGTTGAAGTGAAGCTGGAAAATGAACGCCTGGACCTGCTGGACGAGATCAAGCGGCGTTTCGTGGGCTGCCCGCAGGTGCAGCAGGTGTACTACGTGACCGGTGATTTTGATTTTTTGCTGGTGATGAATGTGAAGGACATGAGCGAATACGAGCAACTGACCCGTGAGCTGTTCTTTTTCGGCAACATCAAACAGTTCAAGACCTTTGTCGCCATGCAAAACAACAAGCGCACGTTTGCCATGCCCATTGAGCTGGAGTAACCGTGCAACCTGGTTTTATGGGCCGGCACGCGCCCACATTTGAATCAGTTTGCACCTGATAAAGCGTGGTTGTCGGCCTGAATGTCAAAGTGGCGTGAGCACATTCATCACGGTGTCCAACGCCACCCGCGTGTCATCCAGTTGCACCAGCGACGCGTGCCGTGCGCCCAGGGCATCGCGGTTCTGAATGGCAGTGAGGATCGCCTTGTGCCGGGGCAGGCTCAGGCCCTGGATGTCCGGGCGGCGGTTGGTGATGTTGATCGACTCGCGCAACGGCAGCGACAGCATGTTGCACATGTAGGCCAGCAGGTCATTGCGGGTGGCGTCGGCAATCGCGCGGTGGAAGTCCAGGTCAGCCTGCAGCAGCTGTTCGTGGGTCTGCGCGGTTTCCATGCCCAGGTAGGCTTGCTCGATGGTGGCGATGTCTTCGTCGGTGGCGGTGGTCGCGGCCATGGCGGCGATTTCCGGTTCGAGGATGCGCCGCACGCCGGCCAGGGTGTTGAAGAACTCGCTGTGTGGCGTGGATTGCATCAACCAGGACAGCACGTCCGGGTCGAGCAGGTGCCATTTCAAGCGTGGCCGCACCACCGCGCCCACCCGTGGCTTGGAATACACCAGGCCCTTGGCGCTGAGCACGCGGGTCGCTTCACGCAACACCGAGCGGCTGACCTTGTACTCCTCGCAGAGCGTGGCCTCCATGGGCAAGCGTTCTTCGGGCTTGAAGCGACCGGAAACGATGTGCATGCCCAAATCCTGGACGATCTGGGCATGCTGGCTCTTGCGCGGCTTGGACGGCTGGTGATCCATGTCTACAGGGAGGCTCTGGCTTGAATTCGCCGCATCATAGCATCCCAATTAGTGGGAATGCCTTGGGACTTCCGCCCCGCGGCAACCCACCAGGAAGTCAAAGTCGCAGCCCTGGTCGGCCTGCAGCACATGGTCGATATACAGCTGGCGATAGCCACCGACGATCAGCTTCTCGGGTGGCGCCAGGTCGGCCATGCGGGCCGCCAGCTCTGCGTCGGGGATGTCCAGGTGCAGACGGCCGTTGGCGCAGTCCAGTTCGATCCAGTCACCTTCCTTGACCGTGGCCAACGGACCGCCGGCCGCCGCCTCCGGCGCCACGTGCAACACCACCGTGCCGTAGGCCGTGCCGCTCATGCGCGCGTCGGAGATCCGCACCATGTCGGTCACGCCTTGGGCCAATAGCTTGGCGGGCAAGCCCATGTTGCCGACTTCGGCCATGCCTGGGTAACCCTTGGGCCCGCAGTTTTTCATGACCAGGATCGAGTTGGCGTCGACGTCCAGCTCCGGGTCGTTGATACGTGCCTTGTACATGTCGAAGTTCTCGAACACCACGGCGCGGCCTCGGTGCTGCATCAGTTCAGGGCTGGCGGCGGACGGCTTGAGGACTGCACCGAGAGGCGCCAGGTTGCCGCGCAGCACGCAGATACCGCCGTCGGCGCGGATCGGGTTGTCGAGGGTGCGGATCACTTCGTCCTGGCCGTAGATCGGCGAGTCCTGGGTGTTCTCGCCGAGGGACTTGCCGTTCACGGTCAGGGCATTCGGATGGGGAATCAGGTTGGCTTCACCGAGGCGACGCAAAACAGCGGGTAGGCCGCCTGCATAGTAGAACTCTTCCATCAGGAAACGCCCCGATGGCTGCAAGTCGACGATGGTCGGCATGCCACGGCCCATGCGGGTCCAATCGTCCAGATCGAGTTCGACGCCAATGCGCCCGGCGATGGCCTTGAGATGGATCACCGCGTTTGTCGAGCCACCAATGGCGGCATTCACGCGGATCGCGTTTTCAAACGCTTCTTTAGTGAGGATCTTCGACAGCTTCAAATCTTCGCGCACCATCTCCACCGCGCGCATGCCGGACATATGCGCCAGCACATAACGCCGTGCATCCACCGCCGGAATCGCCGCGTTGTGCGGCAGCGAGGTGCCCAGTGCCTCGGCCATGCAGGCCATGGTCGACGCGGTGCCCATGGTGTTGCAGGTGCCGGCCGAGCGCGACATGCCGCCTTCGGCCGCCAGGAAATCATCCAGGGTAATCGTGCCAGCTTTCACCTGCTCGCTGAGCTGCCACACCACCGTGCCCGAGCCAATGTCCTGGCCCTTGTGCTTGCCGTTGAGCATCGGCCCGCCGGTGACCACGATGGCCGGCACGTCGCAGCTGGCGGCGCCCATCAGCAGGGCGGGGGTGGTCTTGTCGCAGCCGGTCAGCAGCACCACGCCGTCAATCGGGTTGCCGCGAATCGCTTCTTCCACGTCCATGCTCGCCAGGTTGCGCGTGAGCATGGCGGTGGGGCGCAGGTTCGATTCGCCATTGGAGAACACCGGGAATTCAACCGGGAAGCCACCGGCCTCGATCACGCCGCGTTTGACGTGCTCGGCGATCTGGCGGAAATGCGCGTTGCACGGGGTCAGCTCCGACCAGGTGTTGCAGATGCCGATGATCGGTTTGCCATGGAACTGATGGTCGGCGATGCCCTGGTTCTTCATCCAGCTGCGGTACATGAAGCCGTTCTTGTCGGCAGTACCAAACCACTGGGCGGAGCGTAGGCCGGGCTTTTTATCAGACATGATCGATTCTCTTATTGTATGACTATATGTGCTGTGCTTGCTTAAACATAAGCGTAAAAACCCTGCTTTGGAAGAGTTGTTTTGCAAATAGTCATACTATATAGTCGGCTTCAACTGAGGTATGGCCCTGGCGGATTTTCGCGAGAGGCGTCCCCCGAGCTTCTATAAAAACAACAATCGGAGATCGACCCCATGAGCCAGGAACTGCGGCTTATTCGGCGCATCACGCTGAAACTGATTCCCTTCCTGATCCTGCTGTACCTGATCGCCTACGTGGACCGCTCCGCCGTGGGCTTCGCCAAGTTGCACATGGGCGCCGACGTCGGCATTGGCGACGCCGCCTACGGCTTGGGTGCAGGGTTGTTCTTCATCGGCTATTTCCTCTTTGAGATCCCCAGCAACCTGATGCTTGATCGCTTCGGCGCCCGGCGCTGGTTTGCGCGGATCATGATCACCTGGGGCGCCATCACCATCGGCATGGCCTTCGTGCAGGGGCCGCACAGCTTTTACGTGATGCGCTTTTTGCTCGGCGCGGCGGAGGCGGGGTTCTTTCCGGGCGTTCTGTACTACATCACCCAGTGGTTCCCGGTGCGCCATCGCGGCAAGATCCTCGGGCTGTTTATCCTGTCCCAGCCCATCGCGATGATGATCACCGGGCCGGTGTCCGGTGGTTTGTTGGGCATGGACGGCATCCTTGGCCTGCATGGCTGGCAGTGGCTGTTTATCGTCATCGGCACGCCGGCGATCCTGCTGACCTGGCCGGTACTGCGCTACCTGCCGGACGGCCCCAAGCAGGTCAACTGGATGAGCGAGGATGAAAAAGCCTGGCTGACCGGCGAACTCGCCAAAGACCTGCAAGCCTACGGCCAGACCCGCCACGGCAACCCGCTGCATGCCTTGAAAGACAAGCGCGTGCTGTTGCTGGCGCTGTTCTACCTGCCGGTGACCCTGAGCATTTATGGCCTGGGCCTGTGGCTGCCGACCTTGATCAAGCAATTCGGCGGCAGTGACCTCACCACCGGTTTCATATCTGCCGTGCCGTACATCTTCGGCATCATCGGCCTGCTGATCATCCCGCGCAGTTCCGACCGTTTGAATGATCGCTACGGCCATCTCGCCGTGCTTTACGTGCTGGGCGCCATCGGCCTGTTCTGCAGCGCCTGGCTCAGCGTGCCGGTGCTGCAAATGGCCGCGTTGTGCCTGGCGGCGTTCGCGATGTTTTCCTGCACGGCGGTGTTCTGGACCTTGCCGGGACGGTTCTTTGCCGGCGCCAGTGCGGCGGCGGGCATCGCGTTGATCAACTCGGTGGGCAACCTCGGCGGCTATATCGGCCCGTTCGTGATCGGCGCGCTCAAGGAATACACCGGCAACCTGGCGTCGGGCTTGTACTTCTTGTCCGCAGTGATGGTGTTTGGCTTGCTGCTGACGGGGGTGGTCTATCGCCTGCTCGAACGCCGGCACGTGTTGCCTGCCGACCAATTCGCCGCCAGTGCCCGTGGCGCTACACGTACTTGATTCAGGAGAAATGACATGCGTTTGGTTCAGTTTGAATTACGTAACGGGGACCGCCGGGTTGGCGTGGTGGAAGGCAGTAAAGTGCGTGAGGTCAACAGCGCCCGCACAGTGCGCGAACTGGCCCTGGCTGCGATAGACGCCGGTGTCGGCCTGGCGCAACAGGTGGACAGCCTGGGCTTGGGCGACAGCTACGATTACGCCACTTTGCTGGCCGACCTGAAAATCCTGCCGCCGTTGGACCACCCGGACCCGGCCCACATGCTGATCAGCGGTACCGGCCTGACCCACCTGGGCAGCGCCTCGGCGCGGGACAAGATGCATCAGGCCGGTGATGACACCGCACTGACCGACACCATGCGCATCTTCAAATGGGGCGTGGAGGGCGGCAAGCCGGAATCCGGTCAGGCAGGCGTGCAGCCGGAGTGGTTCTACAAGGGCGACGGCAGCATTGTGGTGCGCCCCGGCGCTGCCTTCCCGTCGCCGCCTTTCGCGGAGGATGCGGGGGAAGAGCCCGAGATCGGCGGCCTCTACGTCATCGGCCCGGACAGCCAGCCCTATCGCGTTGGTTTCGCGGTGGGCAACGAGTTCTCCGACCATGTCATGGAGCGCAAGAACTACCTGTACCTGGCCCATTCCAAACTGCGCAGTTGCAGCTATGGCCCCGAGTTGCGCGTGGGCGAGTTGCCCCAACACCTGGCGGGCACCAGCCGCATTCTGCGCGACGGCGAAGTCATCTGGCAGAACGAATTCCTCAGCGGCGAGGCCAATATGTGCCACAGCCTGGAAAACCTCGAGTACCACCACTTCAAGTACCGTCAGTTCCTCACGCCGGGCGATGTGCACGTCCACTTCTTCGGCACCGCGACCCTGTCATTCGCTGACGGTATACGTACCCAGGCTGGCGATGTGTTCGAGATCAGCCAGGCCGAGTTCGGCGCGCCGCTGGTCAATAGCGTCGGCAGCAGCGATGCGGCATTCGAGCCCGGCCACGTCATCACCCTTTAAAGGAGATTTTCATGACCCAGTCACTTGGCCACAACTACATCGGCGGCCAGCGCAGCGCCAACGGCAGCGTTAAACTGCAAAGCGTCGATGCCGCCACTGGCGAAGCCCTACCGCAGGATTTCTACCAGGCTACTCCGGAAGAAGTCGACGCCGCCGCCAAGGCCGCCGCGCAGGCTTACCCTGCGTACCGAGCGTTGAGCGCGGCGCGCCGTGCGCAGTTCCTCGATGCGATTGCCGATGAACTGGATGCGTTGGGGGATGACTTTGTCGAGCTGGTCTGTCGCGAAACCGCCTTGCCCGCCGCACGCATCAAGGGCGAGCGCGGGCGTACCAGCGGCCAGATGCGCCTGTTCGCCAGCGTATTGCGTCGCGGTGATTTCTACGGCGCGCGCATCGACAAGGCTTTGCCAGATCGCCAGCCGATGCCGCGCCCGGATTTGCGTCAATACCGCATCGGCCTGGGGCCGGTAGCCGTATTTGGTGCAAGCAACTTCCCCCTGGCGTTTTCTACTGCGGGCGGCGACACCGCCGCCGCGCTGGCGGCAGGCTGCCCGGTGGTGTTCAAGGCCCACAGCGGGCACATGGCGACGGCCGAGCGGGTTGCCGATGCAATCATCCGCGCGGCCGACACCACCGAGATGCCCGCCGGTGTGTTCAATATGATTTTTGGCGGTGGCGTCGGTGAAGCGCTTGTCAAACACCCGGCGATCCAGGCGGTGGGCTTTACCGGCTCGCTCAAGGGCGGTCGTGCGTTGTGCGATATGGCGGCAGCGCGCCCGCAGCCGATCCCGGTGTTTGCCGAAATGTCGAGCATCAACCCGGTGATCGTGCTGCCCAAGGCGTTGAAAGCGCGTGCCGAAAGCGTCGCACGTGACCTGACTGCCTCGGTGGTCCAGGGTTGCGGCCAGTTCTGCACTAACCCAGGCCTGGTGATTGGCATCGCATCGCCTGAGTTCACCGCGTTCACCCAACAAGTCGCGCAATTGATCGGCGACCAACCGGCGCAGACCATGCTCAACGCCGGCACCCTTGGCAGCTATGGCAAGGGCCTGGAAAAGCTCCTGGCACATCCGGGCATCCAGCACCTGGCGGGCCGCCAACAGGCCGGCAGCCAGGCGCAACCGCAGTTGTTCAAGGCCGATGCGAGCCTGTTGATCGACGGCGATGCAGTGCTGCAGGAAGAAGTCTTCGGCCCCACCACGGTGTTTGTCGAACTGGCCGACCAGGCCCAGCTCAGCGCCGCCTTGCAGGGGCTACACGGCCAACTCACCGCCACGATCATTGGCGAGCCGGCTGATCTGCAACAGTTCGCCGAACTCACGCCCCTGCTGGAACAGAAGGTCGGCCGCATCCTGCTCAACGGTTACCCGACCGGTGTGGAGGTCTGCGATTCAATGGTGCACGGCGGGCCGTACCCGGCCACGTCGGATGCCCGTGGCACGTCGGTCGGTACCTTGGCCATCGACCGTTTCCTGCGCCCCGTGTGCTTCCAGAATTACCCTGATAGCCTGCTGCCCGACGCGTTGAAAAACGCCAACCCGTTGCGTATCCAGCGGCTGGTGGATGGCACGCCATCTCGCGACCCGCTGTAACGCGCACCTGAGAACAACAACAATCCAGGAGGCATCATGTCGTGTATCGCCGTTACCCCGCACCGTGCGCAGTTGGGCGAAGGTCCGTTCTGGGACGCGCCGACCCAGGCGTTGTACTGGGTCAATATCGCCGGTAAACAGGCGCTGCGCCTGATGGACGGGCAATTGCAGGTGTGGCAATTGCCCGAGCATGTCTCAGCCTTCATTCCGTGTGAAAGCGGCGATGCCCTGGTGACCTTGAGCAGCGGCGTGTATCGCCTCGACCTGGCCACCGAAGCCCTGACCCTGCTGTGCGTCGCGGACCCGCAACCGGGCAACCGTGGCAATGAAGCGCGCTGCGATGCCCAGGGCCGCCTGTGGCTAGGCACCATGCAGAACAACATCGGCGAGCAGGGCGAAGATCTGCCCATCACCCGACGCTCCGGCGGCCTGTTTCGTATCGATGCTGATGCGCAGGTCACGCCGTTGCTCAGTGGCTTGGGCATTCCAAATACCTTGCTGTGGAGCGACGACGGCCGCCACGTGCACTTTGGCGACAGCCTGGACGGCACGCTGTACCGGTATGAAATTCAAGCCGACGGCCAGCTCGATCCCGCGCAAGTCTGGTTCGGCCCCCACGAACGCGGCGGGCCGGATGGCTCGGCCATGGACGTTGACGGTTACACCTGGAACGCCCGCTGGGACGGCAGTTGCCTGTTGCGCCTCACGCCCGACGGCGAAGTAGACCGCATCATCGAACTGCCCGTCAGCCGCCCCACCAGTTGCGTGTTTGGTGGCCCGGATCTCACCACCCTCTATATCACCAGTGCCGCGAGCCCTTTGGCTCACCCCCTGGATGGTGCGGTATTGGCCATCGAAGTTGATGTACCTGGAAAACCCTGTCACCGCTTTGCCGGATAAACCCAAGACTTAAAAACAACAACAAGGAGTCACCCGTATGAATCGTCGTCGTGGTTTGCGTTCCCTGTGCTGCGCCGCTGTGGCGGTCTCGGCCATGAGCTTGAGCGGGCTGTTGCTGGCCGCTGAAGAAGTGAAGATCGGTTTCCTGGTCAAACAGGCTGAGGAACCGTGGTTCCAGACCGAGTGGGCCTTTGCCGAGAAAGCCGGCAAGGAACATGGCTTCACCGTGATCAAGATCGCTGTGCCCGATGGTGAGAAAACCCTCTCGGCCATCGACAGCCTGGCCGCCAACGGTGCCAAAGGCTTTGTGATCTGCCCGCCGGACGTGTCCCTCGGCCCGGCCATCGTCGCCAAGGCCAAGGCCAACGGCTTGAAAGTCATTGCAGTGGATGACCGCTTCGTCGACGCCAAAGGCAACTTCATGGAAGACGTGCCGTACCTGGGCATGGCGGCCTTCGAGGTCGGCCAGAAGCAAGGCGCCGCCATGGCCGCCGAAGCGAAAAAACGCGGCTGGGACTGGAAGGACACCTATGCGGTGATCAACACCTTCAACGAGCTCGACACCGGTAAGAAGCGCACCGATGGCTCGGTCAAATCCCTGGAAGAAGCCGGCATTCCCAAGGATCACATCTTGTTTACGGCCGCCAAGACCCTGGATGTCCCAGGCAGCATGGACGCCACCAACTCGGCCCTGGTGAAACTGCCCAGCGGCGCGAAAAACCTGATCATCGGCGGCATGAACGACAACACCGTGCTCGGCGGCGTACGCGCTACTGAAAGCGCCGGCTTCAAGGCGGCCAACGTGATCGGCATCGGCATCAATGGCACCGACGCCATCGGCGAGCTGAAAAAACCGAGCAGCGGCTTCTTCGGTTCGATGCTGCCGAGCCCGCACATCGAGGGCTATAACACCGCGCTGATGATGTACGAGTGGGTCACAAAAGGCACCGAGCCGCCGAAGTACACGGCCATGGACGAAGTGACCCTGATCACCCGTGAAAACTTCCAAGCCGAGCTGACCAAGATCGGGCTGTGGCAATGACTGCTGCCGCCTTGCGATTTGACGGCATCGGCAAAACCTTTCCGGGGGTCAAGGCGCTGGATGGCATCAGCTTCAGCGCCCACCCTGGGCAGGTGCACGCGTTGATGGGCGAGAACGGCGCGGGCAAGTCGACGCTGCTGAAGATCCTCGGCGGCGCCTACATTCCCAACAGCGGCACGCTGCAGATCGGCGAGCAGGTCATGGCCTTCAAAAACGCTGCTGACAGCATTGCCAGCGGCGTGGCGGTGATCCATCAGGAACTGCACCTGGTGCCGGAAATGAGCGTGGCCGAGAACCTGTTTCTCGGGCATTTGCCATCGAGGTTCGGCGTGGTCAACCGGGGGCTGCTGCGAGAGCAGGCCCTTGCTTGCCTGAAGGGCCTGGCGGATGAAATCGATCCTGCCGAGAAGCTCGGGCGTCTTTCCCTGGGCCAGCGCCAACTGGTGGAAATCGCCAAAGCGCTGTCCCGTGGCGCCCATGTGATTGCGTTTGATGAGCCCACCAGCAGCCTTTCCGCACGGGAGATCGACCGCTTGATGGCGATCATCGCGCGCCTGCGCGATGAGGGCAAAGTGGTGCTCTACGTGTCGCACCGCATGGAGGAAGTGTTCCGTATCTGCAATGCGGTGACGGTGTTCAAGGACGGCCGTTATGTGCGCACCTTCGAGGACATGAGCACGCTGACCCATGACCAGTTGGTGACCTGCATGGTCGGCCGCGATATCCAGGACATCTACGACTACCGCCCGCGTGAGCACGGCGAGGTGGCGCTCAAGGTCGACGGCCTGTTGGGGCCTGGCCTGCGTGAGCCGATCAGTTTCAACGTGCGCAAGGGCGAGATTCTTGGCTTGTTCGGGCTGGTCGGGGCAGGGCGCACGGAGTTGTTCCGCCTGCTCAGTGGCCTGGAGCGAGCCAGTGTCGGGCAACTGCAACTCTGTGGTGAACCGCTGCATTTGCAGTCACCACGGGACGCCATCGCGGCCGGCGTGCTGTTGTGCCCGGAAGACCGCAAGAAGGAGGGCATCATTCCGCTGTCCAGCGTCGCCGAGAACATCAATATCAGCGCGCGGGGCGCTCATTCCACGTTTGGCTGGCTGCTGCGCGACGGCTGGGAGAAGGGCAACGCCGACCAGCAGATCAAGGCCATGAAGGTCAAGACGCCCAACGCGGCGCAAAAGATCATGTACCTCTCTGGCGGCAACCAGCAAAAAGCCATTCTCGGCCGCTGGCTGTCGATGCCGATGAAAGTCTTGCTGCTCGACGAACCCACCCGTGGCATCGATATCGGCGCCAAGGCCGAGATCTACCAGATCATCCATAACCTCGCTGCTCAGGGCATTGCGGTGATCGTGGTGTCCAGCGACCTCATGGAAGTGATGGGCATCAGCGACCGCATCCTGGTGCTGTGCGAAGGCGCGCTGCGCGGCGAACAAATCCGCGAACACGCGACTGAATCCAACCTGCTGCAATTGGCCTTGCCGCGCAGCCTGGCGAACTGAGAGACGATTATGACCCCTCAACACAACGTGCTGCCCACCGCGCGCAAGCCCTTGGACCTGCGCGCATTGCTGGACAACTGGGCGATGCTGCTGGCCGCCGTGAGCATCTTTTTGCTGTGCGCCTTGCTGATCGACAACTTCCTTTCACCGTTGAACATGCGCGGGCTGGGCCTGGCGATTTCCACCGTGGGCATCGCTGCCTGCACCATGCTGTTCTGCCTGGCGTCGGGGCATTTTGACCTGTCGGTGGGCTCGGTCATCGCCTGCGCCGGGGTGGTGGCGGCGATTGTGATGCGCGACACCGACAGCGTCATGCTTGGCATTGGCGCGGCGCTGCTGATGGGCCTGATGGTGGGGCTGATCAACGGCATCGTCATCGCCAAGCTGCGGGTCAATGCGCTGATTACCACGCTGGCGACCATGCAGATCGTGCGTGGCCTGGCGTACATCTTTGCCAACGGCAAGGCGGTGGGCGTGTCCCAGGATCAGTTCTTTGTCTTCGGTAACGGCCAGTTGTTTGGCGTGCCGGTGCCGATCCTGATCACCATTTTGTGCTTCCTGTTCTTCGGCTGGCTGCTCAACTACACCACCTACGGGCGCAACACCATGGCCATTGGCGGCAACCCGGAAGCGGCGTTGCTGGCGGGGGTGAACGTGGACCGCACCAAGATCCTGATCTTCGCTGTGCATGGGGTGATCGGGGCGTTGGCTGGGGTGATATTGGCGTCGCGCATGACCTCCGGCCAGCCGATGATTGGCCAGGGCTTTGAGCTGACAGTGATTTCGGCGTGCGTGCTGGGCGGGGTTTCGTTGAGTGGCGGGGTAGGGATGATCCGCCATGTAATCGCCGGAGTGTTGATTTTGGCAATCATCGAGAATGCGATGAACCTGAAGAACATCGACACGTTCTATCAGTATGTGATCCGGGGTTCGATCCTGCTGCTGGCCGTGGTCATCGACCGCATGAAACAACGCTGATTGTGGAGACTGGGCTTATGTGGCGAGCGGGCTTGTTGTGGCAGCCGAGCTTGTTGTGGCGAGCGGGCTTGCCCCGCGTTGGGGCGCGAAGCGGCCCTAAAACCTGCAACGGAGTTCGGACTGGAAGAATGCAGTGACTGTATTGGGGCTGCTTCGCAGCCCAACGCGGGGCAAGCCCGCTCGCCACAACAAGCCCTCTAGCCACAAACAACGGACCCGCCTCGTTAACCGAAGCGGGTTTAGGTCAGATCAGTCGGTGGTGAATTTGAAGATTGTGTTCTGGGTATAGGTCTGACCTGGGTTCAGGCGCGTAGAGGCAAACGTCGGCTGGTTAGGCGCATCCGGGAAATGCTGGGTCTCCAGCGTAAACCCGCTCCAGTGCTGATAGGTCTTCCCAGCCTTGCCCTTCACCGACCCATCCAGGAAGTTGCTGGTATAAAACTGCACCCCAGGTTCGGTGGTAAACAGCTGCAAGCGCCGCCCCGACTCAGGATCATGCACCTCGGCCGCAAGCTGCTTCACATCACCTTTGTTATCCAGCGCCCAGTTGAAGTCAAACCCACCCTGTTTCGGCTCGGCAAACTTGAGCTGCGGGTGATCCTCCTTGATGTGCTGGCCGATGGGTGTCGGTTTCAGGAAGTCCATCGGCGTGCCCATGACGGGTGCCAGTTCGCCGGTAGGGATCAGGGTGGCATTCACCGGCGTGTAATGGCTGGCGTGCAACGTGGCAACCTGCTTGAGGATGTCGCCATTGCCCGCGCCGGCCAGGTTGAAGTAGCTGTGGTTGGTGAGGTTGAGCACCGTGGGTTTGTCGGTGGTGGCCTTGTAGTCGATGTGCAGTTCGTTGTTGTCGTTGAGGCGGTAGGTGACCTCGGTCTTCAGGTTGCCGGGGAAGCCCATTTCACCGTCCTTGGACAGGTAGGTGAGGGTCACGCCCACCGAGTCCTTGGCCTTGACGGGCGTGGCTTTCCATACGTGCTTGTCGAAGCCCTGGGCGCCGCCATGCAGCGAATTGGGGCCGTCGTTGAGCGGCACCTGGTAGCGCTTGCCGTCGAGCTCAAAAGCGCCACCGGCCAGGCGATTGCCGAAGCGCCCGATGGTCGCGCCGAAAAATGCGTTGCCGCTTTGATAGCCCTGCACGTCGTCGAAGCCTAGCACCACGTCCTCGACCTTGCCGTGTTTGTCCGGCACCTTGAGCGATTGCAACACGCCGCCGTAGGTGATGACCGTGGCTTGCATGCCGTGGCTGTTGCGCAGGATGTACTGTTCGACGGCGATGCCGTCGTTGGTTTTACCGAAAGGTTTGTGTTCGCTGGTGAGGCCTGCGGCCTGGGTGCCGCCGCTGGCGATCAGCATGGACATCGCCAGGCCCGACAGCAGGTATCGAGGGTGCTTCATGATCGAACTTCCTTTTGTTGTTTTGAGTGGAATAGTTCTACTAATGTGCGATATTTTGTCGATAGAGCAGCGAATTTATAGCCTTTAACGCCATTTTTGCAAAATAAAATAAGACTAATTGAGCGAGGCAAGCTTTCATGACGACCCAGCACGCTGTTTACCCCGACCTCGAAGGTAAGACGGTCCTGATCTCCGGAGGCGCTTCGGGCATTGGCGAATTCATGGTGCGCGCCTTTGCAGCGCAAGGTGCCAAGGTCGGCTTTGTCGACCGCGCTCAAAGCCAGGGCGAACGCTTGGCGGCGCTGCTGAGTTTGCGCGGGCACACGGTTGAATTCGTAAATTGCGACATCACTGATGAGATCGCCTACAAGGCCGCCATCACGCGTTTCGAACACTCCCTGGGGCCGATCACCGTGCTGGTGAACAACGCCGCCAATGACGTGCGCCACACCTTGGAAGAGGTCGACTCGGAAATGTTCGATCGGCTGATTTCCGTCAACCTCAAGCACGCCTTCTTCGCCGCCAAGGCGGTGGTGCCGATGATGAAAAGCGCGGGCGGCGGGGCGATCATCAACCTCGGTTCAGTTGGCTGGATGATGGCCTCCGCCGGCTACCCGGTGTACGCCGCCAGCAAGGCCGCCGCCCACGGCATGACCCGCGCCCTGGCCCGGGAACTGGGACCGAGCCGGATCCGTGTGAATACGCTGGTGCCGGGGTGGGTGATGACGGAAAAACAATTGGCGATGTGGGTCGACGATGCGGCTAAAGAGCTGATCAGCCGCAGCCAGTGCCTGCCGGGCAGTGTGCTGCCGGAACACATCGCCAATATGGCGTTGTTTCTCGCCTCCGATGCCTCGGCGATGTGTTCGGCGCAGAACTTTATTGTGGATGGCGGCTGGGTGTAGGTGTTTGGCAAGCCAGGCACAGCTCGCGGTAGGCATTCACAAGCTGTTCCAGGCTGAACGCCAGGTTGCGCCCGCTGGGGTTGGGTAATACCCACACGGACGCGCCGCCCAGCAACTGCGGCTGTAATCCCCAATCAACCTGGCGCTGGCCCGACAACGCGCTATAACCGGCCTTGCCGAGAAAGGCCACGAAGCGTGGCTGATAGCGTCGGATCTTGTGTTCGAACGCCGCTGCGGCATCCGTGAACTCATGCCGGGCCAGTTCTCCGGCGCTGGCCGTGGGCCGTTCTACGACCGTGGTCAGGCCGCAGCCATAGTGCGGCAGTGTAGGGCCGTCCTCGGGACGTATCTCATGCGGCGTGAAACCGGCCAGGTGCAAGGTGCGCCAGAAACGGTTGCTGCGATTGGCAAAGTGCAGGCCCAGTGCGGCGGAGCCTTTGCCGGGGTTGATGCCGCAGAACACCACGTTCAGGTGATCGGCCAGGATGTCTTCGAGGCGGTCGTTCATGTTGGGCTCCTGCCGCGCTGACGGCTGGCCCCAGGGGGTTGGCCGGTAATACGCTTGAACGCACGGCTGAACGCTGCCTGAGAGGTATAGCCCAGGCGCAGCGCCACTGCCTCGATAGGCAAACGCTCCAGGGTCAGCCATTGGCTGGCCAGGCGCATGCGCAATTGCGTCACGTAGCGCAGGGGCGGGATGCCCAGGGTGGCCTGGAAGCGCTCGGCGAACACCGAACGGGAGGTGTGACAGTGCGCCGCCAATTCGGCCACGCTCCAATCGCGGCCAGGTTGCTGGTGCAGGACGAGCAGGGCACCGGCCAATCGCGTGTCGCGCAGCGCCGCCACCAATCCCGATGCATTCCCGCAGGCACATTCCACCCAGCCCCGCACGATCATGGCGGCGACCACATCGGCCAGGCGCGCGAGGATGCCGCAGTAGCCGATGCGGGCAGCGGACACTTCACGCTCCATCACCGCCAGGATCGGCATCAGGCCGGGGTAACGCTGGCCCTGGGCATCGATCAGCATCAAGGCCGGCATCAGGCTACCGAGCCCCTGGAGACTGCCGAGTTCGAACGCCATGCAGGCGCTGAACAGCAAGGTGCTGGGGGGCGTATCAGGGGACGCATCCACGGCGCAGACGGTATCGCCCAACGCGGTCGCGGCAAAGCCGTCAATGTCCTGCACAGGCCTGTCCGCATCGGAGGACAGCGCATGGGCGCCGCCGTGGGAGATGAACACGGCATTGCCTGCCGACAATTCAAACAGGCCACCGTCGTCGGTTTTCAGGGTGGCCGTGCCTGCGGCCAGGAAGTGGAAGTAGGCATGTCCGGGTTTGGCCGCAAAGCCCATGCCGAAGCTCGGTCCGGCCTGGATGCGCCGGTACTGCACCCCACTCAGGCGCATGCCGCGCAGCAGTTCGTCGATGAGGTCGGAGGACTGATTGAAAGGGGCCATTGCAGTCATATTCGGGGTTTTGGTCAAAAACTCAAGGGTCTGCATCATAGATCATCCGGATGGGCGAACCTAGACTGGCCGTCGCGCTAATTTCCCGAGGATGTTGTGTGATGAATGATTATGTAGTCCAAACCGCTCACCCTGCCCAAGTGGCGCCCGATGCGCCCGCCTGGATGGCGGTGTTTTCCCTGGCCATGGGGGTGTTTGGCTTGTTGACGGCGGAGTACCTGCCGGCCAGCTTGTTGACGCCAATGGCGCTGGACCTGGGCGTGTCCGAGGCGCTCGCTGGCCAGGCCGTGACGGTGACGGCAGTGGTGGCGTTGTTCGCCGGGCTGCCGGTGCCCGGCCTCACGCGTGGGATCGACCGACGCGTGGTGCTGCTGGGTTTCTCCCTGCTCATGATTGCCTCAAACCTGTTGGTGGCGTTCTCTTCAAGCCTGGCGGTGCTGCTGCTGATGCGCATCCTGCTGGGCGTCGCCCTGGGCGGTTTCTGGAGCATGGCAGCCGCCGTGGCGATGCGCCTGGTGCCGGCGGCGCTGCTGCCCCGAGCGCTGTCGATCATCTTCAGTGGTATTGCGGTGGGCACGGTGGTCGCCGTGCCGCTGGGCAGCTACCTCGGTGGTCTGTATGGCTGGCGCAGTGCGTTCATTGCCGCCGCGGCTGTTGGTGGCGTGACGCTGGCGTTCCAACTGTTCACGCTGCCACGCCTGGCGCCCACGGGCACCGCACGTCTGCGCACGGTACTGGACGTGCTGCTGCGTCCGGGCATCGCCATCGGCATGTTTGGCTGCGTGCTGGTGCACACCGGGCACTTTGCGCTGTTCACTTACATCCGGCCTTTCCTGGAAAGCACCACGGGGGTGGGGACAGAAGGGCTGGCGTTGATGCTGCTGGGGTTCGGCGCAGCCAACTTCATCGGTACGCTGCTGGCCGGTTGGATGCTGGTGCGTTATCCACGTGGCACGTTGGTGCTGATGCCGGTATTGGTTGGCGTTGCGGCGCTCGCCTTGGTGTTGCTGCCGGCCTCCCTGCCAGGCCAGGCATTGCTGCTGGCGCTGTGGGGCATGGCGTTTGGCGGGGTGCCCGTGGCGTGGTCGAACTGGGTGGCCCGCGCCGTGCCGGATCAAGCTGAAAGTGCCGGTGGCATGGTGGTGGCGTCCGTGCAATCAGCCATTGCGGCGGGCGCGGCCGGTGGAGGAGCGATGTTCAGTCTCAGTGGCATCAGCGGCGTGTTTCTGGGCGCGGGTGTACTGATGCTGTTGGCCGCCTTGTTGATTGCGCTGCGAGTGCAGGTGCCACGCACCGAGGCAGGTATGGGCGTGGCGCTGCACCTTTGAACTAGGTCTCCAGGTGGCTCAGCAACCACGCCGTGAAACTGCGCGCCAGCGGATCCTGCTCGCTGTCGCGATGGGTCAGCAGCGCCCAGCTCGGCCCGCGAATCGTCGCGTCGACCAATGGCGTGAGCAACCCGTCGGTTTGCGCCTGACGGCTCAGCAACTGGCTGACCAAACCAATTCCCAGGCCGGTACATACGGCATCGAGCAACAGGCCGGGGTCGGAGAAATTCAGGCCCTGGTCCTGCTGCCCCACATCAATCCCGGCTTCCACCGCCCAATGGCTCCAGTCCATTTCCCGTTCACCGTGGAGGGTGGTGCGTTGTGCCAGGGGCAGCTTCAACAGCCGTGGGTGGCAGGCGGGAAACAGCCGGTCGGCGTGCAGCACCTTGAAGCTGCATTCGGCCTGGGAGCTGATGTCGTCGCGCACGGCCAGGTCGATGGTCTGGCTGGCCATGTCGGGCACTTCGTCGGTGCTGAAGATCCACAGGTCGACTTCCGGGTGTTGCTGGCGGAAATCCGCGAGCCGTGGCAACAGCCAGTGCCGGGCAAAGGTCGGCGTGGTGTTGAGCACCAGTTGATTGGGCTTGCGGTACTGCCCCAGGCGCCGCACGCCCACCGCCAGTTGCTGCAGCAGCGCTTGGGTGGTGCTGAGGAAGTCATGGCCCGCGTCGGTCAGGCTCACGCTGCGTCCGCTGCGGAAAAACAGCGGCTGTTCCAGGTATGCCTCCAGGCTGCGGATCTGCTGGCTGATCGCCGATTGGGTCAGGTGCAGTTCTTCGGCGGCCTTGTGGAAACTGCCCAGTCGCGCCGCAGCTTCAAAGCCGCGCAGGGTGCCGAGGGGCGGCCAGTGGTTGAGCATGCTGATAAGTTCCTCTAATCAGTTTTCTACAAAATCCATCGTTTGTCCGGCTTTGCAAGCTGCCATAGCATGTGTGTCAAGACTCCGTGGGCAGTTTTCACTGAACACAATGACTTAACTGAAGGGTACTTGTCATGCAGCAGAATGCAATGCAAAGCAATGGTTGGTGGATGCCTGCGGAGTGGGCCCGGCATGCGGCGACGTGGATGGTCTGGCCGCACAATCGGGCCTTGTGGGAAACCACGTGGGGCGTGACCCTGGCGCACGTGCAGCAGGATTTTGCACGGGTAGCCAATGCGATCGCACGCTTCGAACCGGTGAAAATGCTGGTTGATCCGTCTGCCGTGGCGGGCGCCAAGGCGCTGTGCGGGCCGGGCATCGAGCTCATCGAACAGGCCGTCAACGACAGCTGGTGCCGCGATTCCGGCCCGACCTTTGTCTGCCATCCGCAGCTGGGCACGGCCGGTGTGAGCTGGCGCTTCAATGCCTGGGGTGGCAAGTCGGCCCATGATTTGGACGAAAGCCTGGCACGTCGGGTGCTCAATCACCTGGGGCTGGAATGTTTCGGCACGCCCCTGAGCAATGAAGGCGGCGCGATCCATGTGGACGGCGAGGGCACGCTGATCACCACCGAATCGGTGCTGCTAAACCCCAACCGCAACCCCGGCGTGAGCAAGGCCGAGATGGAAGCCATCTTCACGCGCCTGCTGGGCATCAAGAAGACCATTTGGTTGCCCGGCGACCCGGACTACGTCACGGGCGACATGACTGACGGGCATGTTGATGGTGTCTGCGCATTTGCCCGTCCTGGCGTGTTGCTGGTCGATGCGACTCTGGATCAAAGCTCTGTATACGCCGAAGTGGTGCGCGAAAACCGTCGCGCCCTGGAACTCGCCACCGACGCCCGAGGCCGCCATTTCGAGCTGATCGAGCTGTATGAAGCCACTGATGCGGTCGACACCGACGCCGAGGTGTTCTGCGCCTCCTACACCAACTTCTACATTGCCAACGGCGCAATCATCATGCCGGCCTATGGCATTGCAGCCGATCATGTCGCGGCAGAAGTCCTGGCCCAGGCGTTTCCTGGTCGCGAGATCGTACCGGTGCAGATCAACCACCTGGCCCATGGCGGCGGCGGCGTGCACTGCATCACCCAGCAACAGCCAGCGTGGGTGAAGCCATGAGTATTCTGACCATTGCCACTACCCAAATGCCCTGCACCTGGGACCTGCAGGGCAACCTCGACCGTGCCGAGCAACTGGTGCGAGACGCGGCGGCGCAGGGCGCGCAGGTCATTCTGTTGCAGGAACTGTTTGCCACGCCGTATTTCTGCATCGAGCAGCACCACAAGCACTTGGCGCTGGCCGAGGACTATCAGCACAGTCACGTGCTCAAACGCTTCGCCGCACTGGCCAAGGAGTTGGGCGTGGTACTGCCGCTGAGTTGGTTCGAAAAGGCCGGCAATGCATTCTTCAATTCCCTCAGCGTGGCGGATGCCGACGGGCGCTTGCTCGGCGTGTACCGCAAGACCCATATCCCGAACGCCATCGGCTATCAGGAGAAGGAATATTTCAGCCCCGGCGACACAGGTTTTCGCGTCTGGGAGACGGTCTTCGGGCGCCTGGGCGTGGGCATCTGCTGGGACCAGTGGTTCCCGGAGACCGCGCGCTGCCTGGCGTTGCAAGGCGCCGAAGTGCTGCTGTTTCCCACCGCCATCGGCTCGGAACCCGGTTGTGCCACGCTCGATTCGCGGGACCATTGGCAGATGACCATGCGCGGCCACGCGGCAGCAAACCTGTTGCCGGTGGTGGCGGCCAATCGCGTCGGGCGTGAAGTGGCGACCACTGATCCGGACCTGCAAATGGACTTCTACGGCTCATCGTTCATCTGCGACCACAAGGGCAAGCTGCTGGCTGAAGCGGATCGCGACTCCACCGGCGTGCTGCTGCGCAGCCTCGATCTGTCCGCCATGCGCGAAGACCGCCTGACCTGGGGCATCTATCGCGACCGTCGCCCGGAGATGTACAGCGGACTGCTGACCCTGGATGGGCGTCCATCATGAAGCGGCTATTGAGTTGTGCGCTGATCATGACGAGTGTCTGCGCCTTGGCTGAGGACAAAACCCTCAAGCTCTACAACTGGGCCGATTATTTCGCTGCCGACACCTTGTCCAGGTTCACCGCCGAGACCGGGATCCGGGTGATCTACGACGTGATGGATGGCAGCGAAACCCTGGAAGCCAAGTTGATGGCCGGCGGCAGCGGCTACGACCTGATCTTCCCCGGCGATACCGTGGCCGAACGCCTGATGCGCGCCGGCAGTCTGCAAGCACTGGACCCCGCCAAGCTCAGCGCCATGAGCGACATCGAGCCGGGGCTGCAGAAACTGCGCACCCACTACGTCAATTCGAACAAAGCCACGGTGCCCTACACTTGGGGCACGATCGGCCTGACCTACAACACCCAGCAGATCCAGCAGCGTATGCCAAATGCGCCGGTTAACAGCCTCGACCTGTTGTTCAAGCCGGAGAACGCGGCGAAATTCGCCGATTGCGGCATCTCGCTGATCGACTCGCCGGACGAAGTACTCGCCGTGGTGCTCAACTACCTGGGCCGCGACCCGCGCAGCGCCAAGCGTGAAGACCTGGCGGCGGCCAGCGATCTATTGCTCAAGGTGCGCCCGTACATCCGCAAGTTCCAGTCGCAACCGGTGACCGACCTGGTCAATGGCAACCTGTGCCTGTCCCTCGGCTACAGCGGCGACATGACCCAGGCCCAGCGCGCCGCCGATGCCGCGGGCAAAGCGGTGACCTTCGGTTATCACATCCCCCGCGAAGGCACTACGGTGTGGATGGACACCATGGCCATCCCGGTCGACGCCCAGCACCCGGAATACGCTTACGCCTTCATCAACTTCGTGATGCGCCCGCAAAACATGGCGGCCATCACCAACCTCACCGGCTACCCCACGGCGAACGCCAAGGCGCGGCCGGACGTGGAGGCAAGCATGCGCGATAACCCGGACATCTACCCGGACGCTGCCACCTTCGAACGGTTGATCGCCGGCAAGGACATCCCCCAGGCCGATATGCGCGCACGAATGCGTGTATGGACTAAATTCAAAACCATGTAGCTGAGGGGCTTTTGTGGCGAGGGGGCTTGTCCCCCGTTGGAGTGCGTAGCGCTCCCGCTTTTTTTGGGGCCGCTGCGCAGCCCAACGGGGGACAAGCCCCCTCGCCACAAAACGCTCTTCATCACAATGAACTCCATTCAATCCGAACCTTAGGCAAGAGAACCCCATGCCAACCCGTCGCACCTTCATCAAACAAGCCAGTGTGGTCTGCGCCATGACCTTGATCGCCCCGCATCTACGCGCCGCCACCCGCGGCGGTTTCTACATGCCCGACGAGGGCGAAAAACACCGTCAGGCCTTCATTGCCTTTGGCGCCCAGGACGCCATCTGGGAAGACTTTACCGCCGACGTGCAGGCCGCTTTGGGCCGTATCGCCAGGGCGATTGCTGATCACGAACCGGTCACCGTGTTCTGCCGTGAAGACGAACACCATCTTGCGGAAAAACACTGCGGCACCCGCAACATCACCTTCGTGGAAACCGAGCTGGATGACATCTGGATGCGCGACACCGGCGCCAACTTCGTCATCGACGGCAGCGGCGGCCTGGGCGCGGTGGACTTCAACTTCAATGGCTGGGGCAACAAGCAGCAGCACGACGATGACGCGCTGCTGGCGGCCCAGATCGCCGAAGCAACCGGCGCCCGGCCTATCCGCAGCGAATTGGTGGGCGAGGGTGGCGGGATTGAGGTCGATGGCCTCGGCACCGGCATCATGACCGAAAGCAGCTGGATCAACCGCAATCGCAACCCGGACTGGAGCAAGGCCGAGGTCGAGGCCGAACTCAAGGAACGCCTGGGCCTGCGCAAGATCATCTGGCTGCCGGGCATCAAGGGCAAAGACATCACCGATGCCCATGTCGATTTCTACGCGCGTTTCGTCGCGCCTGGCGTGGTGCTGGCCAACCTCGATACCGACCCTGAATCCTATGATCACAAGGTCACCCTGGCGCACCTGGAGATTCTCAAAAAGGCTACTGATGCCGACGGCCGGCCTTTACAGGTGCACACGGTGTCGCCGCCGCTCAACCCGCGTAAAAGCAAGTTCAGCAAGGGCAATCCGGATTTTGCGGCGGGCTACATCAATTACTTCGTGATAAACGGTGCGGTGATCGCCCCGGAGTTCGGCGACCCGGTGGCGGACCGCAAGGCGCTGGACCTGCTGGCCCGGCTCTACCCGGACCGTAAGGTGGTCGCACTGAATATCGATGCGATTGCAGCGGGGGGCGGTGGCATTCACTGTGTGACGAGCCATCAACCTTTGGTTTAGTCTGGGATCGAAAACGCCTCTGGAGCCGTCAGCATGACCGATTATGTACCCCCGAAAGTGTGGACCTGGGACACCGAAAATGGCGGCACCTTCGCCAGCATCAATCGCCCGATTGCCGGTGCCACCCACGAAAAAGACTTGCCGGTGGGCAAGCACCCGCTGCAGCTGTATTCCCTGGCCACGCCTAATGGCCAGAAGGTCACGATCCTGCTGGAGGAGCTGCTGGCGCTGGGTCACAGCGGTGCGGAATATGACGCCTGGCTGATCAAGATCGGCGACGGCGACCAGTTCGGCAGCGGTTTTGTGGGGGTGAACCCGAACTCCAAGATCCCGGCTCTGCTGGATCGCAGCGGCACCACGCCCATTCGCGTATTCGAGTCGGGCGCGATCCTGCAGTACCTGGCCGAGAAGTTCGGCGCGTTCTTCCCCACCGAGCCTGCGGCCCGTGCCGAATGCCTGTCGTGGCTGTTCTGGCAGATGGGCAGCGCGCCCTACCTGGGCGGTGGTTTCGGGCATTTTTATGCCTACGCGCCGAGCAAGATGGAGTACGCGATCAACCGCTTTGCCATGGAAACCAAGCGTCAGTTGGACGTACTCGACCAGCGCCTGGCGGTGAGCGAGTACATTGCGGGTGATGAATACACCATCGCCGATATCGCTATCTGGCCGTGGTATGGCGGGTTGGTCAAAGGTCGTCTGTATGGCGCGGCGGAGTTCTTGTCGGTGCATGAGTACACGCACGTGTTGCGCTGGGCGGAGGCCATCGAGGCACGGCCGGCGGTGCAGCGCGGCCGGCGGGTGAATCGGGTGTCCGGTGAGCCCCATGAGCAATTGGCCGAGCGCCATAACGCCAGCGACCTGGACTAAAGGCCTGACGCTGTAAGAAATGTGGGAGCGGGCTTGCTCGCGAATGCGGTGGATCAGCCAATAAATCTGTTGACTGACACTCCGTATTCGCGAGCAAGCCCGCTCCCACATTTGGATTGTTGTATTTCACTCTATTTGTAGCGCTGCTCAAACACCGCCACCTGCTCCGGCTTGATCAATTCAAACGGCACCCATACCTCCGGCTCAATCGCCTCGCCCTTGATCATCCGCACCGCCGCTTGCACTGCTTGGGTCGCCTGGGCTTTCGGGTCTTGGAACACCGACGCCGTCAGCAACCCCCGCTTGATCGCCGCCAGCCCATCGGGCAAGCCATCGATGCCGACAATCGCTACGTCACCCTTGGCTTTCCCTGCCTGCTGTAACGCCATGGCCGCGCCAATCGCCATTTCATCGTTATTGGCCACGATGGCGTCGAACTGCGTGCCCGCCAGCAGCCAGTTGCTGGTCAGGTCCATGCCCTTGCTGCGTTGCCATTCGGCACTTTGCTGCTCGACCACCTTGATCCCCGGAAAGTCCTTGAGCACCTGTTTGGCGCCCTCGGTGCGGTCATGGGTGGCGTTCTGTGCAAGGTCGCCCATGATGATCGCCACATTGCCCTTGCCGCCGAGTTTTTCCGCCAGGTAGCGCATCTGCAACTGCCCGGCCTCGATGTCGTTGGAGGCCACGGTGACCACGCCTTTGGGCAATGTGCGCTCGTCCGGATGGCGGTTGACGTACACCAGCGGCGTCTTGGCGGCTACGGCGGCGCGAGTCATGTTGGCGGTGGCGGCGGTGTCCACCGGCAGTACGATCACCGCGTCAACCTTCTGGTTGAGGAAGCCTTCGACCTGATTGAGCTGGCGCACCACATCGCCTTGGGCGTCTTCGAACTGGATCTGCACATCCTGCTGCTTGGCGGCCGCTTCCAGGCCGGTGCGCACGTAGGTCATGAAGTTGTCGTCGACCCGGGCAATGCTCACGCCGATGCGATAAGCCGCGAACGTCCATTGGCTGAACAGCAGCAACAAGGTGGCAGCAAACAACGAATAGCGATTCATAAGGGTGATCCTTTTATTGTTATAGGGTGAACGCCTGGCGGAAACGCGCCAAGGCCAGCTCGCTGTCGCCGCTGGCCCAGCCTTCCAGGCCGACCACGCCGCTGTAGCCCATGGCGTGCAAGGCCCTGGCGATGGCCGGGTAGTGAATTTCACCGGTGCCGGGCTCCTTGCGTCCCGGCACGTCGGCCACCTGGATTTCACCGATAGCGCTGCCGGCGCGCTGGATCAGTTCGATCAGGTTTCCTTCGCCGATCTGCGCGTGGTACAGGTCCAGGTTCATCTTCAGGTGCGGGCTGCCCACGGCCTCGATCAGCGCCAGGGTATCGTCGGCGCGGGCGAAGGGGGTGCCGGGGTGGTCAACTTCTGTGTTGAGGTTTTCCAGCAGGAACACCCGGCCGGCGTCTTCCCCCAAACGGGCGATTTTTTCCAGGGTCTTGCAGGCGCTCAGCCACATGCGGCCGGTGGTCTGGCTCACGGGCTGCACGGGCAGGCCGCCGTCACCCAGGCCGGTGCCGTGCAGGTTGAGGCTGGGGCAATTCAATTGCTCGGCCACCCCTAAGGATTCGCGGGCACTGTCGAGCAGTTGGCGGATGCCGTCGGGGTCGGTGAGGGTGCCGCTGATGTAGCCGGTCATGGAGGTGAAGTCGGCGCCGGTAGCCGCCAGGGCGGCGATGTCCTTGTTTGTCCAGTTCCAGATTTCGGCACTGAAGCCCAGCGCATGAATACGCTTCACGCGTTCGATGAAGGGCAGGTCGAGAAACACCATTTCCGCGCTGACAGCCAGCTTGAATGGGCTCATACGGCCACCGCCTTGCCGGTTTCGAACGACTCGATGCAGGCGCGGGCAATCGCCAATGCCGCGCGCGCGTCTTCACCGCTGGCCAGGGGTTTGGCGCCGCTGCGAAGGCAGTCGACGAAGTGATTGAGTTCGGCGATGTAGGCGTCGCGCAACAGGTCGGTGTCCAGGCGCTGAGTGTCGGCCTGGATGCCCTGGGCCAGGTAGCGCACCAGGTCGCAATCGTTGAGGCTGCCCATGCTCAGCATGCCGGCGCTGCCAAACACTTCGCCGCGCACGTCGTAGCCATACACGGCCTGGAAGTTGGCCTCGGCAGTGGCGATGGCGCCGTTGTCGAAGCGGATCGCGACCACGGCGGTGTCGAGGAAGCCTTTGCTTTTGTATTCCGGGGCGATCAAAGCGTCGGCCATCACGTAGACCTGCACCGCCTCGGCGCCAGGGTTGAGGTAGCGCAGGGTGTCGAAGTCGTGGATCAGGGTTTCCAGGAAGATCACCCATTGCGGCGACTTGGCCGGGTTGTTCAGCGCCGGGTCGCGGGTCAGCGAGCGCAGCAGCTGCGGGGTGCCGATGCGGCCGGCGGCGACGTCGAGGTGCGCGGTGCGAAAGCTCTTGGCGAAGCGCCGGTTGAACCCGACTTGCAGCGGCACCCGCGCTTCGGCCGCAGCGGCGATGGCGCGGTCGGCTTCTTCGAGGGTGATGGCCATGGGTTTTTCGCAGAAGATGCCCTTGCCGGCGCGGGCGGCGCTGATTACCAGCTCGGCGTGGCTGCGGGCGGGGGCTGCGATGAGTACGCCGTCGATGTCCGGGTCGTCGAGTAACTGCTGCGGGTCGGTGTAGACCTTGCTCACGCCCAGCTCAGCGGCGAGGCGGGCGGCCTGGCCCGGTGTGGGGTCGGCAATCGCTGCCAGGCTGGCGCCGGGGATATGCCGTGCGGCGGTGAGCCCGTGGAAGCTGCCCATGCGTCCGGCACCGATCAAGCCCAGGCGGATGTTCTGTGTACTCATGAAATAACCCCTTGTTGTTATTGGCCGCAGGACGGTCCTGATGGCAAAGGGGTCAGAGCAAGGGCTGTGCCATTTTGTAAGACGTTGATAAATAAAGATTGATAATTATCTATAAACAAAAAGTGTTCATTTTAATGACATGCCTATACTGACATGTCAAAAACATGAACATGGATACCGCCCAATGAGCATGGCGTTCAGCGTGCAAGACCTCGACTACCTCACGGCCCTGGGGCCTGCTGCACTGAATGATGGCCCGGTTGCCGCACTGGAACAGGCCTGGCGCGACTGCCTGGCCGGCCAGGTCGAACGCCCGACGCACGTGCGCCAAGTGATCTGGGATTCGTGGCGGCGCAGTGTCCAGGCCGGTATCGACCCGGCCGACAACGCCTATCGCTTCGTTGGCGCTGACACGCTGGCCGCCATTCTGGCCACCCACCGCGTGCTGATCGAGGCGGCCGCGCAAGTCATGCATGGTTTGCTGGCCTACAACCCGCGCGGTCATATCAACCTCACCGATGCCGACGGCACCACTCTGTATTTCTGTGGGCTGGACATCACCCCCGTCGGCAGTCGCCTGCTGGAATCGGTGCAAGGCACCAACTGCACCGGCCTGGCGCTGGCCGAGGATCACCTGGTGTATGTGCTGGCCGAGGAGAACTTCGGCATCGGCCTGCGCCAGCGCCGTATGCATTGCGCCGCCGCGCCGATCAAGAATGCCCAGGGCCAGACCGTGGCCATGCTGACGCTCACCGCCGAGCCCGGCTGGTTTCACTTCCATACCCTTGGCACGGTGCAGGCCGCGGCCGACGCGGTATCGCGGCAGATGGCCCTGCAAGGGCTGTTGGAAGAACAGCAGGCCGTCCTCGAAGTGCTCAACGAAGGCCTGGTGGTGCTGGATGAGCGCGGCTGCATCAAGGCGCTCAACCGCTATGCCCGGCAGCTGTTTGGCGTCGGGCTGGAGTTGATCGGGCGGCCGTTCCAGCAACTCGGCCGTAGCGAGCTGAGTGACGCCCTTGGCGAACCCGTGCGCGACCTCGACTGCACCTTCCACTTGCGTGACCGCAGCCAGCTCGCCTGCCTGGTCTCGGTGTGCCCGCTGGAGCAGGGCGGGGTGATCGTGTCACTGCGCGAGAACCGCCGCATTCGCGAAATCACCCGGCGCCTCATCGGCACCCAGGCCAGCTACACCTTCGACACCATCCAGGGCAGCTCGCGGGCGATCCAGGACGCGCTGCACTTGGGACGCATCGCCAGTCGCAGTGATTCCACCACCCTGATCCTCGGTGAAAGCGGCACCGGCAAGGAGCTGTTCGCCCAGGCCATCCACAATGGCAGCGAGCGCTGCAACGGCCCATTTGTGGCGGTCAACTGCGGTGCGATTCCACGGGACCTGGTGCAAAGCGAGCTGTTCGGCCACGTCGAAGGCGCGTTCACCGGCGCCACCCGTGGCGGCTCGGCGGGCAAGTTCGAACTGGCGGATGGCGGTACCATCTTCCTCGATGAGATTGGCGACATGTCCTTCGATGCCCAAGTCAGCCTGCTGCGGGTGTTGCAGGAGGGTGAAATCACTCGGGTAGGCGCGAAAAACTCGCGGCCAGTGAACGTGCGCATCATCGCAGCCACCCACCGCAACCTCAGCCAGGCCGTGGCGCAAGGCGCGTTTCGCGAAGACCTCTACTACCGCCTCAACGTACTGAACCTGACCGTGCCACCGCTGCGCATGCGCCGCGAAGACATTCCGCTGCTGGCGCGGCATTTTCTGGTCCGGTGCGCTCGTTCACTGCGTAAATCGGTGCAGGGATTTTCACCAGACGCCCTGGCGCTGCTCACGGCCTATGGCTGGCCGGGCAATGTGCGCGAGTTGGAAAACAGCATCGAACGGGCGACCAACCTGGCGATGGGAGCACGGATCGAAACGGTGGATCTGCCGCTGGAAAGCCGCCAACGCACCCCGCTGCGGGCCCACGAAGCGCCGCCTGCCCAGGACCTGAGCAGCCACGAAATGCACGCCATCGTCGCCGCGCTCAACAGCACCGGCGGCAACATCCGCCTGGCCGCGCAGCAACTCAACGTGTCGCGGGGCGGGCTGTACAACAAGATGAGTCGGTTTGGCCTGAATGCCGGGGATTTCCGTCGCAACTGAGAGCCAAGAACCCCCTGTGGCGAGCGGGCTCGCCACAAAAAAACCAGCACGTTCAGTTGCCCCTATTTTCGGATGTCACAATCTGCGGTGGCACATACACCCGCTGCCGCACCGGATCGAACCCCTCTGCACTCTGCAACTCCACCATCAACCGCACCAACGCCGTCGCTGTCTGCCCCGGCTGCGAATCCATCACCACATCAATCAACCCCTGGCCCAACGCCTGGCGTGACAGCTCGGTCGACTCCTGCAGGATGCAACACAGCGCCGGACGCTTGGGCAACTGCGCCAAGGCGCTGATGATGCCGTCACCGCCACCGCCCACCACGCACAATCCGCGCAGGTCGCTGTGGCGGCTGATCAGGTCGAGGGTGGCTTCTTCGGTGATGTCGCAGTTGTCCAGGTTGATCAGCGGCTCCAATGGCTTGAGCCCCGGCGCGTGTTCGGCCAGGTAGCTGTGCAGGCCTTCGACCCGTGCCTGGTGGCCGAGGAAACGATGGCCGCCGAGCAGGATGCCCACGCTGCCTTTGCGGGCGCCGCAGGTGCGGGCGAGCAGCCAGCCCATGGTGCGGCCGACCACATGGTTGTCCTGGCCCACGTAGGGTTCTTCGGCCTGTTCGTGGATATCCGAGAGCAGGGCCACCACGGGCACACCGGCTTCGCGGATTTGCTTGAGGCAGGCGTTGATCAGCGGATGGGCAAAACTGACCACCGCGAGGCCATCGCATTGCACGGCCAGTTGTTCGATCTGCGCGACGATGGCGGCGGGGGTGCGATCAACGATGTACTCGAACTGGCACGTCAGGTTGGCGCCGGCATGCTGCTCGGCGGCGGCGCTGATGGCCTGCGCCAGGCTGGCATAAAACGCCTGGGCGGTCGCCAGCAACAGGATGCCGAAACGATACGTGGGCCGGCGTTCGCGAATGCGCTGGCCGATCAACCGCGCAGCAAAATACCCAACGGCTTCGGCCGCCTGGAACACCTGCTCGGCGGTCTCGGGATTGACCGGCGCACGTGCATTCAACACACGGTCGACGGTGGCCACACTCAGCCCCGCTTGGGCGGCAACGGTGGCGATGGTCGGGCGTTTATTGTTGTTCATGACAGGCCCCTTGAGCGTCTTGATAGAAAACTATCAAGCCCCGCTGGGTCTGGATGATAGCTTGATAGGGAATGGATTCAAGGCCTTGAGGGTGATTTAGGCGTTCTCTATCGTGGGTTTCACACAGCACCTGAAACCACCCGCTTGTGGAGAACAATAACAATGCCTGAACACACCGCTCATACCGCCCGGCGCGACTACAGCCTCACCGGCCCCGAAGCCGCCCGCGCGGCTGAAAAGGGCCTGGTCTCGGCCAGTTGGTACCAGTCGCCCATCTCGCGTAAACGCATGAAAGAACTGATGCAGCGCCGCGATGGCCCGGCCTTGCTCGACACTGCCATCTGGGTGATCGCACTGGTTGCCACTGGCTTTGGCGGCTACTGGTTCTGGGGCACTTGGGCCTGTGTGCCGTTCTTCCTCGCTTACGGCGTGCTCTACGGCACGGCGTCCAACCCGCGCTGGCACGAAACCGGCCACGGCACCGCGTTCAAGACGCGCTGGATGAACGATGGGTTGTATCAGGTCGCCAGCTTCATGTGCATCTTCGAACCCCACGTGTGGCGCTGGAGCCATGCCCGTCACCACACCGATACCATCGTGGTCGGCCGCGACCCGGAGATCGTCGAGCCGCGTCCGCCGAGCCTGTTGATGATGTTTCTGAGCCTGTTGAACCTGCCCCTGGCCTGGAAAACCTTCAGCGGTGTGGCGCGGCATGCCATCGGCAAGATGAGCGCCCAGGAAGCCGACTTCATCCCCGAATCCGAATGGCCCAAGGTGTTTCGTGCGGCGCGTATCTGGGTGGGTATTTATGTCGTGGTGATTGGCACCGCGTTGTACCTGCACAGCTGGCTGCCGCTGATGCTGATTGGCCTGCCGAGCCTCTACGGCGCCTGGCTCGGCTACGTCTTTGGCCTCACCCAACATGTGGGCCTAGCCGAAGACGTGCTGGACCACCGCAGCAACTGCCGCACCATCTACATGAACCGCGTGCTGCGCTTTATCTACATGGACATGAACTACCACCTCGAACACCACATGTACCCGATGGTGCCGTACCACGCCCTTGCGCAACTGCACGAAGAGATCCGCAGCGACTGCCCGCCGCCGTACGCCAACCTGTTCGAGGCGTACAAGGAAATCCTGCCGACGATCTGGAGGCAGCGCAGCGACCCGACCTATTTCATCCAGCGCCCGATTCACCCGAACACTCATTCGGCTGCCCATGCGCCGGTGCATGCAGAAACCGCTGCTGGCTGATCCCCACCCAAGAACAAGAGAAAACACCATGAACGATCAATGGATCGACGTCTGCGCCGTGGGCGAAATCGACGAAGAAGACGTGCTGCGCTTCGACCACGGCCCGCACACCTACGCGCTGTACCGCTCGGCCGAGAATGAATTTTTCGCCACCGCCGGCCTGTGCACCCACGAGAAAATCCACCTGGCCGATGGCCTGGTGATGGACCACGTGATCGAATGCCCCAAGCACAACGGGCGCTTCGACTACCGCACCGGCAAGGCCCTCGGCGCGCCGGTGTGCGTCAACCTCAAGACCTACCCGGTGCGGGTCGAAGCGGGGCGGGTGTTGCTCGCGGTCACGGCCTGATGATGAACGCTCCATTGATTATCGTCGGGGCCGGTCATGCCGGTGGCCGGGCGGCGCTGACCTTGCGCGAAGAAGGTTATACCGGGCGCTTGATTCTGATAGGCGATGAACTGCACTTGCCCTATGAGCGGCCGCCGTTGTCCAAAGGCCTGTTACAGGGCACGACGGACCTGGCCGGCTACAGCTTGTGCGACAGTGCGCGACTGGCCGAACTGGGCATCGAGCACATTGCCGGTAACCCGGTGACTCATCTGGAACCGCAGCAGCATCGCCTGCAACTCGCCGATGGCCAATGGTTGCCCTACGCCGGTCTGCTGTTGGCCACGGGCGGCCGGGCGCGACGTTTGCCCCAGGCGCAGGCCAATGTGCTTTACCTGCGCACTCACGATGAGGCGCTTGCGTTGCGCAGCGCCTTACGCCCCGGCACACGGCTGGTGGTGGTGGGTGGTGGTTTTATCGGCCTGGAAGTGGCGGCAACGGCACGTAGCCTAGGCTGTGAAGTGACGGTGCTGGAAGCCGGGCCGCGCCTGGCGGGGCGTGTGCTGCCGCCGGTTATCTCCCAGGCGCTGCTGGATCTGCATCGCGAACACGGTGTGGAGGTACGTTTGAATGTGGCGCTGGAGTCCATCCAGGCCGACGCCGTGCTGTTGGTGGATGGGCACCGCTTGCCCTGTGACCTGATTGTGGTCGGCATCGGCATGCAACCCAATCTCGAACTGGCGGCGGCAGCAGGGCTGGAGGTGGGGCAGGGCATTCGTGTCGATGCGTACCTGCGCACCAGCGCGCCGAACATCTATGCCGCCGGTGATGTGTGTGAGTTCCACCTTGACGGTCTCTATCAGCGCCAGGAAACCTGGCGCAATGCCGAAGCCCAGGGGCGGCATGCGGCGCTGAATCTGCTGGGGCGCGAAGTGCCGTTCGAGGCGCTGCCTGGTTTCTGGTCCGATCAGTACGACTGGGGCTTGCAGACTGTCGGCGTGATCACACCGACAGTGGTCAACCGCCCATTACCGAACGGCGGCCTGTTGCTGTTCTATCTCGATGGCGATCAGCACTTGCAAGGCGCCTGCGGTTGGGCGCCGGGCAACAGCGTGGCCAAGGACATCAAGCTCTGCGAGCGTCTGATCAGCGCGCGGATTGCGCTCGATACCGCCAGCCTGGCCAACCCCGAGCTGTCCCTCAAACTCTTGCTGCGAGGCTGATATGCGCCAATTCCTGGTGTTCCAATCCCTGTGGGCGATGCAGACCGAACCCGGCTGTCTCGACACCCAACTCGACCGCATCCAGGCCGCCGGTTTTGACGGCATTACCGATCATTACTGGCAACCTGCCGATGTCGCCCGTTTGCACGCGGCGGCTAGCTCAAGAGGCTTGCAGATCGAGGGCCAGCTGTTTCCGCAATCGATCGATGACCTGGCCGCCGCACTCGATGTGATCACTCGCTACGGCTGCCACCACCTCACCCTGCAAGCCGACGTACGCCCGCGCACCCAAGCCGAGGCGGCCCGGTTGATCGAAGGCTGGCAACGCCTGGCTGAGCAGGTGGACTTTCCGGTGTTGCTGGAAACCCACCGTTATCGCCTCACCAACGACCTGCTGTTCACCCTCGACCTGCTGGCGCAAATGCCGGATTTGAAGCTGCTGGCCGACCTGTCCCACTACGTGGTCGGGCGTGAACTGCCCGAACCGGGCGCGCCGGAAGACGACACACATATCCGCACGATTTTGCGCCACAGCTGGGGGTTTCACGGTCGTGTCGCCAGCAGCGAGCAGGTGCAAGTCTCCCTGGACTTTCCCCAGCACCAAGCCTGGGTACAGCGTTTTACCCAGTGGTGGCGCTACGGGATCGAGGACTGGCTGGCCCGGCCCGACACGCCGCAGAGCCTGTCCTTCACCTGCGAACTGGGCCCGCCGCCCTATGCGATCACCGGCGCGGACGGGCGTGAGATCAGTAATCGCTGGGCCGAAGCGCTGAAAATGCAGGCGTTGATTCGCGAGGTATGGCGCAGCAGTCAGGCATGATCAGCTCAACAGCCCGGTGCTGACCGCCACAATCAGGAAGATCCCCAGCAACGCGCGATAGATCACGAACGGCCAGGTGGAGAACCGCTCCAGGAACTTCATCAGGCCCCAGATCGCAAAAAACGCCGAGAGGCTCGCGACCACCAGGCCGAACAGCAAATGCGGCCAGGCATGGGCCGGCATGTCGGCGTGCAGCAGCACCCACAGTTCCTTCAGGCCGGCGAGGGCGATGGCGGGCAAGCCGAGCAGGAAGGAGAACCGCGCGGCTTCCTCACGCTTGAAGTTGAGGAACAGCGCGGCGGTCAACGTAGAACCGGACCGCGAAACCCCTGGAATCAGCGCACCGATCTGCGCAATCCCCACGATCAACGCATCCCGCAGGCGCATCTCGCTCACCTCGCGGGTGTGGCGTGCGCGCACTTCAGCCACCGCCAGCAGCACGGCCATGACCACGCAGGAAATACCGATCACCATCAACCCGCGCAACGGTGAGTTGCAGGCGTTCAGGGTCGAAGACAGCGCCAGGCCGGCGATGCCGATGGGGAGGGTCGCCAGCACAATCGCCACCGCCAGCTTGAACCAGCGGTCGTTGTAGTCACCCCGGCGCACCGCACCAATGCTGCCGGTGGTCACCTGGCGCACATCTCGCCAAAAGTAACTGACCACCGCCGCCAGCGCCGCCAACTGCATGGCCGCCGAGAATGCCGAGCCAGGATCCTGCCAGCCGAGCAGGGCGGGGACCACGCGCATATGGGCGGTGGACGACACCGGCAGCAGCTCGGTAATGCCCTGGATCACGCCCAGGATGAAGATCTGCAGGTAATCCAGGGAGGCAAAACCCACGTCCAGGCCGGCGGTACAGGCGTTTGTCAAAATACGTGTCCTTGAAAGAGAGCGTCAATTTCGCGGAGTTTATTCGAAATGTTTCAGGGTTTCGGCCGAGGCAACACCTATTTGCAATCGGTTCAGCAAGTAGAAAGGTTGGCCGCTCTCTTGGCCTGCCCCCAGGTTTTGTGAACAATGGCGCCCTGTGTTTTTTCACCGAGAGTCTCATGCCCGAAGTCACCGTCGAATTGATCCAGACCGGCCCGGAGCACGCCGAGCTGATCCGCAATCTTTACCAGTACTACGCCTATGAATCCTCTGACTGGGAACAGGAAGATGTGGAGGCCGATGGCCGTTTCTACATCCATGACGAACACCTGGTCCGTTACTGGGAGGACCCGCAATGGAGCGCCAACCTGCTGTTGGTGGATGGTTATATCGCGGGCTTTCTGTTGATCGAAGGCAGCGAGCTGCCGGGCATCCACGCCCTGGAGCTGGCCGACTTGTTCGTCCTCAAGCGTTACCGCCGCAAAGGCATCGGCCGCGCCATCGCCAGCCAGGTGCTGTGCAGTGGCGAGGCTGATTGGCTGGTGCGCTTCTATGACCAGGATGAAGTGTCCCAAGCGTTCTGGCGCACGGTGCTGGATAACCTGCCGCGTCCGGTGCAGACGATTGAGCTGGAGGATGACCCGCAGCTGGTGAGTTACCTGATTACGCGGGCGGCACTGCATTAAACGCCTGCTGCATCACCTGCGGCGGCTGCCCGAACGCCCTTAAAAATGCCTGGCGCATGCGCTCGCGATCACCAAAGCCGGTTTCGCGGGCGACGACCTCGACCGGGTGGCGACTGGTTTCCATCATCGCCCGCGCCGCCTCTACCCGCAGCGACTCGATGGCCTTGGCCGGTGTTTGCCCGGTCTCTTCCCGGAATACCCGGCTGAACTGGCGCGGGCTGAGGCGGGCGACATCGGCCAGCGCATCTACCGACAAGTCGTGGGTCAGGTTCTCGCGGGCATAGGCCAGGGCCAGTTGCACGCGGTCCGACTTGGGGTCCAGCTCCAACAGCGCCGACAACTGCGATTGTTCACTGCCCCGGCGTTGGGCGATCACCAGTTTGCGCGCAATGCGCCGGGCGAGGTCGCTGCCCAGGTCGTTTTCCACCATGGCCAATGCCAGGTCAACCCCGGCACTCATGCCGGCGCCGGTCCACACCTGGCCGTCCACCACAAACAGCTTGTCTTCTTCCAAGTGAATGTGCGGATAGCGCTTGCGAAAGGCCGGCGCGTGAATCCAGTGGGTGGTGGTGCGCTTGCCTTCCAGCAAGCCTGCTTCGGCCAGCACGAAGATGCCCATGCACAACGAGGCGACGCGTCGCGACTGGGCGGAGGCGGCCTTGACCAGTTCCAGCAGGTTGGCCTCCGGCAGGCGGAACTCCAGGTAGCCGCTGACGATGAGGGTGTCGTAACCCTCCGGCCGGATCGGCGTGGTGTTCACCGAAAAGCCCTGGGACGTCATCACCGCGCCGCCGCTTTCCGACACCAGGTGAAACTCATAGGCCGGCTCGCCACGCAACAGGTTCGCGCACTCGAACACCGAGCCCAGGCTGAGACTCAAGGACTGGAAGTTCGGGTAAACCATCAGCGCAACGCTGTGCATCGCATGTCTCCGGGTGGGGGGAGCAGGGATTGTCGGCGGCTGCCGGGAAAACGGCAACCGACTTTGGCGCATGTCCGAAATCCTTGCGGATCTGACATTGTGCGGGTTTGCCCAGGCTCCTAACATTCCCTCAACGAACTAGACGACTGGTCTAATCCGATGAGCAGCGAAACTAAAACAGTACGCCAGAGCATTCTTGACACGGCGCAATTGATTGTTGGCCGCAAAGGTTTTTCTGCGGTGGGCCTGAACGAAATACTGCAAACCGCCGAAGTACCCAAAGGTTCGTTTTATCACTACTTCACCTCCAAAGATGCGTTTGGCGTTGTATTGCTCGACCACTACTTCGACAACTACGTGCACGGCATGCAGCAACTGTTCGAGCAACCGGGTTTAACCCAGCACACCAAGTTGATGCGTTATTGGCAGTGCTGGATTGATAACCAGACCGGCTGCACCGACGCAGGCAAATGCCTTGCCGTCAAACTCGGTGCGGAGGTGTCAGACCTTTCAGAGCCGATGCGCCTGGCCCTGCAACGTGGCACTGCACGCACCATCGGTTTGCTGGCCGAGGCCTTGCAGCAGGGCGTCGAAGACGGCTCGGTAGTGATTACGCAACACCCGGACAGCCTGGCGCAGCGCCTGTATGCGTTGTGGTTGGGGACCAGCGTCATGAGCAAGATCACCCGTACTACGGCGCCTTTTGATGAGGCGTTGGGGTTGACCCGGCAGTTGTTGGGTCAGCCGCAAGAAACTGACATTCACACCTATCGAGGCACTGGAAAATGAAAGTATTAATGGTACTGACCTCTCACGACCAGCTTGGCGATACCGGGCGCAAGACCGGCTTCTGGCTCGAAGAGTTTGCTGCACCCTATTACGCGTTCAAGGACGCCGGCGCCGAGATCGTGCTGGCTTCACCGGCCGGCGGCCAGCCGCCATTGGACCCGGTGAGTGATCTGCCGGACTTCCAGACCGAACAGACGCACCGTTTCGCCGCCGACCCGGCTGCCCAGCAAGCCCTGGCCTCCACGGTGAAACTGGACTCGGTCAACGCCGACGATTTCGACAACGTGTTCTACCCCGGCGGCCACGGCCCGCTGTGGGACCTGGCCGAATCGCCGGTGTCGATCGCGCTGATCGAGTCCTTCGAGCGTGCTGGCAAGCCGATCGGCTTTGTCTGCCACGCACCGGGCGCTTTGCGTCACGTCAAGGCGGTCAATGGTGAGCCGCTGGTCAAGGGCCGTCGCGTCACCGGGTTCTCCAACTCGGAAGAGGCGGCGGTGGAGTTGACCGATGTGGTGCCGTTTCTGGTGGAAGATGAATTCAAGAAGCTGGGCGGCCTTTATGAAAAAGGCGCTGACTGGCAGTCTTTTGTCATTACCGATGGCTTGTTGGTTACCGGGCAAAATCCTGGCAGTTCCAGTGATGTCGCTAAAGCCCTGCTGAAACTGACCGCTTAATTAATTAGACCGCTGAATTCATTGGCGACTTTTATAAGTCGCCAATGCTTTAACACGTCCAGAATTTGGAAATCCTTAAATGACTGATAATGTTTTAAGTACCCCAGTAAAGTTGGGTCACCATACGCTGAACAACCGTGTTGTCTTGCCGCCGTTGACGCGCCAGCGCAGCGCCCAACCGGGTGATATCGCCACCGACTTGATGGCCGAGTATTACCGCCAGCGGGCCAGTGCCGGTTTCATGGTCAGCGAAGGCACGCAGATCGAGCCGCGTGGCCAAGGCTATGCCTGGACACCGGGCATCTACACCCCGGCGCAGATCGATGGCTGGCGCAAGGTCACCGACGCGGTGCATGCCGAGGGTGGGGTGATCTTTGCCCAGTTGTGGCATGTGGGCCGGGTGTCCCATAACGCTTTGCAGCCTGAAGGGGCGGCGCCGGTTGCACCGTCGGCCCTGCAGGCCCTGCAAGCCAAGGCCTTTATCGAAACCGCGCCGGGCGAGGGTGAGTTGAAACAGCCGCCGGTGCCACGTGCGTTGGCTACGCAAGAGGTCAAGGACTTGGTTGGGCATTATGCCCACGCGGCACGCAATGCGCTGGATGCGGGGTTTGACGGGGTGGAAATCCATTCGGCCAATGGCTACCTGGTGAACCAGTTCATCTCGGCCCACGCCAATCAGCGTGACGATGAGTACGGTGGTTCGTTGGAAAACCGCCTGCGTTTTCTGCGCGAGATCGTCGAAGCAGTGAGCGCGGTGGTCGGGCCGGAACGCCTGGGCGTGCGCTTCTCGCCGTTGTTCAGCGGCACCGATCAGGACCGTGTGTACATCGGCCTGGTGGAAGACGACCCGCACCACACGTACATCGAAGCCATCAAGGTGCTCGAAGCGTCGGGCATCGCCTACGTCTCCATCGCCGAAGCCGACTGGGACAACGCGCCCGACCTGCCTGAAACGTTCCGCCGTGCCGTGCGCGAGACGTTCAGCGGGCGGATCATCTACGCCGGCCGCTACACCGCTGAGCGCGGTGCGCGGTGGGTAGAGGCCGGGCTGGCGGATTTGATCGCGTTCGGGCGGCCGTTCATCGCCAACCCGGATCTGCCGCAGCGTTTGTTCAATGGGTGGCCGTTGAATCCGCTGCGGGTTGAAGGGATGTACGGCGGTGGTGCTGAGGGCTATATCGATTACCCGGTTTACGCCGAATAATCAGGCAACCCGCAACACAATCTTGCCAATATGATCCCCACCTTCCATCCGCGCATGCGCCTGATCGGCCTGGGTGTAATCGAACACCTGGTCGATCATCGGCAGGCAGCGCCCGGCTGACAACACTGGCCATACATGCTCGCGCAGTTGGTCGGCAATCGCGGCTTTCTCTGCCTTGGTCCGTGCGCGCAGCAGCGAACCGGTGACGATTGCGCGTTTGCCAAGAATGGTCAGCAAGTCCACCTCATTGGCCTTGGCACCGCCGAGGAACCCCAGCATCACCAGGCGGCCGTCCATCGCCAGCGCCTTGAGGTTGTTGTTGAGGTAGGAGGCACCCATGATGTCGAGGATCACATTCACGCCTTGATCGCCGATCACCTGGGCAAAGTCTTGTTCGCGATAATTGATCGCTTCTGCGCCAAGCGCACGGATGGCCGTACATTTTTCCTCACTGCCGGCGGTGGCAAACGCCTGGATGCCGAACTCGCGGCACAGCATCAGTGCGGTGGTGCCGATACCACTGGTGCCGCCATGGATCAGCACACGCTGGCCCTTGTGGGCGCCGCCGATGCCGAACAGGTTGGCCCATACGGTAAAGAAGGTTTCCGGGATGGCCGCCGCTTGAATCCAGTCCATGCCTTCGGGAACCGGCAACGCCTGGCTGGCGGGCACTGCGCAGTATCGGGCGTAGCCACCGCCATTGGTGAGGGCGCACACCTTGTCACCGACGGCGTACTCGGTCACGCCGTCGCCCAGGGCCACCACTTCACCCGCCACTTCCAGGCCGGGGATCGGGCTCATGCCGGGTTTCATCGGATATTTGCCGGCGCGCTGCAAGGCGTCCGGGCGGTTGACGCCGGCGGCGTGCACGTGGATCAGGATTTCACCGGCTGCCGGGGAGGGCAACGGCGCCTGGCGCGGCTTGAGCACCTCGGGTCCGCCAGGGGTGGTGATTTCAATCAGGGTCATTTCGGTAGGCAGGGACATTTTGCGGGTCCTGTGGCGGTGAGCGTATGAAGTGGGACCACCTTACCTGGCTGTTGATTCAATCGGAACCCCGCCCTACCAGCGCATACGCGCCAGTAGGGGGAGGACGTTTCAGCGGTTCAGAAACGCCAGCAAGTCTTCGTTCAACTGCTGGGTATGGGTGGCGGCAAACCCGTGCGGCGCATCCTTGTAAACCTTCAGTTCGGCACCTTTGATCATCTGCGCCGCGACTTTACCGGTGGTTTCGAACGGCACGATCTGGTCGCCATCGCCGTGGATCACCAGGGTCGGCACGTCAATCTTGGCCATGTCCGGGCGGAAGTCGGTTTCGGAGAATGCGGTGACGCAGTCCACCGTCGCCTTGAGGGACGCCTGTAGGGCAATCTGCAACGTCTGGGTCTGCACGCCTGCGGAGACGACCTGGCCTTTGTTGAGGCCATAGAACGGCGTGTTGAAATCGCTGATGAATTGCGCGCGGTCTTTCAGCAACTCAGCCTTGAAGCCGGCGAACACGTCGAGCGGCACACCCTGCGGGTAATCGGCTTGCTGGCCGAAGATCGGCGTCACCGCACCCAGCAATACCAGGCCGGCCACGCGTGCGCTGCCATGGCGTGCGATGTAGCGCGCCACGTCGCCGCCGCCCATGGAGAAGCCCACCAGGGTCACGTCCTTGAGGTCCAGGTGCTCGATCAGTTGGGCGATATCGTCGGCGAAGGTGTCGTAGTCGTTGCCGGTCCACGGCTGATCCGACCGGCCGAAACCGCGGCGGTCGAACGCGAGGGTGCGAAAGCCACGACTGCTCAGGTATTCCATCTGGTATTCCCACATATCGGCATCCAGCGGCCAGCCATGGCTGAACAACACGGGTTTACCGCTGCCCCAGTCCTTGAAGTAGATCTGGGTACCGTCTTTGGCAACGAATGTGCTCATGGAAAACTCCTGGGAGGGTGGAAAGAGAATGCTAGCTCACTATTGCGTTAAACCGGACGAAGGGCTTGTACGCCTGTGCTCGGTTGAACGGTTGAGCGTCTATGCTGGTCGATTGACTTCCAACGTCAGATCACACAGGTGAACGAAATGGCCAAGACTTACAGCTACGCCGCCCAGAACGCCAAGGACTCCCTCAAGCCCTACACCTTCGAGCGCCGCGCGCCGGGGGCGGATGATGTGCAGATCGACATTCTCTATTGCGGGGTCTGCCACTCCGACTTGCACACCGTGCGCAACGAGTGGAACAACACCCTGTATCCATCCGTGCCCGGCCATGAAATTGTCGGTCGTGTGACTGCCGTGGGTGGCAACGTCAAGACGTTCAAGGTCGGTGACCTGGCCGGCGTCGGCTGCATGGTCGACAGCTGCCAGCACTGCGCGTCCTGTGCCGAAGGCGAGGAGCAATACTGCGAGAACGGTTTTACCGGCACCTACAACGGCCCGGTGTTCGGCGGTGAGAACACCTTCGGCGGCTACTCCGACAGCATCGTGGTCAAGGAGAAGTTCGTGCTGCGCATTTCCCACGACGCGTCCAACCTGGCCGCCGTGGCACCGTTGCTGTGCGCGGGTATCACCACCTATTCGCCGTTGCACCACTGGAAGGTCGGCCCTGGCAAGAAGGTCGGCGTGGTGGGCTTGGGCGGCCTGGGCCATATGGCGGTGAAGATCGCCCATGCCATGGGCGCCCATGTGACGCTGTTTACCACCTCACCCAACAAGCGTGAAGATGGCCTGCGCCTGGGTGCCGATCAAGTGGTGGTCTCCAAGAATGCGGACGAGATGGCCAAGGTCGCCAACAGCCTGGATTTCATCCTCAACACGGTTGCCGCACCGCACAACCTCGATGCGTTCCTCAACTTGCTCAAGCGTGACGGCACCATGACCCTGGTCGGCGCGCCCGACAGCCCGCATCCGTCGCCGACGGTGTTCAACCTGATCTTCAAACGCCGCAGCCTGGCCGGTTCGCTGATTGGCGGCATCCAGGAAACCCAGGACATGCTCGACTTCTGCGCCAAGCACGGGATTGTCTCGGACATCGAAATGATCGATATCCAGGGCATTAACGAGGCGTATGAGCGGATGCTCAAGGGCGATGTGAAGTACCGGTTTGTGATCGATATGGATAGCTTGAAGAAAGCAAGTCACGCTGCCTGATTCATCTTCTGTAGGAGCCGTTCCCTCGGCTCCTACGCTTGATTAGGCCGAAAGGTGTTCGTACAGAATCGTCGCACCTACCAGCATCAGCACCACCCCCCCGACCATCTCTGCCCGTTTGCCCACCACGGTGCCCAGCACTCGCCCAAGCATCATGCCGAGGGTCACCATGGTCATGGTCGCCAGGCCAATCGCCGCCGCTGCCACCAGGATATTCACGTTGACAAACGCCAGGCCCACGCCTACCGCCAGTGCATCGATGCTGGTGGCGAACGCCGTCACGGCGAGGATCATGAAGGAATGCTGGGTCGGCTTTTCGGCCTCTTCATCATCGGCTTTCAACCCGTTCCAGATCATGTGCAGGCCCAGCCCGACCAGCAAAGTAAAGGCGATCCAGTGGTCCCAGTTTTCCACCCAGCGGGTGGCGGCATGACCGATGGCCCAGCCGATCATCGGCGTGATGGCTTCGATCACACCAAAGATCAGGCCGGCGCGCAGGGCTTCGGTAAGGCGGGGTTTGTGCAGGCTGGAGCCTTTGCCGATGGCCGCTGCAAAGGCGTCGGTCGACATGGCCAGGGCCAGGAGGATCAGGGAAATGGGGTTCACGGTCAGGCTTCCAGTCGGGCTATGGGACACAACGACACCGCCATGCGCCCGACTTCAGGCATGGGATGTCGCTGGTCTCACCAACCGAAAAGACGGTGTTCGCACCACGGCAGGTTGCCGAATATGTTGATACGAACGCTTCCAACAGGGTCAGAAGCCGGTTACTCCCCAACGAGGAGGGCGATCATAGGCGGGCATATATGAAAATTCCGTCAAAGCCTTCAAGGCCGCTGCGGCTTGACCGACGTGCCAAAGGTGTTGCCCATGCGCACGCTGGTCGCCGCCGGGGTGGACAACCCCACTGCATTCGGCGGCCGTTTTTCCACGGGGATGTTTTGGGCTTCGCGGTTTTTCTTCGCCGCCTTGGTCGCATTGGTATCGTTGCCCATCTGCTGGCTGAGGCAGCCATAGTCGGGCGCCTTGTAGCCATCCACGCTGACTTCGGCGCACGTGCCGGCGGCGTTTTCGGCGTGGGCGAGTACGGGCAGGGCAGCGCACAGCAACAGGCTGGCGAGGGTCGGTAACAGCTTCATCGGGCCTCCTGGCAGGCCCTGAGGAGTGGGCCGGTTAGGCTTGAAAGTGTAGTGCAGCGGGCTTCTCGTCACCGTGATGTTTTTTTTGCTATCACCGTAACATCAGGTTCATAAACTGGCCTCAGGATGACGGTTTTCTAGGGCGCGTCGGCCGTGCAGCGATGCAGAGCAGGGGGTGAACAGGGAGTCTGGAGGCGCGTCATGTGCGCCCTGGTCTTGCTGTTGCTGCTGGCCGGCGGTCGTATGGCGCAGGCAGAGTCACCGCTGCTGTCGTTGAACCTGCCGGCGCAAGACCTTGAACACGCACTGCAAGCCTACAGTCGCGCCACCGGGATGGCGGTGCTGGTGGACCGCGAGTTGACGCGGGGCCGGCGCTCCATCGGGGTACGCGGGCGCTTTACGGCGCAAGAGGCACTGGCGATGTTGCTGACAGGGAGTGGCCTGATGGCACGTTATGCACGCAGCGATGCGTTTACCTTGCAGACCCCGCAGGTCAGCCAACCACCGCCCACAAAGGGGGCGGCGGCACGCAGCGCCGCGCGGATCAACAACAGCTACGCGACGGCACTGCAGCAAGCCATCGAGACCAGCCTGTGCCGCTCGCCGCTGACCCGGCCCGGCAGCTTCCGGGCCTTGGTGCAGGTGTGGGTCAACCCGGACGGAGTGATTGAACACAGTCGGTTGGTCAGCTCCACCGGCGATGAACAACGCGATGAAGCACTGGTACGCAGCCTGAGCGCGGCCCGGGTCCAACGCCCGGCACCGAGCTCACTGCGCCAACCGGTGACTTTACTTTTGATGCCTGACACAACAGGAATGCGCATGGAATGCACAGCAGCGAAAGGAGCCTGGGGCGGATGAAAAATACCGGGCACAGTGCGATGGTCAGCTTGTTCCTGGCCTCCTACGAAGACTTCAAGGTGCGTTTGCGCAAGCGCCTGGGCTCGGAAGACCTGGCCAACGACGTGCTGCACGAAACCTACTTGCGGGTCGACCGCATGGACGTGCCGCCCAACCTGCAACAACCCAACGCCTACCTCTACCGCATGGCCTTGAACATCGCCGCCGACCGCCGCCAGGCCGACGCGCGCCTGCTCACCGGCAGCGAAGTGGAAGAACTGCTGCAAAGCGCCGAC
>NZ_AOHM01000143.1:0-1024 GCF_000510895.2 Pseudomonas sp. FH1
ATCAATCCCAGCTCAGCGCGCCGCCAGTCTGGTACTCGATCACACGGGTTTCGAAGAAGTTTTTCTCTTTCTTCAAGTCCATGATCTCGCTCATCCACGGGAACGGGTTGGTGGTGCCTGGATACTCTTCCTTCAAGCCAATCTGCGACAGGCGACGGTTAGCGATGAACTTGAGGTAGTCCTCCATCATCGCCGCGTTCATCCCCAGCACGCCACGCGGCATGGTATCGCGCGCATATTCGATCTCCAGCTGAGTCCCTTGCAGGATCATCTGGGTCGCTTCTTCCTTCATCTCGGCATCCCACAGGTGTGGGTTTTCGATTTTGATCTGGTTGATCACGTCGATACCGAAGTTCAGGTGCATCGACTCGTCACGCAGGATGTACTGGAACTGCTCGGCGACGCCGGTCATTTTGTTGCGACGGCCCATGGACAGGATCTGGGTGAAGCCGCAGTAGAAGAAGATGCCTTCCAGCACGCAGTAGTAGGCGACCAGGTTACGCAGCAGCTCTTTGTCGGTCTCGACGGTGCCGGTTTCGAACTTCGGATCGGAGATCGAACGGGTGTATTTCAGGCCCCAGGCGGCTTTTTTCGCGACCGATGGGATCTCGTGGTACATGTTGAAGATCTCGCCTTCATCCATGGCCAACGATTCGATGCAGTATTGGTAGGCGTGGGTGTGGATCGCTTCTTCGAAGGCCTGGCGCAGGATGTACTGGCGGCACTCCGGGTTGGTGATCAGGCGGTACACGGCTAGCACCAGGTTGTTGGCCACCAGGGAGTCGGCGGTGGAGAAAAAGCCCAGGTTGCGCATGACGATACGACGCTCGTCGTCGGTCAGGCCTTCGGGGTTTTTCCACAGGGCGATGTCGGCGGTCATGTTGACCTCTTGCGGCATCCAGTGGTTGGCGCAGCCGTCGAGGTACTTCTGCCAGGCCCAGTCGTACTTGAAGGGTACGAGTTGGTTGAGGTCGGCACGGCAGTTGATCATGCGTTTTTCGTCAACGGCGACGCGGGCGGCGGA
>NZ_AOHM01000144.1:0-905 GCF_000510895.2 Pseudomonas sp. FH1
CAATTTTCAATCGGCAGGGTGGGTCAGTTTTCAATCAGCGCCAACAGGCTGACCGAACCTGGGCTTTGCTGGCGAGCCATTTGGCGCATTCCCTGGCGATGCGCTTTTGATCGAGCTGGTTCACGAGGCGCAGGTCGGCATCCGACCCGATGAGTGCTTGGAGAGATGAGCCTTCCCAGCCGGACAGCAGGAGCCTTGCACCGTCAATGCGGGAGAGCTCCTTCCTGAGCGCCGAGAAGCCATAGATGGTGAACAGACCTGAAAGCACGGAAAGTTTCGATCCTGCGGCGAGGTGATCGCGCAGCGTTTTTCCTACATGGCCGTTATTTCTATTGTCCAGTAACAAAGCTTGTTCACCCCAACTCAAGTGCGATTTTTGGTCGTTTGCTGGTCGATCCAGTCTTCTATAGCGGCTTTTCGGAACCGCCAACTACCCCCTACCTTGAAGCCGGGGATCTTCCCGTCAGCGGCAAGACGGTATGCTGTCTTCTCCGCAAGCTTCAGGTACTCGGCAACTTCTCTCAGGGTCATTATGTCTTCAGGCATTTCACCGGCCCCTATTTTGAGCTTGAGAGAATAGGGGAAAATTGAGGAACCAACAATTGTGATCATGCTCTTTTCGAGCGCCTGCACTGCCCCTTCCTTTTTGATGTGAAAAATTATGGCTCAGCAATAATTATTGCTGAGCCATAATTTGGAATAATCCAGTTTTTCCGCTTACCCACCGGTGGCCGAGTCACCAGCAGTACACCGTCCAAAGCTGATCGGCCTACGTCGTAATGCGCCTCTGGAGACCGCAATCGACTGAGAGCTGTCATCCACGTCTAAAAGCAAGGACTACTCGAAGTCGGCAAGCAGGTTGAATCGCCCCGGGTTTCCTAGACACTCTCCAGGCTCGCTGCGTA
>NZ_AOHM01000145.1:0-1433 GCF_000510895.2 Pseudomonas sp. FH1
CCAATGCCTGATACGTTTAAGACGAACATGGTTATTCCTCTTGTGCTGAGCGGTCTCTTTTCACCGCGATGACAGCATCAACGTTGACACCGCGGTAAGGTCAAGAGTTATGTTTTGTGGGGTGCGAGCAACGGTTTCGCTCAAGCTATATGGGTATTCCTCAGTCTCAAAGCATTGAAAACTACAGACGCAGAACTGACGCTCATGGCTAACGCAGCGATCATTGGCGACAGAAGGTGCCCCGTCAGCGGATAGAGTAGGCCTGCGGCCAAGGGAATACCCATTGAGTTGTAAAGGAAGGCGAAACCCAAGTTTTGCCGCATGTTTTTTACTGTCGCAACCGAAAGTGCCCGTGCCCGTAGAATCCCCATCAGGTCGCCTTTTACCAGCGTGAGCTGAGCGCTATTCATCGCGACATCAGTCCCTGTACCCATGGCAATGCCCACATCTGCACGCGCCAAGGCCGGTGCGTCGTTGATACCGTCGCCGGCCATGGCAACCTTTCGACCGTATCGCTGGAGGTCCGCCACCAGGCGCTCTTTGTCCTGAGGTTTAACTTCTCCATGAACCTCTTCAATACCCATCTCCTTGGCGACAGCACGTGCGGTGGTGAGCCCGTCTCCGGTGGCCATGATGATTTTTACGTTATCAGCTTTAAGCTTGGTGACTGCTTCTTTGGAGGTCGGTTTTATCGGATCTGAGACCGCCAGTAATCCTGCCAGAACCCCGTCAACTGCTAGATAGATGATGCTGATGCCTTCAAGGCGCAACAACTCTGCACGGTACTGTAAGACCTTAGTGCTTACACCGGCAGCGTCCATCAGTGCTGTGTTGCCCAGCTGTACCTTCTTGCCATCAACAAGGCCACTGACTCCAATCCCAGACCCGGACTCAAACGATTCAGGCTTGGTGAGCGCGATATTTTCAGTTCGGGCGTGATCGACGATGGCGTGCGCCAAAGGATGTTCGCTGCCTTGATCAAGGCTAGCGGCCAGTTGAAGAACATCGTGTGGGTTGAAATCTGGTGTGGCCTCCACACTGTGAAATACCGGCCGTCCCTCTGTCAGGGTCCCCGTTTTATCGACAATCAGCGTGTCGATCTTGCAAAGGTTTTCAATAGCACTGGCGTCCCTGAACAGCACACCCATACTGGCCGCTTTACCCGTCGAAACCATGATCGACATGGGCGTTGCCAGACCCAGTGCACAGGGGCAAGCGATGATAAGTACGGCGACAGCGTTGATCAGGCCGAAGACCCAGCTGGGTTCCGGGCCGAATAGTCCCCAGCCTAAGAATGTCAGCAACGCAATCGCGATAACCCCCATCACAAAGTAGCCGGCGATCGAGTCGGCCATTCTTTGCATTGGCGCTTTGGAGCGTTGGGCTAGAGCAACCATTTGCACTATCTGCGATAGCATGGTGTCGGCGCCGAC
>NZ_AOHM01000146.1:0-145740 GCF_000510895.2 Pseudomonas sp. FH1
CTCGCGGCAATCAAGGCTTCGGCGGCGGCGATCTGCGCTTCGGTGGCGGCCACCGGGCTTGGGTGGGTTTCAGCGCGTTCCAGCAAGGCGGCGGCCACGTCAACGCGGATCTGCAGATCGCCGAAGCGGCTGATCACATAGGGGTCATCGCTTTTCTGGACATGGCGGCGGGTGCTGTCCAATAGTTGGCGCGCAAGGCTCAGTGCGGTCATGGTCAATCCTCAGTTCCAGGCGTGGCGCGCGGGCTTCACGCCGTTGAGCACGAAATTGCCGATCAGGTGGTACTTCCAGCGCGCCGGGTCGTGCAGGGTGTGGGTGCGCGCGTTGCGCCAGAAGCGGTCAAGGTTGTGTTTGCCGGTGACCGAGCGGGTGCCAGCCAGTTCGAAGAGCTTGCTGCTGGCGAGCAAGGCGGTTTCGGCCGACAGCACTTTGGCCTGGGCAACCACCAAGGAGGCCTGGGCCACGCTGTCTTCACTTGGCTCGGCGAGGGCACGGTCCACCGCCAGGCCGGCCTTGGCGAGGATGGCTTCGGTGCCGTGCACGCGCCATTCCAGGTCGCCGATGGCGGCGATGGTGAACGGGTCCTGCCAGCCGTGATCCTGTTGGCTGTCGATCCACGGCCGCGCCTGGCGTGCGTAGATCTTGGCCTGTTCAAGGGCGCCCAGGGCGATGCCGGTGTCGACGGCTGCCTGGATGATCTGTGAAATCGGGCCGTTGGCGGTGGGTTGATCGAAGGCCTGGTGGGCGGGGATCACCGCGCTGACGGGGACGGTCACACCGTCGAGAGTCACGCCGCCGCTGGCGGTGGTGCGCTGGCCGAAGCCGTCCCAGCTGTCGATCACACTCAGGCCTTGGGCATCGCGTTCGATGAAGGCGATGAACGCCTGGTCTTTTTCGTTATTACCGACGGTGGGCACGATGTGGGCGAACAACGCGCCGGTGCAGTAGAACTTCTCGCCGTTGATTTGCGCGGTGTCGCCGTGGAAACGGATCTGCGTGTCGAAGGTGCCGGCGTTCTTGCTCTTGGCTTCGGAGAAGGCATTGCCGAAGCGATAGCCTTGGAGGACTTTGCCGAAGTAGTACTGCTTTTGTGCCTCCGTGGCCGTCTGCAGCAGAATGTCGACGACACCGAGGTGGTTCTGCGGAATCTGCCCCAGGGAGGGGTCGGCGGCGGAGATCAGTTTGATCACCTCGGCCACTGTCACATACGACACCTCAGCACCGCCATAAGCCTTGGGAATGGTGATGCCCCACAAGCCGCTGGCCGAGAATTCGTCGAGTTCGGCCACCGGCAGGCGACGCTCACGGTCGCGCGCGCTGGCGTCGACCGCGAACCGTGCAGCCAGGCGCGTGGCGACCTCGATGGCTTCCGCGTCCGAGCGGATGATATGGGCAGGGTGTTGAGGGTGGGCTGACATGGGCCGACTCCAGGCTCCGAGGGGATACTGGAGTGATTGCAGGAGTCGTGCCTGAATTTAATCGCCAATAAAATCAGCGATTTGCTGGTCATTCAGCGCAACAGGGCGCATTTCAAAGCAGCAAAGTGTCCATCCACTGTTGCCGGGCGAACAGTTAGATCACCACGTTGCGCACAAACCGCACAGGCACATCGCCGTCATTGCAATAGCCATGCACGTGGCGGCTGGCGAACATGTAAAACTCGCCGGCGGCGACGTGTTTTTCTTCCTCGCCCACCAGCAGGGTGAGGCAGCCTTCGAACACGAACAGTTGCACGCTCCAGCCTTCCGGGTCGGGATCGGGGCTGTAGCGATCGCCCGGTTCCAGTTGCATCTCCCACAATTCGACCTCACGCCGCGCCGTGGCCTTGGCCAGCAGCACCGCCTTGCTGCCGGGAATTTCGCCGGCCCAGGCCAGTTCGTTGATGCGGCTGTGGTCGGGGGCATCCGGCGCCTGGATCAGGTCACTGAACGCCACGTCCAACGCTTCAGCCACGCGGTCGAGGGTGGACAGGCTGACGTTCTTCTCCCCTGCCTCAATGGCCACCAGCATGCGCCGGCTGACCCCGGATTTTTCCGAAAGCGCGGTCTGGCTCAGGTCGGCGGCATGGCGCAGGCGACGAACGTTTTGGCTGACGTGCTGCAGGACCGAGGCCCGTTGTGGGTTTTCTTTGTGCACTATATTGCTCAATGGGTGGGTGTGCGCAGTATACTGCCCAGCGTGCGGCGCATTGTGCGGTCCGTGCCTTTCCCTTGCAAGACCGAGCCGCCATGACCACCCCGAACTCCCCTTCGCGTTTCAACCGTTTCAGCAAAGCCGAATGCATCCTGGTGGTGATCACCATGATCTGGGGCGGCACCTTTTTGCTGGTGCAACACGCGATGGCCGTCAGCGGGCCGATGTTTTTCGTCGGTTTGCGATTTGCCGCCGCCGCCATCGTGGTGGGGTTCTTTTCCTTGCGCACGTTGCGTGACCTGACGCTGTTCGAGTTGAAGGCCGGCGTATTCATCGGCGTAGCGATCATGTTTGGCTACGGGCTGCAAACCATTGGCTTGCAGACGATCCTGAGCAGCCAATCGGCGTTTATCACGGCGTTGTATGTACCGTTCGTGCCGTTGCTGCAGTGGATGGTGCTGGGACGCCGTCCAGGCCTGATGCCGAGCATTGGGATCATGCTGGCGTTTACCGGCTTGATGCTGCTGACCGGGCCAGCGGGCGCTTCACTGAATTTCAGCCCTGGCGAAATCGCCACCTTGATCGGCGCCGTCGCGATTGCCGCTGAAATCATCCTGATCAGCGCCTTTGCCGGGCAGGTGGATGTGCGCCGGGTGACCGTGGTGCAACTGGCCACGGCCTCGTTGCTGTCGTTCCTGATGGTGGTGCCGATGGGCGAGGCCTTGCCGGGGTTCTCGTGGCTGCTGCTGTTCAGTGCGGTGGGCCTGGGTTTGACCAGTGCAGTGATCCAGGTCGCGATGAATTGGGCCCAGCAAAGCGTTTCGCCCACCCGAGCCACGTTGATTTATGCCGGTGAGCCGGTGTGGGCAGGCGTGGTGGGACGGATCGCCGGGGAGCGCTTCCCGCCGATTGCGATGCTGGGCGCGGCGTTGATTGTGGCGGCGGTGATTGTCAGTGAAATGAAGACCAAGGCACAAAAGGCGCTTGCAGTGGACAATGAGCTGGAGCAGGAACATCAGGGCTAAGCGGGGCATTGAAACAATGCCAAATGGGAGTTTTCGGCCTACCTTGTAGGATCCTGCCACATCTTGCCGTTTGGTGATCGAGAAAGCGGCACGTATGATGCATCCCAAACTCCCGCAGATTAGAAGCCTATGTCCCTGATAGTTCTACTGCTTCTGCCGTTCGCTGGCAGCTGTCTGGCGGCCTTGCTGCCGCACAATGCACGTAACACCGAATCCCTGCTGGCCGGCCTTGTGGCCCTGGTCGGCACCATTCAAGTCGCCCTGCTCTACCCCCAGATCGCCCATGGTGGCGTGATCCGCGAAGAATTCATGTGGTTGCCCAGCCTCGGGCTGAACTTCGTGCTGCGCATGGATGGGTTTGCCTGGCTGTTCTCGATGCTGGTGCTGGGCATCGGCACGCTGGTGTCGTTGTATGCGCGCTATTACATGTCACCGGACGACCCGGTGCCGCGCTTCTTCGCGTTTTTCCTGGCGTTCATGGGCGCCATGCTCGGGCTGGTGATTTCCGGCAACCTGGTCCAGATCGTGTTCTTCTGGGAACTGACCAGCCTGTTCTCGTTCCTGCTGATCGGCTATTGGCACCACCGCGCCGACGCGCGACGCGGCGCGTACATGGCGTTGATGGTCACCGGCGCGGGCGGCTTGTGCCTGCTGGCGGGCGTGATGTTGCTGGGGCATATAGTCGGCAGCTACGACTTGGACCAGGTGCTGGCAGCGGGCGATCAGATTCGCGCGCACTCGCTGTACCCGGTCATGCTGGCTCTGGTGCTGATCGGTGCCTTGAGCAAAAGCGCGCAGTTCCCGTTCCACTTCTGGCTGCCTCACGCAATGGCGGCGCCCACGCCGGTGTCGGCGTACCTGCATTCGGCAACGATGGTGAAGGCCGGCGTGTTCCTGTTGGCCCGCCTGTGGCCGTCGCTGTCTGGCAGCGAAGAATGGTTCTATATCGTCGGCGGTGCCGGCGCGATTACCCTGCTTCTCGGCGCTTACTGCGCGATCTTTCAAAACGACCTCAAGGGCCTGCTGGCCTATTCCACCATCAGCCACCTTGGCTTGATCACCTTATTGCTGGGCCTCAACAGCCCACTGGCCGCCGTTGCAGCCGTGTTCCACATCCTCAATCACGCCACGTTCAAGGCCTCGTTGTTCATGGCCGCAGGCATCATCGACCACGAAAGCGGCACCCGCGACATTCGCAAGCTCAGTGGCCTGGTCCGCTTGATTCCCTTTACCGCGACCCTGGCGATGGTTGCCAGTGCGTCCATGGCCGGGGTGCCGTTGCTCAACGGCTTCCTGTCCAAAGAGATGTTCTTCGCCGAAACCGTGTTCATCTCCTCCACCGCCTGGGTGGAATTTGCCCTGCCGGTGATCGCGACGGTCGCCGGTACATTCAGCGTGGTCTACGCGCTGCGCTTTACCATTGATGTGTTCTTTGGCCCCACCGCCACCAACCTGCCGCACACGCCCCACGAGCCCCCTCGCTGGATGCGTGCGCCGGTGGAGCTGCTGGTGTTCACCTGCCTGCTGGTGGGGATTTTCCCGGCCCAGGTGGTCGGTTCGATCCTCGCCGCTGCCGCCTTGCCTGTCGTCGGCGGCGTGCTGCCGGAGTACAGCCTGGCGATCTGGCACGGCTGGAACGCGCCGATGATCATGAGCCTGGTGGCCATGTCCGCTGGCGTCGTTCTGTATCTGCTGCTGCGCAAGCAACTCAAGCTAGGCCGCTTCAAATACCCGCCTATCATCAGTTACTTCAACGGCAAGCGCGGCTTCGAGCGCAGCCTGGTGGTGATGATGCGCGGGGTGCGCAAGATCGAGAAACGCATCAGCACCAAGCGCCTGCAGACCCAGTTGTTCCTGCTGGTGTTGGTGGCGGTGATCGGCGGCATGATCCCGATGCTCAACAGTGGCCTCAGTTGGGGCGACCGGCCGAAGATCCCCGGTTCCATAGTATTCGTGACCCTGTGGCTGCTGGCGATTGCCTGTGCCCTCGGTGCCGCCTGGCAAGCCAAGTACCACCGGCTGGCGGCCCTGACCATGGTCAGCGTGTGCGGCCTGATGACCTGCGTGACCTTTGTGTGGTTCTCGGCGCCGGACCTGGCGCTGACCCAGTTGGTCGTCGAGGTAGTGACCACGGTGCTGATCCTGCTCGGCCTGCGCTGGCTGCCACGGCGAATCGAAGAAGTGTCGCCACTGCCAAGCTCCTTGCGCAAGGCGCGCATCCGGCGCCTGCGCGACTTCCTGTTGTCGACCGTGGTCGGCGGCGGCATGGCGCTGCTGTCCTACGCGATGCTGACGCGCCAGACGCCCAACGACATTTCCTCGTTCTACTTAAGCCGTGCCCTGCCCGAAGGCGGCGGCAGCAATGTGGTGAACGTGATGCTGGTGGACTTCCGGGGCTTCGATACCCTGGGTGAAATCACCGTGCTCGGCGCAGTGGCGCTGACGGTGTACGCCCTGTTGCGCCGCTTCCGCCCCTCCAAGGAAAGCATGCAACTGCCCGCCCAACAGCGCCAGTTGGCGCCGGACGTGGCCACCGACCTGGTCAACCCACGCCAGGCCAGCGACACCGCCCTGGGCTTCATGATGGTGCCGGCGGTGCTGGTGCGCCTGCTGCTGCCGATTGCGCTGGTGGTGTCGTTCTACCTGTTCATGCGCGGCCACAACCAACCGGGCGGCGGGTTTGTCGCCGGGCTGGTGATGTCGGTGGCGTTTATCCTGCAATACATGGTCGCGGGTACGCAGTGGGTCGAGGCACAGATGAGCCTGCGGCCGATGCGCTGGATGGGCTTCGGGCTGTTCTCGGCAACGTTGACCGGTCTCGGCGCACTGTTTGCCGGGTATCCATTCCTCACCACCCACACCTGGCATTTCAGCCTGCCGCTGCTCGGCGACATCCACATCGCCAGCGCACTGTTCTTCGACGTCGGCGTGTACGCCATGGTCGTCGGCTCGACGCTGCTGATGCTCACCGCCCTCGGTCACCAGTCCGTGCGGGCCCATAAACCGAGCAACCAGGCCAAAGTGGTTGCCGCTACGGAAGGAGCCGCCTGATGGAAGAAGTCATCGCAATTGCCATTGGGGTCCTGGCGGCCTCCGGCGTCTGGCTGATCCTGCGGCCAAGGACCTTCCAGGTGGTGATGGGCCTGTGCCTGTTGTCGTATGGGGTCAACCTGTTCATTTTCAGCATGGGCAGCCTGTTTATCGGCAAGGAGCCGATCATCAAGGACGGCGTGCCGCAAGACTTGCTCAACTACACAGATCCCCTGCCCCAGGCGTTGGTGCTGACGGCCATCGTGATCAGCTTCGCCATGACCGCCTTGTTCCTGGTGGTGCTGCTCGCCTCCCGTGGCTTGACCGGCACGGACCATGTGGACGGCCGGGAGCCCAAGGAATGACGTGGATGAATCAAATGATCGTCGCGCCGATCCTGCTGCCGTTGCTCACCGCCGCATTGATGCTGATGCTCGGCGAGAAGCACCGTCCGCTCAAGGCGCGCATCAACCTGTTCTCCAGCATGATCGGCCTGGGCATCGCCGTTTTGCTGCTGTACTGGACGCAAAAAGGCGGCCCCGGCTCGATTGGCGTGTACCTGCCCGGCAACTGGCAAGTGCCGTTTGGCATCGTGTTGGTGATGGATCAGTTGTCGGCGCTGATGCTGGTACTCACCGGCATCATCGGCGTGAGTGCGCTGCTGTTCGCCATGGCCCGCTGGGACCGCGCGGGCACCAGTTTCCATGCGTTGTTCCAGGTGCAGATGATGGGTCTATATGGCGCCTTCCTGACCGCCGACCTGTTCAACCTGTTCGTATTCTTCGAGGTGCTGCTGGCGGCGTCCTATGGCTTGATGCTGCACGGCTCGGGCCGGGCGCGAGTGTCGGCGGGGCTGCATTACATTGCGATCAACCTGCTCGCATCGTCGCTGTTTTTGATTGGCGCGGCGATGATCTACGGGGTGACTGGCACGCTGAACTTCGCTGACCTGGCGTTGAAGATCCCGCTGGTGCCGGAGGCGGATCGTGGCCTGTTGCACGCTGGTGCGGCGATCCTGGCGACGGCGTTCCTGGCCAAGGCCGGCATGTGGCCGCTGAACTTCTGGCTGGCGCCCGCCTATTCTTCGGCGAGTGCGCCGGTGGCGGCGATGTTCGCGATCATGACCAAGGTCGGCGTGTACACCGTGCTGCGCCTGTGGACCCTGCTGTTCTCCGGCCAGGCCGGAGCCTCGGCGCTGTTTGGCGGCGACTGGCTGGTGTATGGAGGCATGGCGACCATCATCTGCGCCGGGCTGGCGATGGTGGCGGCGCAGCGGTTGGAACGTATGGCCAGCTTGAGCATTCTGGTGTCGGCGGGGATCTTGCTGTCAGCCGTGGGTTTTGCTCAGCCAAGCCTGACGGCGGGGGCGCTGTTTTATCTGGTCAGCTCGACACTGGCATTGAGCGCGCTGTTCTTGCTGGCCGAACTGATCGAGCGTTCGCGCTCGGCCAACGACCTGCCGCTGGATGAAGAGATCGATGCGCTGCCCAAAGCCATGGAATCGCTGCACCCGCGCCCCGGCGTGAACCTGGATGATGAACAGCAAGCCGTGGTCGGCCAGGTGATTCCCTGGACCATGGCCTTCCTGGGCTTGAGTTTTATCGCCTGCGGACTGCTGATCATCGGCATGCCGCCGCTGTCCGGTTTTATCGGCAAGCTCAGCCTGTTGAGTGCACTGGTCAATCCGCTGGGCCTGGGCGTCAGCGTTGACGCGCCGATCCGCCCGGCAGCCTGGGGCTTGGTCGCGTTGTTGATCCTCTCGGGCCTGGCCTCGTTGATCGCCTTCGCCCGCCTCGGCATCCAGCGTTTCTGGACCCCGGAAGAGCGCCCTTCGCCGCTGCTGCGTCGCTACGAGTGCCTGCCGATCTTCTTCCTGCTGGGCCTGAGCATCCTGCTGACTTTCAAGGCCGAGCCGCTGATGCGCTACACCCAGGACACGGCCGTCAGCCTGAACAACCCGGAACACTACGTGATGGCGGTGATGGCCACGCGCCCGGTGCCGAGCCCTGAAGCCAAGGCCGCCGCGCTGGAGGTGCAGCCATGAAGCGTCTGTTCCCTGCTCCGTGGTTGTCGCTGGCGTTGTGGCTGTTGTGGCTGGTGCTCAACCTGTCCGTGAGCCCCGGCAACCTGCTGCTGGGCGCGCTGCTGGGTTTTCTGGCGCCGCTGATGATGGCGACGCTGCGGCCGTTGCCGATCCGCATTCGCCGCCCTGGGGTGATCATTCGCCTGTTCTTCCTGGTGGGCCGCGATGTGATCATCTCCAACCTGCAAGTGGCCTGGGGCGTGCTGATCTGCAGCTCCCGTCCACCGCGTTCGCGCTTCATCAAGATCCCCCTGGACCTGCGCGACGCCAACGGCCTGGCGGCGTTGTCGATGATCACCACCGTGGTGCCCGGCACCATCTGGTCGGAACTGGCGCTGGACCGTAGCATCCTGCTCTTGCACGTGTTTGACCTGGAGGATGAAGCATCCTTCATCGAGCACTTCAAGACCACCTACGAACGGCCCCTGATGGAGATCTTCGAATGAGCGCCCTGCTCTCCAATGCGATCCTGCTCAGCCTGTTCCTGTTCTCACTGGCCATGGTGCTGACGCTGATCCGTCTGTTCAAAGGCCCATCGGCCCAGGACCGGGTATTGGCGCTGGACTACCTGTACATCCTGGCGATGCTGATGATGCTGGTGTTGGGCATTCGCTACGCCAGTGACACCTACTTTGAAGCGGCGCTGCTGATTGCGCTGTTCGGCTTCGTGGGCTCGTTTGCCCTGGCGAAATTCCTGCTGCGTGGGGAGGTGATTGAATGATGCCGTTATGGATGGAAGTCATCGTGGCCGTGCTGCTGGTGTTGAGCAGTGTGTTTGCATTGATTGGCGCGATCGGCTTGCTAAGGATGAAGGACTTCTTCCAGCGCATGCACCCGCCGGCATTGGCTTCGACGTTGGGGGCGTGGTGTGTGGCGCTAGCGTCGATCATCTACTTTTCGGTGCTCAAGTCCGGCCCGGTGTTGCACGGGTGGTTGATTCCGATCTTGTTGTCGATCACGGTGCCGGTGACCACGTTGTTGCTGGCGCGTACGGCGTTGTTCCGTAAGCGCATGGCGGGGGATGATGTGCCGGCGGAGGTCAGCAGCCGTCGTAGCGAAAATCTGCAATAGGCGCGGGCTGGCCCGCGCCCACTCAGGGTCAGCTCATCAACAAGCGACCGTCGAACAGCATTTTCAGGGTCTTGGCGAACAAGATGGCCAAGGCAATCGTCAAGAAAACCACCAGCCCGTAAGCAATCACCATCAGGAACACGCTCTGCTTCGCATCGGCATATTTCAAGGCAGCATTACTCAATGCAGCGATGGGAAAACTGATCGCCCACCACGCAGGTGAGAAAGGCGCTGCGTTTCGAAACACCTTGAACGCCAGGACAACAAACAAAAACAAGCCGAAATAGAAGAGCAGGCTGGCGAAGTGATCGATCACACCGAACACGTTCACGTAGGCCAGGAACCCTACCGCAAACGGCGCCACCATCACCATCAGTGAAGGGGTCATGCCCTTGGCCATGGCGGGCTCATGAATCAGACGGGCAAAAATCTGGTTGAACAACACCACCGCCATCACACTGCCCAACGCGATCGCGAAGAGGTTGAGTTCGTTGGCCCAGGCCATGGGCATATGGGCGCCCGTCACCGCAATGTCCAATGCCGCCACACCAGGAATCAACCAGGCTGGCACGGCAAGCGAGGCATCCCGGTCACCCGCGAGCAACCGAAATACGACGATGAATGCGAGCAACACCGTCAGTACGCTGCCGAGCGTCCACATCACTTCGCTCAACAACACGCTGTAGGGTGCGGCCACTGCGCTAAGCAACAGCAGTGCAATGGTCACGGTGCCAAAGAAGTTGCCGGCGACCGGGTGGGCAAACTCAGCGCTCACCGCGTCGGGGAATTTGACCCACTTGGTGATATAGCCCAGGGCCAGTACGACAAACACCAACGCCGACAGCAAGCCAATGAACTCAGCAATGATTTCACCCGCGAAACTGGCCTGGCCCAATCCTGGGCTGGCAAGTCTCCAGGCCAGGCTCAGGCCTGCCAGGCCCATGACGCTGCCGAACAGGTTGATGGGAAGATTTTTGATGGAGCCGGCGCCTTGACTCGCCTCGACAGGCTTGGCCATGGACAGTTTGCTATAACTCATGATGCACTCAATTGACTGGAAAGACGTGGACGCTATTTTCAACCAGTCAAAAAATGGCAACAATCATCAACTGCCGACGTTTTCAGCCAAATTTACAGCCTTGACAGGCAATACAATGAAGATAGGTCTCCTGGCGCCTCCGCGCATACAAATGCTTGACCTTGTGGGCCCCACGGATGTATTCGCCGAAGCGGCAAGACAGCTGGGCAAACCTCGCGCCTATCGGATATCCGTTGTGGGTGTCCAGCCAGGCCCAATCAAGGGCACAAGCGGCCTACGCGTAGAGACGGATGGTTGCATCGACACCTACGACACCCCGGTCGATACCTTGCTTATCGCCGGCAGCCCGGCAATTGCCGACATCACCGGTGACCTGCGCGTACTGCGCTGGGTGCGTGATCAAGCAGGTAAAGCACGCCGTGTCGGCTCGGTGTGCAGCGGTGCGTTTGTGTTGGCGGCTGCAGGCTTGCTGGCCCGTCGCAGGGCCACCACCCACTGGAATTCGTGCGCGGCCCTGGCCCGCCAATACCCGGACATTGAGGTCGACGCCGACAGCATCTTCATTCGCGATGGCAACCTGTATACATCCGCAGGCATCACCGCTGGCATGGATCTGGCGCTGGCCCTGGTGGAAGAGGATCACGGCCGTGACCTGGCGTTGTGCGTGGCCAGAGAATTGGTGATGTACCTCAAGCGCCCCGGCGGGCAATCGCAGTTCAGCGCCCAATTAGCAGCCCAGTCCGCCGAGCGCAGCACAATTCGTGATATCCAGCATTACATCATCGACCATCTCGCGACTGACCTCAGCGTGCCGCTGCTGGCCCGGCAGGCAGGCATGAGCGAACGCAATTTCGCCAGGGTATTCAAGGCTGACGCGGGGCAAACCCCAGCCGAGTTCGTCGAGCGGGCCCGCATCGATGGTGCCAGGCATTTGATTGAAGGGGCCGAGGTTTCCCTGAAGCGCCTAGCCGACCAGGTCGGTTACGCCAACGTAGACGGTTTCCGGCGTGCATTCGTGAGGCGCCTGGGCGTCAGCCCGAATGAATACCGGAAGATCCACGCACCACAAAAACGCCCGACGCCTACGCCCTGAGCACTGGGTCGAAGGACCTGATATGCGCGGCTAATTCCGCCAGCTGCGCATCATCCGCCCGCCCATGATCATGGGACGAGATATAGCCTTCATACGCTTCGAAAAACTTGTCCACTTTCGAACTCAACGGTTTGAACCCGCTGTCCGAACCGGTGCCATGCATGGGAAACAACTTCGCATGCAGATGGTCCACGCCATACCCCTCCATGATCAGCCCCGTGCGCGCCACATCGGGAAACGCCCGGTCGATCTGCAACGCGGTCTTCTTCGCCGCTATCGCGAGCCCGGCCAACACATCATCCGACTGCGCAAACGCATAGCTGCCGTAATGCTGTTTGGGAATCACCACGCTGAAACCCGGCGTGTTGGGGAAGATCGACAAAAATGCCATATGCTGGTCGTCTTCCCACAGGATGTGCGCCGGGGAAGTTTTTCGAACAATGCTGCAGAAAATACATTCCATTTGAATCTCCGCCAGTTGGGTCGTGGCGACCATCTAAAGCCAGGATGGGGCGGGCGTCAAAACAAATGGAAACTTTCAGACATGTCCTAAGGACGTATGCGATGAGCAAAACCTACACCCCCGCCACCGCCGCAGCCGACGTCGAGACCACCCTCGCCTGGCTCGGCGGGCGTTGGAAATTGATCATCCTGTTTCATCTGTTCGGCGGCCAGGTGCAGCGTTATTCCGACCTTGAGCGGCTGATCCCGGAGATCTCGCAGAAGATGCTCGCCCAACAACTGCGCCAGCTTGAAGCCGATGGCCTGGTGCAGCGCACCGTCTACCCGGTGGTGCCGCCTAAAGTGGAATACCGCATGACCGAATGGGGCCAGAGCCTGTGCCCGGTGCTGGATGGCCTGCTCAAATGGCAGGCCGCCAAGCCTGCGATCTAGACCGTGGGCACGGTGCCGCCGTCGATCACGTACTCGGTGCCACTGATCGACCCGGCGCGGGGCGAGACCAGGAACGCGATCAAGTCCGCCACTTCCTGAGGCTTGGCCGGCCGGCCCAGCGGAATGCCGCCCAGCGCTTGCATGATGATCTGCTTGCCGCCTTCGTAATCCGTGCCCGCCTCATCTGCCAGACGCTCTGCCAACGCGACCGCAGCGTCTGTCTCCACCCAGCCCGGCGAAACCCGCACCACCCGCACGCCCTTGGGTGTCACTTCTTTCGACAGGCTCTTGCTGTACGTCGCCAGCGCCGCCTTGGCAGCGGCATAGGCCGTGGTCGATTCCGGCAACGGCAGCTCCCGCTGGATCGACGTGACATGAATGATCACCCCGGCCCCGCGCTCGACCATCCCCGGTAACAACGCCCGATCCACCCGCACCGCCGCCATCAGGTTCTGGCCTAGCGCATTCATCCACTGCTCATCATCGAGCACTGCAAAACCACCACCTGGCGCACTGGAACCGCCGAGGACATTGACGATGATATCCACACCGCCAAACTGCGCCTTCACCGCCTCGGTGGCGCTGGCACAACCGGCCGCAGTGCCCAGGTCGGCGGCAATGAAATGCACGCCCTCGGGTGGCGTACCCGCCGCCGAACGCGCGACTGAAATCACCTGGGCGCCCTGTTCCTGCAACACGGCAACCACCGCCGTACCGATGCCCTTGGTGCCGCCGGTGACCAGCGCGCGAAGGCCTGTCAGTCCGAGATCAAAGCTCATGAAAACTCCTCCTGAGTAAACGAAGATCCCAGGATAGGAACGTGGTGGACAGGCCACAAGAACGCACGAAAAGGTAATGGGCTCACTCAAAAGTAAGTATCTGGCTTCAGGAGGGCACAGGCGATGAGCAAGGGACAACCCAGTTAAAGATTAATTAATCCAAAAATAGCTTGGCGCGCTCTAAGAGGCTTGATAGGGTTTAGTGGATTAATTAATCCACTAATACAGGCATCACCATGACTGCTCAACTCTCTCGATTCCACAGCAAAGTCGCCTTGGTCACCGGCGGTTCCCGCGGTATCGGCGAAGCCATCGTTCGCCGTCTCGCCGCCGAAGGCGCTGCGGTGGCTTTCACTTATTCTTCTTCCAGCGCAAAGGCAGATACGCTTGTCAGCCAGATCGAAAGCCAAGGCGGCAACGCCCTGGCCATCCAGGCTGACAGCGCTGATGTGGCAGCAATCGAGCGCGCGGTGGCGCATACCATGAAGCGTTTTGGCGCCTTGAATATCCTGGTCAACAACGCCGGTATCCTGCTGCGCGGTACCGTCGATGAGTTCAGCCTGGAAGACTTCGACCGCATGTTTGCGGTGAACGTCCGTGCGGCATTTGCGGCGGCCAAAGCCAGTTCTGCGGTCATGCACAGCGGTGATCGCATCATCACCGTTGGCAGTGTAGTGGCGCAACGTTCAGGCTTTCCGGGTGCCAGTGTCTATAGCATGACGAAGGCTGCGATCGCCGGTATGATTCGCGGCCTGGCCATTGATTTTGCCCCACGTGGGATCACCGTCAATAACGTCCAGCCCGGCCCGACCAGCACCGACATGAACCCCGCCGACGGACCGCATTCCGACCTGGTCAAAAGCCTGGTCCCGCTGGGTCGCCTGGGCACCGCCGACGACATCGCTGGTATGGTTGCCTACCTCGCGTCCGAGGAAGCCGCCTTTGTCACCGGTGCCAGCCTGACCATCGACGGTGGTTACCTGGCCTGATCCTTCATTTGCAGAGGTACCCCATGGCAAGACCCAGAGCATTCGACCGCGACCAGGTGCTGCAACAGGCCATACGTGTGTTCTGCGACAAGGGCTTCGCTGCAGCGTCCACCGAGGAACTGATGCAGGCCATGGGGCTCAGTCGCCAAAGCATGTACAACACGTTCGGCGACAAACGTCAGTTGTACTTGCAGTCCATGGCCGAGTATCAGCGCAATGGTGTTGACGATCTGATCGGGCGCCTCAACCAGGGCCAGACGCCGCTGCAGGCCATTCACGACACCTTGCAATCCTTCGCCACCCGCGCCTTGCGCGAAGGCACCGCGGGCTGCATGGGAGTCAATGCCATCTGCGAATTCGGCCAGGAAGACGAAGAAATCAACCGACTCACCACCCACAGCGCCGAACGCTTGCGCGATGCGCTGGAGCGCGCCTTAGGGCGTGCACGGGAGCAGGGAGAGTTGGCCCCCGGCACCGATTTATCGGGTGCCTGCGATTTTCTGATGGCCTCCCTCAGCGGCATGAAAATCGCCGGCAAGGGCGGTGCCACCGTGGAGCAGTTGGGCAATATCGCAGTGTTTGCAATCCGAGCGCTGGCCGCGAACCCGTAGTCAGAGAATCGGCGCGCCAAATCTGTTCAGGCGTGGCATCCAGTGATCCAGGATCTGCGCTGATGCCAAAATGTGATGCGCGCGCCCGATCAACAACCGGCGCGGCACAAAACCGATATACCGGGAGTCATCGCTGTTATCGCGGTTGTCCCCCAGCATGAAGTAACTGTCAGCCGGCACAGTGACCGGGCCAAAATTGCGCAACGCCCGCACTGTCGGCATGAACTGCACCGTGCGCTGACGGTTGGCCGCCAGCTCGTTCAGCTTGATCCCTGGCACCGTATGGCCGGGCACGATGGGCTCGCTGATGTCCTGGGCATCACTGTAGGTGGCCGGCACGTCGTTGACCCACAGCACCTCGTCTTTCATTTCCAGGGTGTCACCGGGAATACCGACGATACGCTTGATCAGGCGTATGCCATCCTTGGGCGATGAAAACGTCACCACATCGCCGCGCTGGGGGTTGTCGAGCTTGGCCAGGGAAATATCGGTGAGCGGCACCTTGAGGTCATAGGCCACGCGGTTGACCAGCACCACATCGCCCTCCAGCAAGGTCGGGCGCATGGAGCCGGAGGGGATCGGATTCCAATCGGCCAGGGAGGTACGGAAAACGCCGAAGCACACCCAGAACATGATTGCGTAACGGTAACGGATCAACCAACTTCGCATACATCCTCGCACTGCAGAAAGGGCGTCAGGGTTATTTCTTCGACATTCGGTTTTTGCATGGGCGGATTAAATTAACATTAGCGTCCAAGCGCACAAAAAGGAGTTTTCGCGATGGATATCAAATGCTCAGTCTTTATCGCTGCCAGCGTCGACGGTTTCATTGCCCGCTCGGACGGTGATATCGAATGGTTGCACCAACCCGCGTATGAAACCGCCGAGTTGAAGGGTGTGACCTATGAAAGCTTCATCGCCACGGTCGATGCACTGGTAATGGGTCGCAAAACCCTGGAGAAAGTCCTGTCCTTTCCCGAGTGGCCCTATGAGGGTACGCCGGTCATTGTCCTGTCTCACCAGCAACTGGAAATCCCGGCGCATCTGGAAGGCAAGGTTGAGGTCATGGCGGGAGACGTGACCACATTAGTTGCGACGTTAGCCGAACGAGGCATGAAACATCTGTATATCGACGGTGGGCAGACAATCCAGGCGTTTCTTGAAGCCGGTCTGATCAATGAGCTGATCATTACCCGTATCCCGGTTTTGCTGGGGCAAGGTATTCCACTGTTCAGCCAGGTTGGCAGTGGGCATGAGCTGCGCCATGTCGGAACCTACGTGTCGGACAATGGGTTTGTTCAGAGCAGGTATGACGTAGATAGTAAGCATTGAGGCCAAGCCCGCGTCCAAAAAAAACGCCCCGAACCAGTCGGGGCGTTTTCATTCAGCGTTTACCGATCAAACCTGATCAGCCAACCGCCAGGTCGTCCCACCCTTCCCGTCTTCCAACACCACGCCCATGGCGGTCAGTTGGTCGCGGATGCGGTCGGATTCCGCCCAGTCTTTGTTAGCGCGAGCAGTCAGACGCGCCTGAATCAGCGCATCCACTTCAGCCGCATCCACACGCCCTTCAGCGCCGGCTTGCAGGAAGTCATCAGCTTCCATCTGCAACACGCCCAGCACGCTGGCCAGCTCTTTCAAGCGCGCCGCCAGACCCGACGCCGCGTCGAGATCGCTCTCACGCAAACGGTTGATCTCGCGCACCATCTCGAACAGCACCGCGCAGGCTTCCGGTGTGCCGAAGTCGTCATTCATGACTTCGGTAAACCGTGCCACGAAGGCCTCGCCGCCCGCTGGGGCAACCGAAGGCAGGCCTTTCAACGCATGGTAGAACCGCTCCAGGGCGCCCTTCGCGTCCTTGAGGTTGTCTTCCGAGTAGTTGATGGCGCTGCGGTAGTGGCTCGACACCAGCAGGTAACGCACAACCTCTGGATGGTACTTTTCCAGCACGTCGCGAATGGTGAAGAAGTTGTTCAAGGACTTGGACATCTTCTCGCCATTGATGCGGATCATGCCGCAGTGCATCCAGGCGTTGGCGTAGGTCTTGCCGGTGGCGGCTTCGCTCTGGGCGATTTCGTTTTCGTGGTGCGGGAACTCCAGGTCGCTGCCGCCGCCATGAATGTCGAAGGTCTCGCCCAGGCAGCAGGTGGACATCACCGAGCACTCAATGTGCCAGCCCGGACGACCGGCGCCCCATGGCGACTCCCAGCTCGGCTCGCCGGGCTTGGTGGCTTTCCACAGCACGAAGTCGAGCGGATCCTGCTTGGCTTCGTCGACTTCAATGCGTGCGCCAATGCGCAGGTCTTCGATTTTCTTGCGCGACAGTTTGCCGTAGCCCATGAACTTGGCGACGCGGTAGTACACGTCGCCATTGCCTGGGGCGTAGGCGTAACCCTTGTCGATCAGGGTCTGGATCATCGCGTGCATGCCAGGGATGTGGTCCGTGGCACGCGGCTCCATGTCCGGCTTGAGGATGTTGAGGCGGGCCTCGTCCTCGTGCATCGCGGCGATCATGCGCTCGGTCAGCGCGTCGAACGACTCGCCGTTTTCGTTGGCGCGGTTGATGATCTTGTCGTCGATGTCGGTGATGTTGCGCACGTAGGTCAAGTCATAGCCGCTGAAACGCAACCAGCGGGTCACCAGGTCGAAGGCAACCATGCTGCGGCCGTGGCCGATGTGGCAATAGTCGTACACGGTCATGCCGCACACGTACATGCGCACCTTGTTGCCATCCAGCGGCTTGAAGACTTCTTTGGTCTTGCTGAGTGTGTTGTAGATCGTTAGCACAACGGCTTCCTTAGAGAATCACTGGCCCCACGAATCACGCAAGGTCACGGTACGGTTGAATACCGGGCGACCTGGTTTCGAGTCCTTGATATCCGCGCAGAAGTAACCTTCGCGCTCGAACTGGAAACGGTCTTCCGGCTGTGCGTCGCCAAGCGATGGCTCGGCACGACAACCAGTGAGTACTTGCAGGGAGTCAGGGTTGATGTTGTCCAGGAAGCTGGCGCTGTCTTCGGCCTTTTCCGGGTTCGGCGAGCGGAACAGGCGATCGTACAGGCGCACTTCGCACTCAATGCTGGCCGCCGCTGGCACCCAGTGGATCACGCCCTTGACCTTACGGCCTTCAGGGTTCTTGCCCAGGGTGTCCGGATCGTACGAGCAACGCAGTTCGACGATGTTGCCATCGGCGTCCTTGATTGCTTCATCGGCACGGATCACGTAGCTGCCGCGCAGGCGCACTTCGCCATTGGGCTCCAGGCGCTTGTAGCCTTTTGGCGGCTCTTCCATGAAGTCATCGCGGTCGATGTAGATTTCACGGGCGAACGGCAGCTTGCGCACGCCGAGTTCTTCTTTTTGCGGATGACGCGGCAACTCAAGGTTGTCGACCTGATCTTCCGGGTAGTTGGTGATCACGACTTTCAACGGACGCAGCACGCACATGGCGCGCGGGGCGTTGGCGTCGAGGTCCTGGCGGATGCTGAATTCGAGCATGCCGAAATCGACCACGCCGTCGGAACGGTTGGTGCCGACCATGTCGCAGAAGTTGCGGATCGACGCCGGCGTGTAGCCACGGCGACGGAAGCCCGACAGCGTGGACATGCGCGGGTCATCCCAACCGTGGACGTGCTTCTCGTCAACCAGTTGCTTGAGCTTGCGCTTGCTGGTGATGGTGTAGTTCAGGTTCAGGCGGCTGAACTCATACTGGCGCGGGTGCGCCGGTACCGGCAGGCTGTCCAGGAACCATTCGTACAGCGGGCGATGGCTTTCGAACTCCAGGGTGCAGATGGAGTGCGTGATGCCTTCGATGGCGTCCGACTGACCGTGGGTGAAGTCGTAGTTCGGGTAAATGCACCACTTGTCACCGGTCTGGTGGTGATGGGCGTGGCGGATGCGGTACATGATCGGGTCGCGCAGGTTCATGTTCGGCGAGGCCATGTCGATCTTGGCGCGCAGCACGCGGGCACCGTCCGGGAACTCACCGGCGCGCATGCGGGCGAACCAGTCCAGGTTCTCTTCCACCGAACGGTCGCGGAACGGGCTGTTCTTGCCCGGCTCGGTCAGGGTGCCACGGTATTCCTTGGCCTGTTCCGGGCTCAGGTCGTCGACATAGGCCTTGCCGGCCTTGATCAGTTCGACGGCCCAGTCGAACAGCTGGTCGAAGTATTTGGAGGCATAGCGCACTTCGCCGGACCATTCGAAGCCCAGCCACTTGATGTCGCTTTCGATGGCGTCGATGTATTCCTGGTCTTCCTTGGCCGGGTTGGTGTCGTCGAAACGCAGGTGCGTGACGCCACCGAATTCCTGGGCCAGGCCGAAGTTCACACAGATCGACTTGGCGTGACCGATGTGCAGGTAGCCGTTGGGCTCTGGCGGGAAGCGGGTGACGATCTGCGTGTGCTTGCCCGAATCCAGGTCCGCCTGGATGATCGGGCGCAGGAAATTGACCGGGACGGCAGGTCCGGCCTTGGAATTCGAGGTAGGGTCGACAGTGGGCTTGCTCATAGGATCCTTGAACAGACAAGTACGTGGCCGGGCTAGGCCGACAAAACAAAGGCGATATCATAGCCGATGCTGTCAAGTACCTGACAGAGCGAGGCCAAAAACTGCTGCATTTATTGCATCGGCGGTAAAAAACCACCTCGAAATTCCTGCAGGGCACGCTAAACTGCGCGCCTTGGCCGCAGTTTAGCCATACCGGTTGTGGTGCCCAGGCACCCAAACCCACGAATTCCCTGAAAAGAGTAGTGAACATGACTCAAGTCAAACTGACCACCAACCACGGTGACATCGTCATCGAACTGAACGCCGAGAAAGCGCCGATCACCGTCGCCAACTTCATCGAGTACGTGAACGCCGGCCACTACGAAAACACCGTTTTCCACCGTGTCATCGGCAACTTCATGGTCCAGGGCGGCGGTTTCGAGCCTGGCATGAAAGAAAAGAAAGACAAGCGCCCAAGCATCCAGAACGAAGCGGACAACGGCCTTTCCAACGACAAGTACACCGTCGCCATGGCCCGTACCATGGAGCCGCATTCGGCCTCCGCGCAGTTCTTCATCAACGTCGCCGACAACGCCTTCCTGAACCACAGCGGCAAGAACGTGCAGGGTTGGGGTTACGCGGTATTCGGTAAAGTGACCGAAGGCCAGGACGTCGTTGACAAGATCAAAGGCGTGCAGACCACCGGTAAAGCCGGTCACCAGGACGTTCCGGTAGAAGACGTTATCGTCGAGAAAGCCGAGATCGTTGGGTGATATTGCTGATTTCAGATTTGCATCTGGAAGAGGAGCGCCCGGATATTACCCGGGCGTTTCTGGATCTGCTCCACACCCGCGCCCGAGGCGCCCAGGCGTTGTACATTCTGGGGGACTTCTTTGAAGCCTGGATTGGCGACGATGGGATGACGCCCTTCCAGCGCTCCATCTGCGAGGCTCTGCGCGAGCTGAGCGACAGCGGCACCCCGATTTTCATCATGCACGGCAACCGCGATTTCCTGATCGGCAAGGCGTTCTGCAAAGCCGCAGGTGCCACCTTGCTCAAGGACCCGAGTGTCGTGCAGCTCCATGGCGAGCCCGTGCTGTTGATGCACGGCGACAGCCTCTGTACCCGCGACGTCGGCTATATGAAGCTGCGGCGCATCCTGCGCAACCCCATTGTGTTGTTTATCCTGCGCCACCTTCCGTTGAGCACCCGCCACAAGTTGGCGCGCAAGCTGCGCAGCGAAAGCCGGGCGCAAACGCGCATGAAGGCCAACGATATTGTTGATGTCACCCCCGAGGAAGTGCCACGGGTGATGCAGCAGTTCGGCGTGCGCACCCTGGTCCACGGCCACACCCACCGCCCCGCCATTCATAAGTTGCAGATTGGTGACCAGGCGGCCAAGCGCATTGTGCTGGGGGATTGGGACAAGCAAGGGTGGGCATTGCAGTTGGATGAGCAAGGGTTTCAGTTGGCGGCGTTTGATTTTGTAAACCCGCAGTTGGCGCTACCCGGAGCCTGATACACCGCGTTCCGGCTCGCTCTTTTGTGGTGAGCGAGCTTGCCTCGCGCGGGGCAAGCCCGCTCACCACAAAAAAGCAGGGTCAACCTCCCAGTTAGTGGCCGGAAGCTGCCGGCCCCGCCTTCGCGGTAAACGGCGGCTTCGCCAACCACACCAGCAACATCAACCCCATGAACATCCACCCCAGCAACGTGAAGTAGTCCACGGTGGACATCATGTACGCCTGGCTGGTGAGAATCTGATCCAACTGCGCATACGCCTTGTGCCCCGCCCCGCCCAGTGCCTGCAAGGCATCGCGGGTGGCGGAGTCGTAGGTGGTCATGTTTTCGCTCATGTACGCATGGTGCTGGTCCGCCCGACGGATCCAGATCCAAGTAGTCAGCGACGCCGCAAAACTACCGCCCAACGTCCGCAGGAAGGTGGCCAGGCCAGCGCCATCGGCAATCTGGTGCGGCGGCAGGTCGGACATCAGGATGCTCAGGGTCGGCATGAAGAACAGCGCCACGCCGATGCCCATGAACAACTGCACCAGGGCGATGTGCTGGAAGTCCACTTCATTGGTGAAGCCGGCGCGCATGAAGCAACTCAGGCCAATTGCCAGGAACGCCAGGCCCGCCAGCAGGCGCAGGTCGAACTTGTGCGCGTACTTGCCCACGAACGGCGACATCAACACCGGCAGAATCCCGATCGGCGCTACCGCCAAGCCAGCCCAAGTGGCGGTGTAGCCCATCTGGGTCTGCAGCCATTGCGGCAGGATCAGGTTGATACCGAAGAAGCCTGCGTAACCCAGGATCAGCACAATGGTGCCGATGCGGAAGTTACGGTAGGCGAACAGCTTCAGGTTGACCACCGGGTGTTTGTCGGTGAGTTCCCAGATGATGAACACCGCCAGGGCAATCACCGAAATCGCCGCACCGATGATGATGAAGTTGGATTCGAACCAGTCCAGGTCATTGCCCTTGTCGAGGATGATCTGCAAGGCGCCGACGCCGACGATGAGGCTCAACAGCCCCACGTAGTCCATCGGTTGATGGCTGGTGACCACGGGGCGTTTCTTCAGCTGGGAACGCACCACCATCACCGCAAAGATGCCGATCGGTACGTTGATGAAGAAGATCCACGGCCAGCTGTAGCTGTCGGTGATCCAGCCGCCGAGGATCGGCCCGGCAATCGGCGCCACCACCGTAACCATCGCAAGCAACGCCAGGGCCATGCCGCGCCTCGCCGGGGGATAGACCGCGATCAGCAGGGTCTGGGTCATCGGGTACAACGGCCCGGCGACTAAGCCTTGCAGCACCCGAAAGCCGATCAGCTCGGGCATCGAGGTGGAAATACCGCAGAGGAACGAAGCCAGCACAAACAGGATGGTCGCCCACAGGAACAGCTTCACCTCGCCAAAGCGGCGGCTCAGCCAGCCGGTCAGTGGCAAGGCAATCGCATTGCTCACCGCGAACGAGGTGATGACCCAGGTGCCCTGCTCCGAACTCACGCCCAGGTTGCCGGAAATGGTCGGCAACGCCACGTTGGCGATAGTGGTGTCGAGCACCTGCATAAAGGTCGCCAGCGACAGGCCAATAGTGGCCATCAACAGGCTGGGTGGCGTGAAGGAGGCGTTATTGCTCATCAGCGTTGCACAGCCTTGGGCGAGGCGAGGCTGTTGTCATGGATCAACTGGGTGATCATGGCGTCGGCTTCAGCCAGTTGGCGGTCATACACGTTGGTGGTGAACGAAGCTTTCTGCGGCGCCTGTTGCGCCAGGACCGGGCCGCTCTGGTCGTGCAAATCGACGTTGACCAGGGTGCTCAAGCCCACGCGCAGCGGGTGCTTGGCCAACTCATCGGCGTTGATATGGATGCGCACCGGCACCCGTTGCACGATCTTGATCCAGTTACCGGTGGCGTTCTGCGCCGGCAACAGGGCAAATGCGCTGCCCGTGCCCGCACCGAGACTGTCGATGGTGCCGCTGAATTTCACGTCGCTGCCGTAGATGTCCGACTCGATGTCTACTGGCTGGCCGATACGCATGTCGCGCAGCTGGGTTTCCTTGAAGTTGGCGTCGATCCACAGCTGGTTCAGCGGGATCACCGCCATCAACGCGGTGCCCGGTTGCACACGCTGGCCCAGTTGCACGGTGCGCTTGGCCACGTAGCCGGTGACCGGTGCAATCAAGGTGCTGCGCGCATTGGTCAGGTAGGCCTGACGCAATTGCGCGGCGGCGGCCTGCACGTCCGGATGGGACGAGATCACGGTGTCATCCACCAATGCGTTGGTGGTTTTCAGTTGCTGCTCAAGGTTGGTCAGCGCGTTTTTAGCGGCGGTCAGGCTGTCACGGGCGTGGGACAGTTCTTCCTGGGAAATCGCCCCGCCCTGGGCCAGGGTTTTACGGCGGTTGAAGTTGTCCTGGGCGGTTTGCACATCGGCTTTTTGTGCGTTGACCTGGGCTTTCATACCGTCGACGTTGCTGTACAGGCCGCGCACCTGGCGCACGGTGCGGGCCAGGTTGGCCTGGGCACTTTGCAGGCCGACGGCGGCGTCGTTCGGGTCGAAGTTGACCAGCACCTGGCTTTCGTGGACCAGGTCGCCATCATCGGCGCCGATGCTGACCACAGTGCCGGTGACCAGCGGGGTGATCTCCACCACGTTGCCATTCACGTAGGCGTCGTCGGTGCTCTCGTTGAAGCGGCCGTAAAGTTCGTACCAGCCCCACACGCCTACCACCGCCAGGATGACGATCAGCGCCAGGCCGATCAGCATCACTTTGCGTTTGCGGGGGTTGTTGTCCTGGGGTTGTTCAGTTGCGTTAGTGTTTTCGGCAGTGGCCATGACAAATACCTCAAATTATTCCGAGCGGGCGGGGGTGGTCGCGGCCATGTTCCTGGCGTCGTATCCGCCACCCAGGGCCTGCATCAATTGAATCGACAGATCGATATGCGCGGCATTCAGCGTCGCCAGCTGACGCTGGGCCTGCAGCAATTGCTGCTCGATGCTGAGCACATCCAAGTAGTTGCCGATGCCGGAGCTGTAGCGCTGCACACCGGTGTCGTAGGACTGCTGGGCAATGTCCGCGGCATGTTGCTGGGCCTGGATCTGCCGGCCGGTGTCGCGCAGTTGTGAAAGGGTGTTGCCAATATCGCCCAGGGCTTGCACCAGGGTCTTGTTGTACTGCGCCACTGCCAGGTCGTAGTCGGCGTCGCGGGCATCGAGGTCGGCGCGCAGGCGGCCGCCGTCAAAGATCGGCAGCGAGATCGTCGGCGCAATGTTGAAGAAGCGGCTGGCCGAACCGAACATCGCATCCCCCAGCAACGACTCGGCCCCGGCGCTCGCGCTCAGGTTGAGGTTGGGGTAGAAGCGGGTCTTGCTCGCGTCGATATTCTTGCCGGCCGCTTCGACGCGCCAGCGCGCAGCGATCAGGTCTGGGCGACGGCCCAGCAGCTCGGCGGGCAGCACCGATGGCACGGCAACAGCGCTGGGTTTCAGCACGTTGGGCCGAGCGAGTTCACTGCCACGGTCCGGGCCTTTACCGAGCAACACCGCCAGGGCGATCTTGGCGCTTTGCAGCTGTTTTTCCGCGTCGATCAGTTGCGACTGCGAGCTGGCTTCCAGGCTTTCGGTCTGCTGGTACTGGTAGTGGCTGTCGATGCCCGAGTTCAGGCGGCGCTGGCCCAGGTCGAGCATCTGCCGGGTGCGCTTGAGGTCGTCGTTGGCCAAGTCCCGCACGATATGGGCCTGGCCCAGGTCGCTGTAGGCCTTGGCCACGTTGGCGGCCAGGGTCAGGCGCGCGGCCTGTTGATCGACCTGGGCGGCACGCGCCTCGCCCAACGCCGCTTCCCAGGCGGCCCGCTGGCCACCCCAGAGGTCGAAGTTGTAGTTGAAGCTGGCGCCGATGTTGCGCACGGTGGAGTAGGCATCGCCTTCGCCCCGTGGGTCCTGGTCTTTGGCCAGGCGCGAGCGTGTCACACCGGCGCTGGCATCCAGGGTCGGCATGCGCTCGGCGTTGGCGGCATAGGCAGCGGCTTCGGCCTGGTGGGCACGGGCGCTGGCGACTTGCATGTCGGGGCTGTTTTGCAGGGCTTCCTGGATCAGGCCGTCGAGCTGTGGGTCGCCGAGGCTTTTCCACCAGTCGGCGCTGGGCCAGGCCGCGCTCGACAGGGTCACGCCGCTCAACGTCTTGCCGGTTTGCAGGGTGCCAGCGTCGAGCCGTGTGCCTTGGGTATCGAGGCCGCTGTAGTTGGCGCAACCGGCCATGCTCATGGCCACCAGCACCAGGCTAAGTGCGCGTCTGTTCATTCATTACCTACCCGCTGGATGACGATGGCGTCACCGGCAGCTACCAGAATTTTCTTGAGGATGCGTTCCAGGGTCTGCAACTCGCCAGGCTCCAGGGCGCCGGCCAGTTCGTTCATCGACTGCGCGCCGATGTGCGGCAGCATGTCCGCCAGACGCTGGCCGTCTTCGGTGAGCACCAGCCGCACCTGGCGCCGGTCCTGCTCGGAACGCTGGCGTGCCAGCAGGCCCTTCTGTTCCAGGCGGTCGAGCATGCGGGTCATGGAGCCGCTGTCCAAGGACAGGTTGCGGCACAGCTCCGCCGGGGTGTCGACGTCGAACTGGGCAATAATGATCAACACCTTGAACTGCGCGGCGGTTACACCGTGCGGCTCCATATGGGTGTCGATAATGCGGTCCTTGAGCAGCGCCGCCCGGCCTAGAAGCAGGCCAAGATGGCAGTTGCGAAAACTGTCAGGGGTGAAGTGGGGCATCGAAAGTCACCTTATTACTGCCTAGGCAGTGAATGTATGACAAGATGTTACTGCTTAGGCAGCGAATGTCAAATGGAATTATTAGCTTGCTTGGTAATTGCGCGATAAGCGGTTTTGAATGCAAGCAAATGTGGGAGCAAGCCCGCTCCCACATTTTTCACCGAGTAAGGTTTAGAAATCGCGTTTGTAGAAGATATCCAGGGAACTGGCCACACCACTGGCCACTTCCAGATACACCTTCTTGCTCAACAAGTAGCGCAAGGCGATCGTACTGGCCGGTTCGAACACCCCCACCCCATACCGCAGGCTGAGTTTCTCGGTGATCTTGCCGCTGGCCACCACGGCGGTGTTGTTGCCGCTGCCCTGGGTGTCGAGCTCAAAGTCCTGGATCCCCAGGTTCTTCGCCAGGTCCGACGTCACCCCGGCGCTGCCCATCAAACCCAAGCCCAATGCGGCCTGGGCCAGCATGTTGTTATCTTCACCGGTCGTGCTTAGCGGACGCCCCAGCACCAGATAGGACAGCGCCTGTTCCTGGCTCATGGCCGGCTCCGAGAAGATTTGCGTGGTGGGCTGTTCGGCGCTGCCGCTCAGGCGGATACCGGCGATCACATCGTCGGTCTTGCGGATCGCTTCAATATCCAGGTACGGCTGGTCCAACGGCCCGGCAAACAGCAACCGCGCACGACGAACGTCCAGCTTCTGGCCGTAGGCACGGTAACGCCCATCGTTGAGCCACAGCTCGCCACGGGTGTCCATGTTGTCGCCGATATGCACCTGGCCCTGCACCTTGGCGGTGAGGCCGAAGCCTGAGAAGTTGAGCTTGTCTTCACCCACCACTACGTCGATGTCCATCGCCATCGCCATCGGCGGCTTGCCCTCTTCGGTCTGGCTGCCGATGATCACCGTGTCATCCGAGACCTTGACGGTGGACGGCGGCAGTTCGCGTACGGTGATATCGCCGCGTGGGATGTGCACTTTGCCAGCGATGGCCAGCTTGTCGTTCTTCAGGCTGATTTTCAGGTCGGGCGCCACTTCCAGCACGGCGTAGGGTTCCACCGTGACCGGCAGTTGCGAGCCTTGCAGGCTGAGGTCCACCACCAGCGCCTGGCCCCAGTCGATCTGGCCCTTGAGGCTGCCCTGCCCGGCCTTGCCACTGCGCCAGCCACCGTTGAGCTGCACGCTTTCACCGGCAATCAGCGCCTGCACGTTCAGGCCTTCCAGGCTGATGGGCAGCTCCGGACCGGAAATCTCGCCGCCCACCAGGTTCACGTTGCCGTTGACCTGGGGCGCCAACAGGCCACCGGAGATACGCCCATTGCCATTGAGCTTGCCGTTGAGGGTTTCCACCATCGGCACAAACGGCCGCGCCACGGCGAGATCGAGGCCGACCAGGCTGAAGTTGCCGGTGATCGGCTTGTTCTTCGGCAACGGGTTGATCTGCGCCTGCACCATCAATTCGCCAAGCTTGCCGCCACGGAAATTCAGCTGCGTGTCGATACGCTTGGGATTGAGGGTGGTTTCCAACTTGAGCGTGTCGTAGGGGAAGTCCAGCCATTGGTCCTTGTCCTTCACGCGCAAAGTGCCGCCACTGGCATCCACCGCGACCACGCCTTTAGGGCCGCTGTCGGGCAGGTCCAGTTGCAAGTCGGCGTTGAGCTTGCCCTGCCAGGCGAAATCCTTGGGCAGGAACGCCGCCAGGCTGTCGATGGGGAATTGCTTGAGGTGGTAACGCAGCTTCGGTTCGGGCATCAGGCGCTGGTCTTCGCCGCACAGGCTCGCCGGGCCGGACACCCAGCAGTGCGCGGCAAATGTCAGCTTGCCATCGGCCATGCGTTCGATTTTCGCCGGGGCTTGCAGCTTCCAGTCCTGGCCACCGGCTTGGACATCGCCACTGGCCAGGCGCCCGCGCCAGTTGCCTTTGTCGAGGTTGCCGTCCAACGCCAGGGCGAGCTTGACCAGCGGCCCGGCCAGGTCCAGTTGGACCTTCTGGTTCTTGATATCGCCCTGGGCGCTGGCGGTCAGGGTGCCGACTTGGGTGTCGCCGGATTGGATGCCGCTGCCTTTCAGGTCGATCTTGGCGCGCTGGGCACTGTCGAGGTTGGCGTCGAGGGTGAGGTTTTGCAGGCGGTTATCGGCAAATGCCAGTTGCTGGCCCTTGAGAGCAAGCTTGCCCTGGGGGGCGTTGAGGCTGCCGGCCACGTCGAGTCGACCGTTGACCTGCCCGCGCAATTGCGGCCAGAGCTGGGCCAGGCGTGCCAGCTTGATATCAATCTGCCCGGCCAGGCGCTGTTGCAGGCTGCCGCTGCCGTTGATGCGGTTGTCACCCAGGCGGATATCCAGGTTGGCCAGCGTCCACTGCTCGCCCGCGCCTACCGCCTTGGCCGCCAACACAGCGGTTTGCCCGCGCAGGCGACCCTTGAGGTCGAGGTCGGCGTTCAGCTTGAGTTGCTCGTGCTTGAACTCGCCCTTGCTGCGTAGCGGCCCGGCCAGGGTGCCCGGCAGTTCTGCGACCCAGTAAGCCGGATTCAGCGCCGACAGGTCGAGCGCGGTGTCCCAGGCAATGCCGTCGGCAAATTGCAGGTTCAGGTGGCCTTCGGCCTTGCCTTGGCCAGCGGTGAGTTTCAGCTCGGGCAGGAAAATTTGCTTGAGGTCGCCACTGAACGGCGTGACCACATTGAACTTGCCCGCCGGGCCGTCGAGGTCGGCCTTGAGGTTGCCCAGGTAGTTGCCGTCCTTGTAGGAAATCTCACCATTGAAAGTACGAAGCGCTACTTGCGGCTCGTCGATCACCGGGTAGAGGCGGTGCCAGGGGAAGTCCAGCCAGTCGATCTTGGCGTCGGCGCTGAAGCCCTGTTGCCAATCCACTTGGGCCGTCAGCTTGAGGCTCTGTTTGTCACCGGCATTCAGGTCCAGACCGGCGATCTGCGCGCCCTTGGCGTCGACCCGGCCTTGCAGCAGCAAGTCCACCGGGCCTTTTTCCGCTGGCAGAACGGCCTTGCCCAACAGTTGGTAGCCGCGGCTCAAGTCGCCTTTGGCGGTGAGGTCGAGTTGATTGAGTTGCAGGGTGTCGGGCAGGTCGGCGCTGGGTTTGAAACCGTCGGCGGTGATGTGCACCTGGGCTGGAAGGTTGTCCGCCAGCGGTTGCAGTTCGCCCGTGAGCTTGGCAGGCAGGTAACCGCTGCTGTCGGCGTCGAGCTTGAGGGTCTTGAGCAGGTCGCCTTCAACCTTGAGCGCCACCTTCCACGCTGCGCCGCCCGGTGCGTAGGGCAGGCTCAGGTTACCGGTGACGCTCAATGGCCAGTCGCCGGTGGGTTGCAGCAGGCCGGCGAGGTCCAGCACCAGGTCATCCCGTTGCAGGTGTACCGAGTCGATCTGCATGCCGGCCGCCGTCCAATGCGCCGCGAGTTGAAGCCCCTTGAGTTCTTCGCTGCCATTAAACAGAAGGCTGCCAACGCGAACGTCGCCCAGCTGGATGGCTAGCGGCAGTTTCAAATCCGGCAGTTGGATCGGACCGCTGCTTTCTTCGGTGCTCGGTGGAAATTGCAGGCGGACCTGTTCCACATCCAGTTGATTGATGCACAGCGTCATGCGCAACAGGCACGCCGGCGACCAATCAAAGGTGGGGGCCTTGAGTTCGACGCGGCTGCTGTCCTGCTGCCACAACAAATGGTCGGCGCTCCATTGGCCACCCAGATGCCCTTGGAAATTTTCTACCGTCAAACCCGGTACACGGCCCAACGCCCAGCGGCTGCCCGCCTGGGTGCCGAGCACCGTCCACACTGCCAACAACAGCACGGCAAGGATGGCCACCACGGCCAGCCCCGCTATTTTCACACCACGCATCACAGCTCAGGCCCCATGGAAAAGTGCAATCGAATGCCGCCCGGATCTTCGAGGGCATGGGCCAGGTCGAGGCGGATAGGGCCGACCGGCGAAACCCAGCGGAGACCCACACCGACGCCGGTTTTGAGGCTGGGCATTTCCAGGGTATTGAATGAGTTGCCCTGATCGATAAAAGTTGCGACCCGCCATTTCTCGGCGATGGAATATTGATATTCAGCGCTCAGGGCCACCATGTAACGGCCACCAATGCGATCACCGCGGTCGTTCTCGGGCGATAGCGTCTGGTACTCGTAGCCCCGCACACTCTGGTCACCACCGGCAAAGAAGCGCAGCGACGGCGGCACCGATTTGTAACCGTTGGTGGCACTGCCGCCCACCTGGGCGCGGGCGAGGAAGCGGTGGTTGTCCCACAAGGTGGTCAGGCCTTTGACCATGGCCGTGCCATAAAGCAGGTTGGTATCGGACCCCAGGCCTTCTTTGGCGACCTTGGTGTCGAATTGCAGGCGGTAGCCGTTGTGCGGGTCGATGCGGTTGTCGCTGCGCAGGTAGGAATAGCTGACGCCCGGCATCACCAGGTTACTCAGGCCGGAGTCATTGCCCAGACGGTATTCTTCGCGCTGGTACTTGAGCGAAATCACCCGGGTCCAGCCGCTGGGCAACTTGCTGTGCCATTCAGGGCCGAGGGTCAGCAATTTACTGACCGTATCAGTGTTGGCGATTTCTTCGTTCTGGTAGCCACCCGCAAAACGCAGCTTATCGGTGAGCGGTGGGTCGAGCGGGATGTCGTACCACAGGCCGACGTTCTGCCGGGGCGCCGACAGCTCGGCTTCCCAGCCATAACTGTGGCCCTGGGGGTTGACCCAGTGCCGGGTCCAGTTGGCTTTGCCGCGCGGGCCGACGTCGGTGGAAAAACCCAGGCCAAGCCCCATGGTGCGCGGCTTGCGGGTTTCCAGGCGCACGGCCACCGGGATGATGTCATTGGTTGAGGCGGCGGGAGCAGCGTCCACGCGCACACCTTCGAAGAAACCACTGCCTTGCAGGTTCTGGTTGAGTTCGGCGATCAGTTCGGAGTCATAGGGCGTGCCACTTTTGAACGGCACCATGCGTTGCAGCAGGTCTTCGTCAAATGGCGTATCGCCAGCAAAGCTGACTTTGCCAAGGGTGTAGCGCGGGCCGCTGTCGTAGATGAGTTCGATATCGGCGACGCCAGCTTGCGGGTCTACCGCGAGTTTCTGGCTGGTGAAGCGCCCACTGAAAAAACCGTAGCGTGAGGCCTGGTTCTGGATCAGACGCTTGGCGTCTTCGTAATGGCCGTGATTGAGCACGGCGCCGGATTTGAGGTCGTTGCTGACGGGCACGCGAAAGGCTTTGAGGTCGGCGGCCTGGCCGTCGACCCGAATGGTCACGTTACGCAAATGCACCGGTTCGCCGGGGTCGATGGTGAGGATCAGGCGCGGGTTCTTGCCGCCCTTCACGTCACTCTCGATCTGTGGTTGATAGAAGCCTAGGGCCTGGGCGGCTTTGCGTGCCTGCTCCTCGGCGCCACGGCTGAACCGCAGCAAGGCTTCTTCATCACGATCGCCCACCCCGCCGATATAGCCTTCGATGTTGGCTTTCAACGCGTCGTTTGAGGGTTTGATCCGCACGTCCAGTTCGCTTTGCGCCAAGGCGCCGCAGCTTGTGAACAGCAGAATCAAGCCGCTGGTAAATCTTCCTGGAAACTTCATAGGCGCGGATGCTACACGACCTGGGGAGCCTCTTTGAACTCGGAAATGTCTGAATAATTCTGTACTAAGCCGTTGCAGCATGTAACGACTGGGGATTGGGGTGAAAAAACACATGCTCCAGGACAGGTCCTACAGCGACTTCACCGATTTCCTCATAGCCCTGACGCTTATAGAACTCCAGATAACGTGAGTTGCCCGTGTCCAGCACCACGCCAGACGAATGCGGGTCTTCGGCGCACCAGTTGTGCACGGCCTCCAGCAACTGCTCGCCGTAGTGTTTGCCCTGGAATTGCGGGTGAATGCCCAGCAACGGCAGCACATGCACCGACTCACTGGGCAGGCACGCCAGCACGGCGTGATGGTAGTCGAGGTAACGTCGCGTACCGCGCACGCCCGTGCTCAACCACATGCGCAGCTGCCAGGCCCAGCTTTCGGTAATCCCCAGGCGCCGCTGCGGTGGCGCGATCAAAGCGATGCCGATCAGCCGGTCGTTGACGAACAGACCAATGGCCGGCAGTTTCTGAAAGAAGTGCTGCTTGACCAGCTCACGCACAGTGGCGCGTACCCGCTGTTCATAGCCAGGACGCTCGGCTTCGAAGATGTAGGCGAACGTCGGCTCATGCCGATAAGCCTGGTACAGCAAGGAACGGGCTTCGCGGGAATAGCCGCTGTTGAGCAGGCGAATTTCAGCAGTTGCAGTTGAAGTGTCCGGCATACCGTCAATCTCCCTGGGCGCGGCTCAAAAGGCCACGTTCTTATGGGTACGAACCTACACAGCACCAGTCGTTCCCAGACATTAGCAGTGCAACTGCCCTACCGCCACGCTGGCCCCCGTCCGACTTGTCCGCTAGCATCGCCCTTTTGCCAGGACTGGACTGCCGACCATGAAAATCGTCTCCTTCAATATCAACGGGCTGCGCGCCCGCCCCCATCAGCTGGCGGCGCTGATTGAAAAGCACCAGCCTGACGTGATCGGCCTGCAGGAAACCAAGGTCCACGATGACCAGTTCCCACTCGCCGAGGTACAGGCCCTTGGCTATCACGTGTACTACCACGGCCAAAAAGGTCACTACGGTGTGGCCCTGCTCTCGCGCCAGCCGGCGTTGAGCCTGCACAAAGGCTTCGCCAGCGACGAAGAAGACGCCCAGCGCCGGTTTATCTGGGGCACCTTCGCCGATGAGAACGGCCAACCGGTCACCATCATGAACGGTTACTTCCCACAGGGGGAAAGCCGCGACCACCCTACCAAGTTCCCGGCCAAGCAGCGTTTCTACGAAGATCTGCAACAGTTGCTGGAGAGCCAGTTCAGCAATGACCAGGCGCTGGTGGTGATGGGCGACATCAACATTTCCCCGGAAGACATCGATATCGGCATCGGTGCCGACAACGCCAAGCGCTGGCTCAAGACCGGCAAGTGCAGCTTCCTGCCGGAAGAGCGCGAGTGGATGGCCCGCCTGAAAAATTGGGGCCTGGTGGACAGCTTCCGTCACCTCAACCCGGAGGTTGCAGACCGCTTCAGCTGGTTCGACTACCGCAGCCGTGGCTTTGAGGACGAACCCAAGCGCGGCCTGCGCATCGACGTGATCCTGGCCTCCAATGGCCTGCTGTCGCGGGTCAAGGATGCCGGGGTGGACTACGAGTTGCGCGGCCTGGAAAAGCCGTCGGACCATGCGCCGATCTGGCTTGAACTGAGCTGATCCCCCTGACGGGGTCGAACCCTCGGCCCCGTCATATTTATGCAACCTGCCTGACTTATTCTCGCGGCACTCCCTTTGGCTTGAGAAGGTGCCGGCATGAGGCTGCGCGTTCTGTTCCTGCTGGTGCTGTTTCCCCTCGTCGCTGTGGCCGCTCCCCTCCCCGTTCCTGATCAAGGTCCTGCCTTGCGCATCCAAGGCTCCAATACCATTGGCGCAGCGCTTGGCCCGGCATTGGTCAAGGGCTTGATGGAGCATCAGGGGTTGCAGGCGGTGCACAGCGAACCGGCCGAGGGTGCCAATGAACAGCGCGTGATCGGCAAGACGCGCCAAGGCAAGACGGTGATCATCGAAGTCGCCGCTCACGGATCAAGTACCGGCTTCACGGCGCTAAAAAAATCCACCGCGGACTTGGCGGCTTCATCGCGCCCGATTAAAGACAGCGAACTGGTTGACCTCGAGCCCTTGGGCGACCTGAAAAGCCCTGAAGCCGAACAGGTGATCGCCATCGATGGCCTGGCCATCATCCTCCACCCGCTAAACCCGCTGAACACCCTGAATACCGAGCAACTGGCGCAGATCTTCAATGGCGAGGTCGCAACCTGGGAGGCGCTGGGTGGCGTCGGCGGGCCGATTCATCTGTATGCGCGGGATGACCAATCCGGCACCTACGACACCTTCAAGGAACTGGTACTGCGCCTGCGTGGCAAACCGCTCGCGCCAGGCGCCAAGCGTTTCGAGTCCAGCGAGCAATTGTCCGACGCGGTCAGCCAGGATCCCCAAGGCATTGGCTTTATTGGCCTGCCCTACGTCCGCCAGGCCAAGGCGGTGGCAATTGTGGATGGCGACTCGCAACCCATGTTGCCGTTGAACAGCCTGATTGCGACCGAGGATTATCCACTGTCACGTCGGCTGTTCTTTTACTGGCCGCCATCGAGTCGCAATCCCTGGGCCAAGGCGTTGGTGGACTTCAGCCAGAGCAGCAAAGGCCAGGCAATCGTGGCCGCCAATGGCTTCATCGCCCAGCAGGTGCAGGCGATAGCCGTGGAGCCACGTACGTCGATGCCTGCGGACTATCAAGCGATTGCGCGGGATGCCCAGCGCCTGACGGTGAATTTTCGTTTCGAGGAAGGCAGCGCGAGCCTGGACAACAAGGCCCGCCAGGATTTGCAGCGGGTGGTGGCGTACCTCAAAAGCCACAACAAGCTGGATAAGCAGGTGACGCTGGTGGGCTTTGGCGATGCCAAGAACGACCCGCAGCGGGCAGCGTTGCTGTCAAAGTTGCGGGCAATGGCGGTGCGCCGGGAACTGGTCAAGAACAGTGTGGTATTGCGCGATATCCGCGGGTTTGGCGCGCAGATGCCGGTGGCGGCGAATACGGCGGATGAAGGGCGGATCAAGAATCGGCGGGTGGAGGTTTGGGTGTATTGAATACCCAACCTCCCCGCCTATTGCTGTTTATTGCCCGCTGCGCATCAGCTCTTTAGGCACATACTTGCCAATCTCGAACTTACCGATCGCCGCCCGGTGCACTTCATCCGGGCCATCGGCCAGGCGCAAGGTACGTTGCATGGCGTACATGTAGGCCAGCGGGAAGTCGTTGGAAACACCTGCACCGCCATGAATCTGGATCGCGCGGTCGATCACCTTCAAGGCCACATTCGGCGCGACCACTTTGATCTGGGCGATTTCGCTTTTCGCGACTTTGTTACCCACGGTGTCCATCATGTACGCCGCCTTCAAGGTCAGCAGGCGCGCCATGTCGATTTCCATGCGCGAGTCAGCGATCTTGTCAATATTGCCGCCCAGCCGCGCCAACGGCTTACCGAATGCAGTCCGGCTGACGGAACGTTTGCACATCAATTCCAGCGCGCGCTCGGCCATGCCGACAGAGCGCATGCAGTGGTGGATACGGCCAGGGCCAAGGCGCCCTTGGGCGATTTCAAAGCCACGACCCTCACCCAGCAACACGTTTTCATACGGTACGCGCACATTGTCGAACAGCACTTCGGCATGCCCGTGGGGCGCATCGTCATAGCCGAACACCGGCAGTGGGCGCACGATCTTCACGCCGGGGGTGTCCACCGGCACCAGGATCATCGAGTGCTGCTGGTGGCGTGGTGCGTCCGGGTTGCTAAGGCCCATGAAGATCAGGATCTTGCAGCGCGGGTCGCAGGCGCCGGAGGTCCACCATTTCTTGCCATTGATCACCCACTCGTCGCCCTGGCGCTCGGCGCGGGCGGCCATGTTGGTGGCATCCGAGGACGCCACATCTGGCTCGGTCATGGCGAACGCGGAGCGGATCTCGCCGCGCAGCAGTGGCTGCAACCAGCGTTGTTTCTGTTCTTCGTTGGCGTAGCGCACCAGCACTTCCATGTTGCCGGTATCGGGGGCGGAGCAGTTGAACGGCTCCGGGCCCAACAGCGAACGGCCCATGATTTCAGCCAGCGGCGCGTATTCAAGGTTGGTCAGACCGGCGCCCAGCTCGGATTCCGGCAGGAACAGGTTCCACAGGCCTTCGGCTTTAGCCTTGGCCTTCAGCTCTTCCATGATTGCGGTGGGCTGCCAGCGGTCGCCTTCGCTGACCTGGCGTTCGAACACCGGCTCGGCCGGGTAAACGTAAGCGTCCATGAACGCAGTGACGCGTTCACGCAGTTCCTGAACCTTGGGCGAATAGGCGAAATCCATGAGCAGCTCCCTTCTCTGAGAGGTTGTTTAGGTCATGCAATCGATGCTAGAACAGCGTTGATAATTTACCTAGCCTATTCTCGGCGTGTATTAACATTCATCACCGATATATGATCGACGTATGGCCACCTAACAATAAGAGCGCTACGAAATGAATCTGAGCAAGGTCGACCTCAACTTGTTTATCGTCTTTGACGCGATCTACACCGAAGCCAACCTGACCCGCGCCGGGCAGATTGTCGGCATCACCCAGCCGGCGGTGTCCAACGCTCTGGCACGCTTGCGCGAGACATTCAACGACCCGTTGTTCGTGCGCACCGCTCAAGGCATGGTGCCCACGCCCATGGCGCAGAACATTATCGGGCCTGTGCGCAATGCGTTGTCGTTGCTGCGGGTGTCGGTACAGGAAAGCCGCATTTTCAACCCGCAACAGGCCGCCAAGACTTACCGCATCAGCATGACCGACCTCACCGAAGCGGTGATCCTGCCGCTGCTGTTCCAGCGCCTGCGCCGCCTGGCGCCCACGGTGGTGATCGAAAGTTTCCTGTCCAAACGCCGCGAAACCACCAAGGAACTGGCCGCCGGGCGCCTGGACTTTGCCGTGGACGCGCCGCTCAACACCGACCCACAAGTGCGCCACGTCAAGCTGATGGAAGACCGCTACGTGTGCGCTATGCGCAAGGGCCATCCGCTGGCGGGCAAGGACAAGCTGACTCTGGATGATTACCTGGGGCTGACGCACATCCATATCTCCAGCCGCCGTAACGGCCTGGGCCATGTGGACCTGGCGCTGGGCAAGATGGGCCTGCAGCGCAAGATCGCCCTGCGTTCCCAGCATTATTTGATGGCGTCGCAGGTTTTGCAGCAGACCGACATGGTCATGACCGTGCCCGAGCGCTTCGCCCGCCGCCACGAATTGCATTGGTTCAACCTGCCGGTCAACGACGTGCCGCCGGTGGAAACCCACCTGTACTGGCACGAAAGCACCGACCAGGACCCGGCGAATCGCTGGATGCGCGAGCAGATGATCGAGTTGTGCCAGCAAGTGACGGCCCATGAGAAGAAACTGGATGGCAAGCAGGCTTGACCTGTGGTGAGCGGGCTTGCCCGCGCTGGGTGGCGAAGCCGCCCCAATCAGCACGCCTCCCTTGACGTTAACGTCAACCAGCCATTAGCTTAGTGCCCAAGACATCTTCTCGGGCACAACCATGAGCACCACCTACAGCATCTCCGACCTCGCCCGCGAGCTCGACATCACCACCCGTGCCATTCGCTTCTATGAAGAACAAGGCCTGCTGGCCCCGGAGCGTCGGGGCCAGGAGCGCATCTACTCGGCGCGGGACAAGGTGAGCCTCAAGCTGATCTTGCGGGGCAAGCGTATCGGTTTCTCCCTGGCCGAATGCCGCGAACTCATCGAACTCTACGACCCCACCAGCGGCAACCACGTGCAACTCAACAGCATGCTGGCAAAAATCGCCGAGCGCCGTGAGCAGTTGGAACAGCAACTGCTGGATATCGAACAGATGAAGCTGGAACTGGACACCGCCGAAGAGCGCTGCACCCAGGCCCTGGCCCACACCCTGCGCCAGGTTGGCCATTGATCAGAAGGTAACTGCCATGTCCCTCCCCTCACACGTGCGCCTGGTGGAAGTCGGCCCGCGCGACGGTTTGCAGAACGAAGCCCAGCCCATCAGCGTGGCGGACAAAGTCAGGTTGGTGGACGCCCTCAGCGCGGCGGGCTTGAGCTATATCGAAGTCGGCAGTTTTGTATCACCCAAGTGGGTGCCGCAGATGGCCGGTTCCGCCGAGGTGTTCGCGCAGATCCAGCGCACACCCGGTGTGACCTATGGCGCGTTGGCGCCGAACCTGCGTGGCTTTGAGGACGCGCTGGCGGCTGGCGTGAAGGAAGTGGCGGTGTTTGCGGCCGCGTCCGAGGCGTTTTCCCAGCGCAACATCAACTGCTCCATCAGCGAAAGCCTCGAGCGCTTCGCACCGATCATGGCGGCGGCCAAGCAGCACGGTATCAGCGTGCGGGGGTATGTGTCGTGCGTGTTGGGTTGCCCGTACGAAGGTCAGATCGCGCCGGAACAAGTGGCAACAGTCGCGCGGGAGTTGTACGCCATGGGCTGCTACGAGGTGTCCCTCGGTGACACCATCGGCACCGGCACGGCAGGCGCCACGCGGCGCCTGTTCGAGGTGGTCGGCGCGCAGGTGCCTCGGGAGAAATTGGCCGGGCACTTCCATGACACCTATGGCCAGGCCATCGCAAACATCTACGCCAGCCTGCTGGAAGGAATCACGGTGTTTGACAGCTCTATCGCGGGCCTCGGCGGCTGCCCTTACGCCAAGGGCGCTAGCGGTAACGTCGCCACTGAAGATGTGCTGTACCTGCTCAAAGGCCTGGGTATCGAGACGGGTATCGACCTGGAGGCATTGATTGGCGCGGGCCAGCAAATCAGCAAGGTGCTGGGCCGGCCGACAGGGTCACGCGTAGCCAAGGCGCGTAACGCCGGTTGAGTCGCTTAGCCGTGACAATGTGTTACCGCACGCCTACACATCGAGTAACACGGGAACATATTTTGTCGTATTTTCTGCAGGCCGAATCCTACACAAATATCAAACTATTGATTTTAAAGGATTTTTAAAAGTTGGCACGGCTTCTGCTATCTCTATGGCATAACAAGAATAAAAAGCGCCAAACCTAATAAAAATAAGACGAAACGACTCTGACATAACAAAAACAACACGGCAGAGACGCAGCTAACAGATTTTTTTGGAGAAGATGTGCTTCGCAGGGTACGGCGTGCCGAAACCCGCAACCGGTTAGAGAAAAATAAAACTACCTCAGGTAGCTACCCACTGGTTGGATCGTTAACGAAGAAGCAGATCAGCGCTCAAAAAAATACGTTTGCTCTTGACCCCGGATGGGGGTCGCCAAAAACAGCGGTAAAGGGTAACGGTTGCCAAAAACAACAATAGGCCGCCCCTCAATAATAAAAAAAGAGCACGCAACGACAAATTAAAGGGGACCCTCGGGTCCCCTTTGTGCTTCCTGGGATTTACGCCTGCCCTTCCTTCAACTCCTGGATCGAAATCTCACGCATGCGGAATTTCTGGATCTTGCCGGTGACCGTCATCGGAAACTCCTCCACGAACTTGAAGTGCTTGGGCGTCTTGAAATGCGCGATGCGGCCCTTGCACCAGGTTTGCAGTTCAAGCTCATTGGCCACATGGCCGGGATGGAACTTGATCCAGGCGACAATGGCTTCACCGTAGCGCTCGTCCGGAATGCCGATCACCTGCACATCCGCCACTGCCGGGTGGGTGAAGAAAAATTCCTCCAGCTCACGCGGGTACACGTTCTCGCCGCCACGGATGATCATGTCCTTGTTGCGCCCGGCGATGCATACGTAGCCGTGAGCGTCCATGCTCGCCAGGTCGCCGGTGTGCATCCAGCCGGCGTCGTCGATGGCGTCGCGGGTGGCGTCAGGGTTGTTCCAGTAGCCGAGCATCACGCTGTAGCCGCGAGTGCAGAGTTCACCGATCTCACCGCGTGCAACGGTGTTGCCGTCGGTGTCGATGATCTTGTTTTCCAACTGCGGCTGGGTGCGCCCGACGGTAGTGACACGGCGTTCCAGGTCGTCGTCCGCCCCGGTTTGCAAGGACACCGGGCTGGTTTCCGTCATGCCGTAGGCAATCTGCACCTCGCTCATGTGCATCTCGTTGATCACCCGGCGCATCACTTCGATGGGGCATGTGGCGCCGGCCATGATGCCGGTGCGCAGGGTGGACAGGTCGAACTCGCCGAGGCGCGGGTGATCGAGCATGGCGATGAACATGGTGGGCACGCCGTACAGGCCGGTGGCGCGTTCTTCGGCTACCGAACTGAGGGTCAACAGCGGATCGAAACCGTCATTGGGATAGATCATGGTGGTGCCATGGGTGATGCAACCCAGGTTGCCCATGACCATGCCGAAGCAGTGGTACAACGGCACCGGGATCACCAGGCGGTCTTGCGCCGTAAGGCCCAGGCTTTCACCGACCATGTAGCCGTTATTGAGGATGTTGTGGTGACTGAGCGTGGCGCCCTTGGGAAAACCGGTGGTGCCAGAGGTGTACTGGATGTTCACGGGTTGGTCGAAATGCAGGCTGCCCTGGCGGCTGTGCAGCTGTTCAGGCGGGATACCTGCGCCGAGGGCCGATAGCTGCGACCAGGGCATGAATCCTGTGGGTGGGCTGGGGTCGAGGCTGATCATGCCACGCAAGTCAGGCTTCAGTTCCTGCAGCATCGCGTGGTAATCGGAGGTCTTGAACGACCCGGCGCACACCAGCCACTGACAGCCGGATTGCTTGAGCACGTAGTCCAGTTCACTGCTGCGGTAGGCCGGGTTGATGTTCACCAGAATCACGCCGAGCTTGGCGCTGGCGATCTGGCTGATGCACCACTCGGCGCAGTTGGGGGCCCAGATGCCCAGCCGATCGCCGGCCTGCATGCCCAGGGCGAGAAACGCACGGGCGTGCAAATCCACCGTTTTGGCCAGTTGCCGCCAGGTGTAGCGGCGCTGTTGATGACGCACTACCAAGGCCTCGCCCTCGGGGAATTGCGCGACGGTTCGGTCAAAGGCTTGGCCAATGGTCATGGCCAGCAAGGTCTTGTCCTGGGAGCCACGGCTGTAGCTTTGGTTCGGTTGATCCATAACGACCCCTGTTGTCTTTTTTGTAGGTTGACGTATACGTAAACTACGATTGACAGCGCCGCAACGCAAGCTTACGTTAACGTAAAGGTGAGCGCCCTCCCCTGGCGCGCCCTCCACACAAAAACAAAGCTCACATTAAGGTGCCTGTCCATGAGTTACCCGTCCCTGAACTTCGCCCTCGGTGAAACCATCGACATGCTGCGCGACCAGGTGCAGTCCTTCGTGAGCAAGGAAATCGCGCCGCGTGCGGCACAGATCGACAGCGACAACCTGTTCCCCGTCGACCTGTGGCAGAAATTCGGCGACATGGGCCTGCTGGGCATCACCGTCCCGGAGGAATACGGCGGCGCCGGCCTGGGTTACCTGGCCCACGTGGTGGCGATGGAAGAGATCAGCCGCGGCTCGGCCTCGGTGGCGTTGTCCTACGGCGCGCACTCCAACCTGTGCGTGAACCAGATCAATCGCAACGGCAATCACGCCCAGAAACTCAAGTACCTGCCCAAACTCCTCAGCGGCGAACACGTCGGCGCCCTGGCCATGAGCGAGCCGAACGCCGGTTCCGATGTGGTCTCGATGAAGCTGCGTGCCGACAAACGCGGCGATCATTACGTGCTCAACGGCAGCAAGACCTGGATCACCAACGGTCCCGACGCCAGCACTTATGTGATTTACGCCAAGACCGACCTGGAGAAAGGCCCTCACGGCATCACCGCCTTCATCGTCGAGCGTGACTGGAAAGGCTTCAGCCGTAGCAATAAGTTCGACAAGCTGGGCATGCGCGGCTCAAACACGTGCGAGCTGTTCTTCGATGACGTGGAAGTGCCCGAAGAAAATATCCTTGGCGTGCTCAACGGCGGCGTGAAAGTGCTGATGAGCGGCCTGGACTACGAACGCGTGGTGCTGTCCGGCGGCCCGACCGGGATCATGCAGGCCTGCATGGACCTGATCGTGCCCTACATCCACGATCGCAAGCAGTTCGGCCAGAGCATCGGCGAATTCCAGCTGATCCAGGGCAAGGTCGCGGACATGTACACCCAGCTCAACGCCAGCCGCGCCTATCTCTACGCGGTGGCCCAGGCCTGTGAGCGTGGCGAAACCACGCGCAAGGATGCGGCCGGGGTGATCCTCTACAGCGCCGAACGCGCCACGCAAATGGCCCTTGACGCGATCCAGATTCTGGGCGGTAACGGCTATATCAATGAATTCCCCGCCGGTCGGCTGCTGCGCGACGCCAAGCTGTATGAAATCGGCGCCGGCACCAGTGAGATCCGCCGGATGCTGATCGGTCGCGAACTCTTCAACGAGACGAAATGAATTTCGCAGCCGCAAGTTTCAAGCTACAAGCGGCAAGCAAGCGTGTTTTTCTCTTGCAGCTTAAAGCTTGAAGCTTGCCGCGCTTACGGAGTAAGCCATGCTTCTACACACCCAACTCAATCCGCGTTCGGCAGAGTTTGCCGCCAACAGCGCGGCGATGCGCCAACAGGTCGACGCCCTGCACAGCCTGCTCGCCCACGTGCAGCAAGGCGGCGGCGCCAAGGCTCAGGAGCGGCACACCTCACGCGGTAAACTGTTGCCCCGCGAGCGTATCAACCGTTTGCTCGACCCCGGTTCGCCGTTCCTCGAACTCAGCCAATTGGCCGCCCATCAGGTGTACGGCGAAGATGTGCCCGCCGCTGGCGTGATTGCCGGAATTGGCCGGGTGGAGGGCGTCGAATGCATGATCGTCGCCAACGATGCCACGGTGAAAGGCGGCTCCTACTACCCGCTCACCGTGAAAAAACACCTGCGCGCACAGACCATCGCCGAGCAGAACCGCCTGCCGTGCATCTACCTGGTGGATTCGGGCGGCGCCAACCTGCCGCGTCAGGACGAGGTGTTCCCCGACCGCGAGCACTTCGGGCGGATTTTTTTCAACCAGGCCAACATGAGCGCCCAGGGCATCCCGCAGATCGCGGTGGTGATGGGCTCATGCACTGCGGGTGGCGCCTACGTGCCGGCCATGGCCGACGAAGCAATCATGGTGCGCCAGCAAGCCACCATCTTCCTCGCCGGTCCGCCGCTGGTGAAGGCCGCGACCGGTGAAGTGGTGAGTGCCGAAGACCTCGGCGGTGCCGATGTGCATTGCAAGATCTCCGGCGTGGCCGACCACTATGCCGACAGCGATGAACACGCGCTGGCGCTGGCTCGGCGCAGCGTGGCCAACCTCAACTGGCGCAAACAAGGCGAACTGCTGCAACGCACGCCGGTCGCGCCGCTGTACAGCAGTGAAGAGTTGTACGGCGTGATCCCGGCCGACGCCAAGCAGCCGTTCGATGTGCGCGAAGTGATCGCACGGCTGGTGGACGCTTCGGTGTTCGATGAGTTTAAGGCGCTGTTCGGCACCACGCTGGTATGCGGCTTTGCACACCTGCACGGCTACCCGATTGCGATCCTGGCCAACAACGGGATTCTGTTTGCGGAAGCCGCGCAAAAAGGCGCGCACTTTATCGAGCTGGCCTGCCAGCGTGGCATTCCGCTGTTGTTCCTGCAGAACATCACAGGGTTCATGGTCGGCCAGAAATACGAAGCCGGCGGCATCGCCAAACACGGCGCCAAGCTGGTCACCGCCGTGGCCTGCGCCAAGGTGCCGAAGTTCACGGTGATCATCGGCGGCAGCTTTGGCGCCGGTAATTACGGCATGTGTGGCCGCGCCTATGATCCGCGCTTCCTGTGGATGTGGCCAAATGCACGCATCGGCGTGATGGGTGCCGAACAGGCGGCCGGCGTGCTGGTGCAGGTCAAGCGCGAGCAGGCTGAACGTGCAGGCCTCGATTTCAGTGCCGAAGAAGAGGCCGCCATCAAGCAGCCGATCCTCGACCAATACGAAACCCAGGGCCACCCCTACTACTCCAGCGCGCGCCTGTGGGACGACGGTGTGATTGACCCGTTGCAGACCCGTGACGTGCTCGCGCTGGCCTTGTCCGCTTCGCTGAATGCCCCCATCGAGCCGAGCCGCTTCGGCGTGTTCCGCATGTAAATGGAGCTGTATCCCATGAGCGACTTCAACACCCTCGAACTGATCACCGACCGCCGTGGCTTTGCCACGCTGTGGCTCAGCCGTGAAGCCAAGAACAACGCGTTCAACGCCGAAATGATCCGCGAACTGATCATCGCCCTCGACCAGGTGCAGGGTGACCCGGCCCTGCGTTTTCTGGTGCTGCGCGGGCGCGGCAAGCATTTCAGCGCCGGGGCCGACCTGGCCTGGATGCAGCAATCGGCCGAGCTGGATTACCACACCAACCTGGACGATGCCCGCGAACTGGCAGAGTTGATGTACAACCTGGCCAAGCTGAAAATCCCGACCCTGGCGGTGGTGCAAGGTGCGGCCTACGGCGGAGCGCTGGGGTTGATCAGTTGCTGTGACATGGCGATTGGCGCGGACGATGCGCAGTTCTGTCTGTCGGAAGTGCGCATTGGCCTGGCGCCGGCGGTGATCAGTCCGTTCGTGGTGCAAGCCATCGGCGAGCGTGCGGCACGGCGCTATGCGCTGACCGCCGAGCGCTTTGGTGGCCAGCGTGCGCGGGAGATAGGCCTGTTGGCGGAAAGCTATCCGATCAGCGAGTTGGATCAGCAGGTCGAACAGTGGATCGCCAACCTGCTGCAAAACAGCCCGGCGGCCATGCGCGCCAGCAAGGACTTGCTGCGCGAAGTGGGCCACGGCGCCCTCACCCCGGCCCTGCGCCGCTATTGCGAAAATGCCATCGCGCGCATTCGTGTCAGCGCCGAAGGCCAGGAAGGCCTGCGCGCCTTCCTGCAAAAACGTCCACCCAGCTGGCAAGCGCAGGAGCCGCGTTCATGAGTACGTTGACGACTCTACTGGTGGCCAACCGTGGCGAAATTGCTTGCCGGGTGATGCGCACCGCCAAGGCCATGGGCCTGACCACCGTGGCGGTGCACAGCGCCATCGACCGCGATGCGCGCCACAGCCGTGAGGCGGATATTCGCGTCGACCTGGGCGGCAGCAAAGCCACTGACAGCTACCTGCAAATCGATAAACTGATCGCGGCGGCCCAGGCCAGCGGTGCCCAGGCGATCCATCCGGGTTACGGCTTTTTGTCGGAGAACGCCGGTTTTGCCCGTGCGATTGAAGAAGCAGGTTTGATTTTCCTCGGTCCGCCCGCCTCGGGCATTGATGCCATGGGCAGCAAATCGGCCGCCAAGGCCTTGATGGAAACCGCTGGCGTGCCCCTGGTGCCGGGTTACCACGGCGAAGCTCAAGACCTGGAAACCTTCCGCGCCGCCTGCGAGCACATCGGTTACCCGGTACTGCTCAAGGCCACGGCCGGTGGTGGCGGCAAAGGCATGAAGGTGGTCGAGGATGTCAGCCAGTTGGCCGAAGCCCTGGCCTCGGCACAGCGCGAGGCGCTGTCGTCCTTTGGCAACGGGCAGATGTTGGTGGAAAAGTACCTGCTCAAGCCACGCCATGTGGAGATCCAGGTGTTTGCCGATCAACACGGGCATTGCCTGTACCTCAATGAACGTGACTGCTCGATCCAGCGTCGCCACCAGAAGGTCGTCGAAGAGGCGCCAGCACCGGGACTGAGTGTTGAACAGCGCAAGGCCATGGGCGAAGCCGCCGTGCGTGCGGCCCAGGCCATCGGCTATGTCGGCGCAGGCACCGTGGAGTTCTTGCTGGACGCGCGCGGTGAGTTCTTCTTCATGGAGATGAACACGCGGCTGCAAGTGGAGCACCCGGTGACCGAAGCGATCACCGGCCTGGACCTGGTGGCCTGGCAGATCCGTGTCGCCCAGGGCGAGGCGTTGCCGATCACCCAGGAGCAGGTGCCGCTGATCGGCCATGCCATCGAAGTGCGGCTGTATGCCGAAGACCCCGCCAATGACTTCCTGCCCGCCACCGGGCACCTGGCGCTGTACCGTGAATCCGCACCGGGCCCTGGGCGCCGCGTGGACAGCGGTGTGGAGCAGGGCGACAGTGTGTCGCCGTTCTACGACCCCATGCTCGGCAAGCTGATTGCCTGGGGTGAAGACCGTGAACAGGCGCGATTGCGGTTGCTGGCCATGCTGGACGAGTTTGCCATCGGCGGGCTGAAGACCAACCTGGGATTTTTGCGGCGCATCATCGGGCACCCGGCGTTTGCGGCGGCTGAGTTGGATACCGGGTTTATTCCGCGCTATCAGGAGGAGTTGCTACCCGCGCCTGGAGTATTGAGTGATGCGTTCTGGCAAGCGGCGGGCGCGGCCTTCATTCAGAGCTTGCCGAAGAGTGATGGGCCTTGGGCAGATTCGCGAGGATTTCGCGCCGGGTTACCTGCCGAAGTTTCGTTGCATTTGAGTTGCAATGGCCAGGATCGGTTGGTGACGCTGGCGGCTGATGCGCCACAACTGCGTGGCGAACATCTGCTGATCGAGCAACAGGGCGTGCGTCACAGCCATCTGGCAGTCCGCAACGAAAGCAGCGTGTTTTTGCGCTGGGACGGCGAGATGCAGGCCGTCACATTGTTCGACCCGATTGCGGCGGTTGAGGCCAACCAGTCACATCAAGGCGGCCTCACGGCGCCGATGAACGGCAGTATCGTGCGGGTGCTGGTGGAGATCGGTCAGCAAGTCGAAGCCGGCACGCAACTGGTGGTGCTGGAAGCCATGAAGATGGAGCACAGCATCCGCGCGCCTCACGCCGGGGTGGTCAAGGCGTTGTTCTGCCACGAAGGTGAAATGGTTGCAGAAGGTTGCGCGTTGGTGGCGCTCGAAACGGCCGTCTAGAACTTCGCCGTGGCTTGAACAACAACCCCCAGGATGTGGCAATCGTCGGTGAATGGCTGCTTGGGGTAGGTGGGATTGAGCGGTACCAGGTAAAGCTGGCCGCTTTCTTCCTGCAACTGGCGGAAGGTCGCCTGAAGGCTCCCGGCCCGTTGGGCGACCACCAGCTTGCCAGGCTCTGCCTGGATGGCCGGGTCGACCAGGATCAGCATGCCCGCACTGACGCTCAAGCCGCTGGGTGCGGTCATGGCGTCGCCTGTGACTGGCAGCCAGAACGCATCCCCCTGAGCAGGATAATCCGTGAGTTCGAAGCGCACAGCGCCATAGGTCGCACGCTCTTCGCGGACCTCGCACAACCCTTTCCAATCGCTGACCGGGTAGCGGAAATACGGATTGTAGTTCTTCTGCGCAGGCGCCTCATCGGGCCGTTCGCGAATGTCCAGCGCGACTTCCAAGTACCCCAACCCCAGCGCCGCCAACACCCGGTTCATGTCCACCACGCTGGGTGCACGGCGCTTGTTGAGCCAGTGGCCAACGCCGCCTTGGGACATGCCCAGGCGCTCAGCCAATTCACCCTGCGTGACCTTGCGGTCTTCCATGTTGGCCTTGACCAACGCTATCCAGTTATCCATGGGAGCTGACAATACGTCACGTAGTTTTCAGGGCAATAAACAGTTTGTAGTAATCCATAAAACGACATAAATACGATACGTACTATCATCGGACATAAGGTTTTCGACACCCACTACAGAGTACCGCCCCTTATGACGACCAGCCCGTATCTCCTGCCTGAGCCCTCTGAAGACACCGAAATGCACGACCTGCGCAGCAGCGGTGCCGCCCAGCGCGCGTTGGACTTTTACTTGAAAGAAGAGATGTCGGCAGCAGCCCCTGACGGCGCCCTGTTCGCCATCAAGCCGGGCATCAGCCAGGAGGAAGCCCTCGTACACGCCTCGGACCTGTTGCGCAGCGCCGCAGCCACGGCCTATGAATCCGCGAGCAGCCATCAGGGCAATCATCGCGACCTGGCGTTTTCGGTGGTGTATTTGATCGATATGGCGAAAGCGATGGTGGAGCGGTCGTTGCAGGCGCCAGCGGCTCAAGCGAACGGATAACAGGCGCAGAAGAAAAATATTTCTATCTCACGGATAAAAACATTTGACTTGCAAATGATAATGATTATTATTGGACCTAGCTGATCGCGAGATCAGTCGATAGACCAAGGGACCTTAGGTCGGACTCTTGGAATATCTCCTCATCAGGCTAATCACGGTTTTTGACCCGGCTCTTTGGCCGGGTCTTTTTTTTGCCAGTTTCCCTGGCATGGCTTCAGGCTAATGAAGACTGTGTGTTGCTCGATGGCGCGCATGGTAGCAAAAGACCATCGCCAAAAGAAAGCCAGTCGAACGCTCTAGTCCAAACCTTTGCGAAATAGCGCTTGAGAATCAATCTCATAGACTCTAAGCTGCTGCGGCGTCAAGGATGACGCCCCCTCCCCCATGCAACAATTTTGCATCCAGTCTTTACCAGACTCCTGTGTAATATAGCCGCCACAACACTCATATTCAGGCACCCAGACTATGACCGTGGCCTTGACCTCCATCAGGATCAGCACCGACTTCGACAGTGGCAATATCCAGGTACTGGATGCCCACGATTCCCACCAGTTGCTGCTGGCGATCAAACCCGATACCCGCAGCCAACATTACCAATGGTTCCACTTCAAGGCCGAAGGCATGCACGTGGGCCACACCCATACCTTCCGCTTGAGCAACGCGGGCAAGTCGTCTTACCCGCACGCGTGGAGCGGCTACAACGCCGTGGCGTCCTACGACCATATCAATTGGTTCCGGGTGCCCTCTCGCTTTGATGGTGAAATCCTGCATATCAGCCTTGAGGCCCGCGAGAAGCACGCCTGGATTGCGTACTTCGAACCCTACAGCCGTGAGCGTCACGACTGGCTGATCGAGCAGGCTGTGAGCCGCGCCGGCACTCAACTGTTGGCCACCGGTAAAAGTGTCGAAGGCCGTGATATCCAACTGCTGCGTCGCGGCAAAGGCGGCGAAAGCCGGCGCAAGGTCTGGATCATCGCCCAACAGCATCCCGGCGAACACATGGCCGAATGGTTTATGGAAGGCATCATTGAACGCCTGCAACAGGACGGTGACGCCGAGCTGAAAAAACTGCTGAAAGTTGCTGACCTGTACCTGGTGCCCAACATGAACCCGGACGGCGCGTTCCATGGCCACCTGCGCACCAACGCCGCAGGCCAGGACCTCAACCGCGCCTGGCAGAGCGCGAGCCAGGAGTTCAGCCCGGAAGTGTTGTTCGTGCAACAACAGATGGAAAAGTACGGCGTCGACCTGTTCCTCGATATCCACGGCGACGAGGAAATCCCCTACGTCTTCACCGCCGGCTGCGAAGGCAACCCCGGCTACACGCCGCGCATCGAAGCCCTGGAAAAACACTTCCGCAGCCACTTGAGCGGCCTGACCCGCGATTTCCAGACCACCCACGGCTACACCCGCGACCTGCCGGGCGAAGCCAATATGACCCTGGCGTGCAATGCCGTCGGCCAGCAGTTCGACTGCCTGTCCCTGACCCTGGAAATGCCCTTCAAGGACAACGACGACGCCCCCAACCCACTCACCGGCTGGTCAGGTAAACGCTCGATGCAACTGGGCAAGGATGTGTTGAGCAGCGTGGCCGATATCGTCGACGTCTTGCGCTAAACCGAGTCGGTGGGCACCCGCCGACAATCCTCAGGCCCCAGCAACCGCCCATCCGCCGAGCGCAACTCCAGCGCTCGCAGCGGCTCGCCGTTGGCGCTGTCCACCATCACCGAGTGCGCCTCGCCTGCCCCATAGAAAAACCCCTCGCCCCACTGCCGCAACCCGATGATCACGTTGAACAGGCCCCGCCCCTTTTCCGTCAGAACGTACTCTTGGTACGCACTGCCATCCGACGCCGGCACGATTTCCAACACCCCATGGGCCACCAAACTGCGCAAACGCGTGGACAAGATGTTCTTGGCCATTCCCAGGCTGCGCTGGAACTCACCAAAACGGCGAATCCCATCAAACGCATCGCGAATGATCAGCAGCGACCAGCCATCGCCAATTGCATCCAGTGAGCGCGCCACCGGGCATTCGGCGCTTTCAAAGCGGGTGAGCTTGACCATCGGGGCTGCCTGTCGTCGACTAAAAATGTAGTTGCAATATAAAACCTGAATCCTTACGGCACAACTGGTTTCATTTTAAAACCATAAAGGATATCCCCATGCCTTCCTCCCCCTTGAGTAACAAAGTGGTGGTGCTGTTCGCCATCGCCTGCGGCCTGTCAGTGGCCAATGTCTATTACGCACAGCCGTTGCTCGACGCCATGGCCGAGACCTTCGCCATGGACCACGCCACTGTCGGCATCATCATTGCCCTCACCCAGGTCGGTTATGGCGTGGGCCTGTTATTGCTGGTGCCACTCGGGGATTTGCTCAACCGGCGCAAGCTCATCGTCAGCCAACTGCTGCTCTCCACGCTGGCCGTGCTGGTGGTGGGATTGTCCTCAAACAGTTTCTGGCTGTTGGCCGGCATGGCACTGACCGGCCTGTTGGCGGTGGTCGCTCAAGTGCTGGTGGCATTGGCTGCTCATCTGGCGTCGCCCGAACAGCGCGGGCAGGTGGTGGGGTTGGTCACCAGCGGTATCGTGGTCGGTTTGCTGCTGGCCCGCACGGTGTCTGGCGCGATGGCCGACCTGGCGGGATGGCGCTCGGTTTACTTGCTGTCGGCGGGCTTGACGCTGGTGATGGCGATCTTGCTGTGGCGCGTATTGCCAAGCACCGAACAACCGCGCGCCACCGGCACTTATGGTGCGCTGCTCCGCTCGGTCTTCAGCCTGTTCAAGGAGGAAAAGGTCCTGCGTGACCGCGCCGTGCTGGCGATGTTGATTTTCGCCGCCGGCACCGTCTTGTGGACGCCACTGGTACTGCCCTTGAGCGCCCCGCCGCTGTCGCTTTCCCATACGCAGATTGGCCTGTTCGGACTCGCCGGCGCCGCCGGAGCACTTGGCGCTGCCCGCGCCGGTCGCTTGGCCGACAAAGGCTTTGCCCAGTGGACCAGCGGCACGGCATTGCTGCTGATGCTGCTGTCCTGGGTCGCCATCGGTTTTACCCAATCATCGTTGTGGGCATTGGTGCTCGGCGTGATTGTGTTCGACCTGGGCCTGCAAGCCGTGCATGTCACCAGCCAGAGCCTGATCTACGCCGTGCGCCCCGACGCCCAGAGCCGGCTGGTGGCCGGCTACATGCTGTTTTACTCAGTGGGCAGTGCACTGGGCTCCATCAGCGCAACCGCACTGTATGCCTGGGGCGGTTGGATTGGGGTGTGTGGCCTCGGCGCCGCCATCAACCTGCTGGCGCTGATCTACTGGCTGGCCACACTGCCCCCTGGGCCTGTTTCAGTCCTTGCTGCCGGTCATGCTTTGCAGCACGCCGTCACGGCGGATCACCCCATGGAACAACGCCGCCGCCAGGTGCAACAGCACGGTCAGGAATAGCAGATAGGCCAGGAACCCATGGGCCCTGCGCAGCACCGCGAACAACGGCGCGTTCGCCCCCACCAGCGCCGGCAACTGCACCGAACTGCTAAGCATTACCGGGTCGCCCGCCGCCGAAATCATCGCCCAGCCCAGCAGTGGCAATACCAGCATCAACGCATACAACACCAGATGGGACGCCTTGGCCGCCAGCGCTTGCCACAGCGGCAAGTCAGCAGGCAACGGCGGTTGGCGCGTGGAGAAGCGCACGACCAAACGCACGATCACCAAGGCCAGAATCGCGATCCCCAGCGGCTTGTGCAGGTGGATCAACCACTCATGCCGCTCCGAAACCGAGGCCGCCAGGCCCGCGCCGATAAACAGCATGGCGATGACCATCAGCGCCATCAGCCAATGCAGCAGGCGCGCCAGGGGCGCGAAAAACCGGGGTTGGGCATTCATGGCTTCGACTCCTGAGGGGCGCTGTGCAACGGGCTGACTTCACCGGCGCGACGCAGGTACGAGCTGGCGTACGCCGCCGAACGGGCCGCCAGCAACGGGTCATTGGAGGCTTCGATACCGCTGGGCAGAATCAGTGGATCAAAGTTGATATCGCGGCAATCGCCATTAGCCTGCGGCTGGCTGCTTTGCAGCACCAGGGTGCCGGCATTGATGATTTTATGCTCGCCGGTCCAGGCCTTGCTCGCATCGTCCACGGGATCGCCGGGGTTGGCCAGGGTCATGTTCAACTGCCAGCGCAGCGGCCCGGTCGCCAGGCGCTGGACCAGGTCCTTTTCCAGGAAATCACCGCCCGCAGGCGCGGTATCGCCCGCCGCATCCTGACTCTGCGGCACCACGCCCCAACGCACGGCCTGGCGCTTGCCATCGGCCCCTACCAGGAAGAACGCGTTAATGCCGTTGTAGGTTTCGGTCGCATAACTGGCCGAAGGCTTGGCGGTCTTGACCCACGCCAGGAACGGCGCCGTCTCGGGATGAGCAGCAAAAAATGCCGGCATGCTCGCAGGGTCGGGCTTGCCGGTGGCAGGCTGCGGCGCACCGGCCTTGAGCATTTGGTAGAACGCCTCGGGCGTGCCCACAGGGAACACCGGCATGCTGTTCATGCCGGTGCGCCATTGCTGGCCGTTGGCCTGGCTGAACTGCACGGCAAAACTGCGGATCGGCACACTGCTGTCCGGCGCGTAGGGGTTACCGCTGGGCAAGGCGAACCGTCCGATCAACGGCGTCTTGGCCTCGCTGAACACCTGGGCGCTGGAGTAGGCGCGGGCTTCTGCACTGCTCTCGAAATACCCGGCCACGCACACGCCCTTGGCGTGGTTACGCCGAAAGCCTGGGTGCACGCCGTTGTTGGTTTCCAGGGCATTGACCAGGGTTTTCGGGCGCAAGCGCTGTGGGTCGAGGGTGCCGTTGACGTAGGCAAAAGCCCCCGCCATAACCGCAACCACGGCACCGATACCTGCCAGGCGCGCGATCAGGCTCGCAGTGCTCAGCGGAGGACGGGGCGGTGATGAGTGATCTACCATGAAGGAACTCCAGGGCCAAAGGCCTTAGGGGTAAATATAAGGTCGGAGTATTAAGACGAACGCCGATCGGCTCTATTCCCTGGCCTTTGATTTATTTCCCTGGATCGGGAATAACCTTCAACGCCGTACGTCTCTCTAGTCCCAGCGTAGTGACCAGCCAGATTCCCATGCATGAACTCGACGAACAGTTACGTGAACTCATCCCAAGGCTACGGCGCTTTGCCGTGTCCCTGACCCGTAACGCCAGCAGCGCCGACGACTTGGTGCAGTCGACCCTGGAACGGGCGATCATCAGTTGGGCCGACAAACGCGTCGAAGGCGACTTGCGCGCCTGGCTGTTTTCGATCCTCTACCGGCAGTTCCTCGACGCCCACCGCCGCACCCGTCGCTATGCGCGCATGCTGGAGTTCTTCACCGGGCGTGACGATGCACAGCCGTCGGTGGAACGCACGGTGATCGCCCAATCGACCCTGCAAGCCTTCGATCAACTCAACACCGAGCAGCGCGCGCTGCTGCTGTGGGTTTCGGTCGAAGGCCTGAGCTACAAGGAAATCGCCGAGATTCTCGAGGTGCCCATCGGCACCGTGATGTCGCGCCTGTCACGGGCGCGCCAAGCCCTACGTCAACTCAGTGATGGCGAAATTGCCAGCCCTTCCCTGCGGATACTCAAATGATCAGCCTGCCCCCCAGCGAACGCGATTTGCATGCCTACGTCGATCACCAACTGCTGGAGAGTGATCGCCGCGTGCTTGAAACCTACTTGGCCGCCCACCCGGATGTCGCCGCCCAGGTCCACGCCTGGCAACACGATGCGCAGTTGCTGCGTGCCGCGTTGGGCGGCGCCCTGCAACAGCCGGCCAACCCAGACCTGGACCCGGCACTGATCCGTCAGCGCATCAAGCGTCAATCACGGCGCCACTTTGCTACGGCCGCCGTGCTCCTGATCGCCGTCAGCCTCGGCGGTGTCGGTGGCTGGCACGCCCGTGAAGTCACCCAGCCGGTCCAACTGCCGATGGCCGATGCGATGCAGGCATTCCGCCTGTTTGCCCAGGACGGCATCATGCCCGCCGACTACAAGGTGCAGGGCGGCGGCACGATGCAAGCTTGGCTCGACCGCTACTTCAACCAGGCGCACCGCCTGCCGGACTTGAGTGCTTCCGGGTTCACGCCGGTCAGCGGGCGCCTGCTCACCACTGAGCAAGGCGCCGCGGCCATGGTGCTGTACGAGGACCCGCAAGGCCGGCGCATCAGTTTCTATATCCGCCCACCGGGACCGGAAAACGGTTTCCTGCCAAGAGGCAGTCGCAGTGCCGATGGCTTGCAGGCGCAATACTGGTCGGGTGCCGGCTACAACTATGCGGTGGTCAGCCCGGTGGATCAGCCTAGCCCGCCGCTGCTGAAGTTCTAGAAACCGACGTCAAGCACCACGTTGTCCAGGTAGGTGCCGGCCGGAGGCGTGGACTGATCGGTGTAGATCCTGGCGTTGTAGTTGAACACCTGGCTGCCGATGCCCAGGCCGTTGCCGGGGTTGATCTCGGCGGTGGAGCTGTCGCGACGCGCTGCGCCCACACTGCCCCAGCGCGTGGTGCCGGCGCTTTTGAAGATGTCATAGGACAGGTAGTTGCTGCCCGAGATCATCCGCCGCCGACCGCCCACGCTGACGGCGTTCTGGCCGTCGCTCAAGCCGACGTTGTAGGCACTGCCTTTGGTGCAGGAAATACTGATGGTCTGGCCGGTGACGGCGGTAAACCCGCTGATGACAGGCGCGCTGCCAAAACTGATGTTGGGCGCGGTGATCTGGCAGTCGTTGGTGACCGTCATGCTCACCGTCAATGACGCGGTACCACTGCCAATATCCCGGCCGGCGCAGATGCCGCCGATGCCAATACCCGAACAATAGTTCCAGCTCCAGGCGATGCTCAGGGTCTCGGTGTACAGGCCTGCGGCGACGTTACTGCCGGTAATGCTGCTCACGTACAGCGGCAGGGTTTTCGCGCCGGGGCCCGCAATCAAGCCAAAACTCTGAGCGATCCCGCCGGCGCCGCCGAAGTCAAATTGCGCCCCGCGCGTGATCGGAAAGCTGGTGGTGTTGTTACCGTAGATCGTGTAGCCGATGACATCACCGGTAGGCCCGACCATCCCGGTCTTGGATGAAGTAATCGTCGCGTAAAAATGATCGGTGGACACCAGCAGCGAAATCAACGCCGAGGTGCAGCTCAACCCTGAATTGGTCGTCGAGCTGGCCTGTACGGCTGTGCGCACCGCCATGGAACTCATAGGACCGAAACTCGCCGGTGCCGTGGTCACCACGGAACACGCCGCCATGGCCGGTCCAGCAAACATCAAGCCCATCAGACACAGCCAGCCCGTACGTTTCATTGGCACACCAACGGCCCGATCAACGGCACGCCCTGTTGCTGCTCCTCCATCTCAAAACGCGCCTGGCACGTACGCCCCTCGCCTAGCGTGACCTGCAAGGTGTTATGGGCCGAGAGGTTTTCCAGGTACACCAGGCCATCCCAACCCACCACCGCCTGCTGGCCGCTTTGTTCATGCACCACCAGGCTGCCCAGGGGCAATTCCTGATGTTGGGTGTCCACCAGCGTGACACTGGCCGCGAGCACCCGACGCAATGGAAACTCCAGCAGGTAGCCGCTGCCACGACGCACCGACACACGCTGCTCCACATTCGGGCTCTGCACGTTGAGCGGGAGGTTCAACGGATCGATTTCATATTTGCCGCGGTAATACGCACTGCTCCAGGGCACCAGCAGATGGCCGTTGCGGTCGGTCTCGCCGACCAACTGGTTTTCATAGCGCACCGGAATCCCGGCGAAACCCTGGGTACTCACCACCACAAAAGCGTCGTTGATACGGTTGGCGGCAAACATATCGCCGCCCATCCACACCAGCGAGCCACTGGCATCCGCCCAGCGCGTCTCGGCGTCGCTGCTGCCGTACACACCGGCCTGCAACTGCACCGACTGCAAGCGCCAGGTCAGGTCGGCCTGCCGGTACGCCGGGCCATCGCCCTGGGCATAACCGAGGTTGTAGCCCACCCCACCTTCGCTCGGCACCGCACGGCTGTAGTTGAGGCGCTGGCGGCTGGCGCCATCTTTGCTGCGCTCGGTACTCACGGCCAGGCTGCCGTTGAGGTCGAACGGGATGACAAGTTGCGCCTGCATCGCCCAGTTGCTGTCGCCGATCTCACGGTTGGCCGACAGGTAGAAACTGGTGTTGTGCCACAGCGGCTTGCTCCAGCTGAGGTTGAGCAGGCGCGTGCGCGAGTCGTCCGCTGCCTGTACGTCGAAATAACCTACGCCCAGGCTGCCGAAACGCTCAAGGTTGAGGCTCAGGGTCACCTGCTCACTGCGTTTGCTGAGGCTGGCGTAGGGGGTGTCGACCAGGGTCAGGTCAGCGTACTCATCGCGCCGCTCGACCCGTTGGTACGAAAGGCTGTAGCGCGTGCTGTTGTATGAATACCCCAGGCTCAGTTGCTGGCCGCTGCGTCCTTCGAACTGGCTTTGGCTGACGGCGGTGTTGAGCACGCCGAAGTTGCCCAGCCGCAGGTTGCCACCCAGGCCGCCGAGGGTCAGGTCACTGGACGCCTCGGCATGGCTTTCCAGGGTCAGGTTGTCGGAAACACCATAACGAAAGGTGCCGCTGGCGACGCCAGGCCCGTAGGCGAAATCTTTCAAGGTGTATTCCCGGCGCAAGGAACCGGCGGCCACCGAAAAATCCGTCAGGCCTTTTTGCAGCAGCGAACTCGTCACATAAAACGGCACCGTGGTCGACACCTGGCGACCCAGCGCGTCGGTGGTCACCACCACCGCCTCACCCGCACCATTGATAAACGGCACATTGGTCAAGGTGTAAGGCCCGGGTTGCAGCAGCGCACTGTCGGATTTGTAGCCGTTGATAAACAGGTCCACCGAAGACGGCACGGCGGCTTCACCGGCAAATTGCGGCAAAGGGTAGGTCACCAGGTCCGGGCGCACGGCGAAGTCCCGTGAAAACTGCACACCGCCCAGGCGTACCGAGCTGCTCCAGGGCAAAGCACCGCTGATCACGTCACCGGCCTCGTAGGTCAGTAGTCGCTCATCATCGGAGAAACGCCAGGTGGTGTCATAGCGCCGGTAGCCATTGTTGAAGGTACTGCTGCTGATCCCATCGGCCAGAGTCTGGCGATACTGCCCGGTGTTGGACAAGGTTCCCCAGTTGTCGAACAGTCGCACTTCGTTCCAGGCGGCGAGGTAGCTGCCACCTTCGTCAGTGTCGTTGAAGTACAGGTCATAGTTGAGCAAGGCACCGAAACTGCTCATCGCCTGGGTGCGCGGGTAGGTGTTGCGGTTGCCGATAAACTGTTCCTTCAACCACGCCGGCGGCACATCCAACAGCAGGCGCTGGCCATTGCTGTCGTAGTCACTGTGCAGGCCTGGGATCATGTCCAAACCTACGCTGCCACTCAGTTCACCGGGCAGCTTCATGCCCACATCCTGCAGCGCACTGGCGGGTACGTAGAGTTGCCCGGCGCGTTGATCGACCGCGATGACGCGACCGGTGTCCATCTGGTTGACCACCAGCTCCAGAAACAACTGTGCATCGGCGACAGCCTCCATACTGCTCGGCGGCGGTGGCAGGTCGCCAGCCACGCTTTGGGGCGCAACCATTGCAGCCCATAGCCCGCTTACCACTGCTACCGACGGCCATAGACGACGAGTCCGACCACGACTCACACATGGCGTTGTGTCCTTCAATGGACATCTCCATCCGTTTAAAACCCGGAGCGTCCCGCCCCGCTACACTCGGTTACCGCTTCGGCGCGAGGCTCTCCAACTGTTGCGCACCGTTGATCCTGACCTGCAGGGGCTGATCAGCCGACAGCGCATCCGGCACCGGCCAGCGCATGGTCGCGCCCGGCAACACGTAGCCCAATAAGCCATCGACCAGGGGTTTGGTCTGCCCGCCCTGTTTGAATGAAGCATCGGTAAGGCGCGCATGCACGGCGCCTTGGTTACGCACCTCGATATAGTTGCGCCCTGCCACCGTGACCTTGTGCCAGCTCAAGTCCGGCTTGCCGGCGCCGTTGGGGTCGCGCTGGCGCGTACTGTCTTCCTTGCTCCACAGGCCCGCGCCATAGGCGAACAGCGGCACCGAGTAGCGCATCTGGAAGCGAATCGCCGCTGCAGTGTTCTTGCCCTCTGGCGGCGTCGGCACCTGCAAGGGCGAAGGGATTTCATCGATGATGATGCGGTAGGCCAACTCTTGCCCTGGTGGCACTTCTCGGGTGCGAGTCAGGCGTACCAGTTGTTTTTGCCCCGGCTCGATTCGCGCCACCGGCGGGCTGCCGATCACATCGCGCTGGTTCTGGTATTGCTCGTCGAAGCCGCTCTGGCTCCACGCAAACACACGAATCTGCAGGCTCGCAGTTTCGCTCCCACGGTTTTCCAGCCATAGCGCACTGGCCTGTTGATCGGCCTCCAGCACCGGGTCGATGGGCCAGATCAGCACAGAACTGGCCGCCTGTACGAACCCCGCCGTGCACGCGGCACTCAAGGCAATACCCGCGGCCCACAGCCGCCGGGAAGGTGAACGCATAACCCCACTCCTTATACCGATAGCCTTACCACGTCAGCTGCACCTGCAGCGTGTCGCTGTATGTCCCCCCAGGCTGATTGCCCGGCAATTGCACCCGCCCGTAAATGGGCAGGTTGATGTTATTGGCATCGCTGTAAACCACATTGACGCTCTGGCCGATCCCCAGGCTCTGGCTGAACGCCGCATCCCGAAACAGCTGGTAAGCCACCCGCGCGCTGCCGCTGTTGAGCTGCAAATTGCGCCCGGTGCTACTGTGCAGGCCGCCGTCGACACTCATGCTCAGCGTCACCCCCGGCGTACATTGCAAGGTGACGCCCCCGGTCAACGCCGCCGTGACCGTGCTGGTGGCCAGGGCCGAATAACTGCCGTAGGTCAGCGCGCCGTAATTGGAGCCCCCGCCCACAATCAGGCAACCCGGTGTGATGGTCGCGCTCACCTGGAAGCTCTGGCTGGTCACCGCCGACAACGGCAGCGGCACCGCCAGCGCACAGGCCAGCAACGCTCTGAGCCACATCGCTAGAACGTCAGTTCCACGGCCACGGTGTCGGTGTAGGTGCCGGCTGGCAGCCCCGCCTTGCCCACCGCCCGACCGTAGAGGTTGACGGTCTGCGCCACGCCGGTACTGGTGGCGAGGGTGATCACGCCGTCGATTGCCAACAGCGCGGAGTGACCGCTGTCGGTGTAGAAGTCGTAGGGCACGAAGTTGCCCGCACCGTCGGCCAATGCACGGCTGCCACCGGGAGAGGCACCGTCATGCGCACCCGCGCGCACCTTGACCGCTGGCGTAGTGCCGCTGGAACACAGGATCGACAGCGCCCCGCCGGTGCCGGTGCCACCGAGCAACTGGGCATCGGCGTTGGTGAACAGGCTGTTGGTGGTGCCGAAGTTCAAGCTACCGAAGTTCAGCCCGGTCGCTGCGCCGGAACCGTTGACTTGGCAACTGGCGATCAATATCAGGCTTGAGGTGATCTGCCCGGTGACCGTGGTTGCCGCATTGAGGTTGGAGGCCATCGCCAGCCCCAGCGCGCAAGCGCCTAATCGCGAAACAAGTACATGCATGGTTTTCATCCTCTAGAGTTACCAGTCCAGTGTCACCGTCAACGTGTCGGTGTAGATCCCTGCCGGTAAGGCACTGGTATTTGCCACCACGGAGCCAAACACCGGGATCGGTATCTGGGTGCCCTTGGCCACGACAAAATTGCGTTGCTGGCCGATGCTGTAGGTGCTGCGGCCCTGGGGATCGGCGGACAGCCGATACGGAATCATCTGACGCCCATTGCTCAGGCGCCGCGTGGTGCCATCGCCGTTGGTGCCGCCGTCGATAGTCACGGTAAAGCTCGAGACGGACGGGTTGCACGACACCGCCAACGGCGCTTTTTCGCCATCGATGACGCCTGCGCCCAGCGTGTTGTTCCAGGTCGGGCCCTGGCTGCCGAAGTCGAGCATCGCCGTACCGCCCGTGGGGTTGACCGGCGCGCTCTCGACGCCTTTGCTCACTTCGCAACTGGCAGTGATCACCAGCCGCGCCTGGATAAATCCGGTCGCGACAGCCGCCTGCGCGTCATCCGCCAGCACCAGCAGGCCGCCCATGGCCACAACGGCCAGATAGCGGCTTACCATGTGACCGTGACCTTGAGCAGGTCGGTGTAGCGGCCGACGGCGGGGATGTCCTTGAGCGGCTCGATGCGGCCATACAGCGGCAGATCAACGAAGCCTACGTCCGGCACGCGACCACTGATCGGCACATCCACCGGCAACGGCACGCGCCGCGCCGCGTCGGCATAAATACGATAGGGAATGGGTTTGATCGAAGGGGTGGCGCTGAGGTAGCGCACGTCACCGGTGCCGCCGTGCAGGCCGCCATCCACACGCACCTGATACGGCGTGTCGGGGTTGCACTCCAGGCGCGGCTGGCGCTGGCTGATCAGTGCCGCACTCAGGGGCCCGGCCGGGTCGTCCAGACGCGCGCCGCTGCCGAAATCCAATACGCCAAGTTGCTCGATGCCAGCACTGCGGGTGGTGCCCACCAGCTGGCAGCCCCGCTGCACCTCGATACGCACCTCCACCTGGAGTTGTGCACCGAAAGCCGTGCTGCAGAGCATCGCGCCCATGACTGCCAATACTGCTCGTCCCTTCACTGCCCCAAATCCTTGTACAGGGGTGACTGCTGTGTAGGAGGTTAGTCACTCAGCGAGAAACTGCCAGTCTGGGCAGGTTTACAACCGTGACATGCCTTTTCGAGATGGCATGCAGCGCCCTTCTCTATTGGTCAAAACGCAGCCATCGCCCTAAAGTGGGCGACCACCGAAACACAGAGTGATTTGCATTGGCCGCGTTTTCCCTGATCCGTCGCCTGCTCGGTAAGAAAACCGACGCCCTCGACGCCTCGCCCATCCCCGCGTTCTTCCAGCAAAAAGCCGAGCATCAGGGGTATACCCTCAGCGCCGGGCAAACCCGAGCCATCGCTGCCCTGGCCCGAGAAACCCGCCTCCTGCTCGCCGGCCAGCCTACCCGCAGCTTGTACCTGCACGGGCCGGTGGGACGCGGCAAAAGCTGGTTGCTGGACGGGTTCTTCCAGGCGCTGCCAATGGCCGAGAAGCAGCGCGTGCACTTCCATGATTTTTTCGCCCAACTGCATCGCGGCATGTTCACGCATCGTGAGCAGAACGATGCGCTGGCCGTGACCCTCGATGAACTGCTGACGGATTGCCGAGTGCTGTGTTTCGACGAGTTTCACGTCCACGATATCGGCGACGCCATGCTGATCACTCGGCTGTTCAAAGCCTTGTTCCAACGCGGCGTGCTGGTGCTGGTAACGTCCAACTATGCGCCGCAGGGGCTGCTGCCCAACCCGCTGTACCACGAGCGTTTCAAGCCGGTGATCGACCTGATCGATGCACGCATGGAGGTGTTGGAAGTCAGTTCGCCCCAGGATTTTCGCAGCCTGCCTCAAGCCCAAAGCGCACAACGCTTTACCAGCGGTCAGTACGTTTGGCCGGGGACTGCGCACCAGCGCGAAGCCTTGGGTCTTCCCGCTGCCGACTGCCCGCCACAGCCCCTGGCCGTCGGCAACCGGACCTTGATCTGCCGTCACCACGCAGGCCGATCCATCGCGTTCACCTTCAGCGATCTTTGCGAGCAATTGACCGCAGTCATGGATTACCTGCTGCTGTGCCAGGACTACGATCACTGGATCATCGACGGCCTGCCACAACTGGCGGACTGCCCGATCGCCGTGCAGCAACGCTTCATCAACCTGGTGGATGTGCTTTATGACCGCGACAAGCACCTGATCCTGATCGGCGAGCAGCCCCTCGCGATTGCCCTGGGCGGCCAGGCTATCGACCTCGCCCGCACCGCCAGCCGTCTGGGACAATTGCAACAGGCTGACCCGCAACCCGCGCACGAACCGGTATCATGAGCGTCATTTACGCCTTCTAGCCGAGTGACCGCGCCGTTCATGCATACCCTCGCCCAACTCAAGGCCGGCCAATTGGCCGGTATCACCCGCCTGGACCTGTCCTGCGGGCTGACTGAATTCCCTCGGGAAATCTTCGAACTGGCCGACTCCCTGGAGATCCTCAACCTCAGCGGTAACGCCCTGAGCCAACTGCCCGACGACTTGCACCGCCTGCCCCACCTGCGCGTGCTGTTCTGCTCGGACAACCGGTTCACCGAGTTGCCGGCTAGTCTCGGACAGTGCGCCAAACTGAGCATGATCGGCTTCAAGGCCAACCAGATCAGTCATGTGCCCGCCGCCGCGTTGCCGCCGTTGTTGCGCTGGTTGATCCTGACCGATAACCGCATCAGCCAGTTGCCCGACGAACTGGGCAAGCGACCACTCCTGCAAAAGCTGATGCTGGCCGGCAACCAACTGGCGCACCTGCCGGAAAGTCTGGCCAACTGCCACAATCTCGAATTGCTGCGCATCGCCTCCAACCGCTTCACCCAATTGCCGGATTGGCTGCTGGCACTGCCGAGCCTGACCTGGCTGGCCTATGCCGGCAACCCCGTTGAAATGGCCGTGGACGTAACGGCCGATGACGCCACGCCGAATATTCCCTGGTCCGAACTGGAACTGGCCGAAGTCCTCGGCGAAGGCGCTTCCGGCATTATTCGCAAGGCCCTGTGGAAACCGTCAGGCCAGCCCGTTGCGGTCAAACTCTACAAAGGCACCATCACCAGCGATGGCTCGCCGCTGCATGAAATGCAGGCCTGCATCGCCGCCGGGCTGCACCCCAACCTGATCAAGGTACAGGGCCGCGTGGTCGGCCACCCGGATGAGCCGGCTGCACTGGTCATGGACCTGATCGACCCGAGCTACCGCAACCTCGCGGCCCTGCCGAGCTTGGCGTCGTGCACCCGCGACATCTATGAACCGGATACGCGCTTCAGCCTGGAAGTGGCACTGCGCATGGCGCGAGGTATCGCGTCGGTCGCCGCGCACCTGCACCGGCACGGCATCACCCATGGCGACCTGTATGGCCACAACATTTTGTGGAATGCAGCCGGCGACTGCTTGCTGGGGGATTTCGGCGCGGCATCGTTCCATGCCACGGCGGATAGCGTGGAAACCAGGGCGTTGCAGCAGATTGAAGTGCGGGCGTTTGGGATTTTGCTGGGGGAGTTGTTGGAGCGGGTTGATGAACAGGTCAGTGACGAGCTGGTCGCGCTGCAAATACGCTGCTGTCAGCCCGATGTGTTGGCGCGGCCGGGGTTCGACGAAATAACGCTGACCCTGTAGGAGCCCGGCGGGCCGGACTCCCGAGAGGATTTTTTAGCCTGCCAACCCGACAAACATATCCTGCACGTCATCATGGTTGTCCAAGCCTTCGAGGAAGGCTTCAACCTCGGCCATCTGCTCATCGCTCAAACCGCTCACCGGGTTTTTCGAGAGGTAGCCCAGCTTGGCCGACAGCACGGTGAAACCCTGCTCCGGCAAGGCTTTTTGTACGGCGTCGAGGTCGGTGGTCTCGGTGATGAACAGGGTAGTGCCTTCTTCTTCACCCTCTTCGAAATCCTGGGCACCGGCTTCGATGGCGGCCATTTCCGGATCGGCGTCCGGGCTGTCCGGCGAGGCTTCGATCAGGCCGACGTGGTTGAAGTCCCAGGCCACGGAGCCGGAAGCGCCCAGTTGGCCCTTGCGGAAGGCCACGCGGATTTCCGCCACGGTACGGTTGATGTTGTCGGTCACGCACTCGACGATCAGCGGCACCTGGTGCGGCGCGAAGCCTTCATAGGTGACGCGGTGGTATTGCACGGTTTCGCCGAGCAGACCGGCGCCTTTCTTGATGGCGCGGTCCAGGGTTTCCTTGGGCATCGAGGCCTTTTTGGCCTGTTCCACCACCAGACGCAGGTGGGCGTTGGTGGAGGTGTCGGCGCCGTTGCGGGCGGCGATGGTGATTTCTTTCACCAGCTTGCCGAAGATCTTGCCCTTGGCATTGGCTGCCGCTTCTTTATGTTTGACTTTCCACTGTGCGCCCATGACTCACTCTCTTTTGTCCATCGCGCCCAAACGTCTACTGGCCGGCGCTTTGGGGGCAGAGTTTATAGCGCAAAAACGCAACGTTCCACCAAAAAACCGTCAGGGCGCCAACTCGAAAAACGCCTGAATCAGGCGCAGCGAGCGGCGCCGCTCCATGCAGCCGAGCATGTGCCGGTTCACCAGCCCATCGCCCTGGACCGGCACCGCACGCACGCGCGGGTCCGGACTGACCTCCATGGACGACACCACGCCTACGCCCAACTCAGCGGCGACGGCTTCGGTCACCGCTTCACGGCTGTCCAACTCCAGCAGCACCTTGGGCTGTACGCCGGTTGCGGCACAGGCGTCATCGAACGTGCGCCGGGTGATGGAACTGGGCTCGCGCAGCACCATGATCACCTCGTTGAGCTGCTCCAGGCGGATACCTTCGGGCAGCGCCGCCCACGGGTGACTGGCCGGCACCAGCGCGCAAATCCGCGATTCGTTCAAGGGTTGCAGATGCAGGCCGTTGCGCGGCTCCACCTCGGTAAGCACCGCCACATCCGCGTGCTCGGACAACAGCGCCGCCAAGGTTTCCTGGGCATTGCCCAAGCGCAGGTTCACGGTGATGCCGGGGTAGCGCGCGCGCAGGCTGGCGATCATCGGCATCACCAGGTGCGGGCCGTCGGCCGCGACTTCCAGGCGCCCGGTGAGCAATTGGCGATTGGCCTCCAGCATCGTCTGCGCTTCGTCCACCAAGCCGAAGATGGCCCGAGTGATCGCCGCCAACCGCGCGCCCTCCTCCGTCAACTCCACGCGCCTGGCGGTGCGACGCAGCAACGGGATCTGGTAGTGCTCTTCCAGCGCCTTGATATGCCCGGTCACCGCCGGCTGGCTGATGAACAGCCGCGCCGCCGCACGGGTAAAACTGCCCTCGCGGGCCACGGCATCGAACGCACGCAATTGAAACAGGTTCATAGATATCGGCCTCACTGATAGCTCGCATAACAACAAACAATTTGATTGATGACAAGCCAAACTGCAATTTAGGCGCCGTAGATTCATCCGATGCTTCGCGAGGACTAATAATGACGACGCCCATCCTGCTCACGCCCGGCCCGCTGACCACCTCCGCCCGCACCCGCCAGGCCATGATGGTGGATTGGGGTTCATGGGACGACCGCTTCAACCAGCTCACCGCCAGCGTCTGTGAACAGTTGCTGGCAATCATCGACGGCGCGGCCAGCCACCACTGCGTGCCGTTGCAAGGCAGCGGCACCTTCGCCGTCGAAGCCGCCATCGGCACCCTGGTGCCGCGCAACGGCAAGGTGTTGGTACTGATCAACGGTGCCTACGGCAAGCGACTGGCGAAAATCTGTGAAGTGTTGGGCCGCGAGTTCAGCACCTTTGAAACCGCCGAAGACCAACCCACCACCGCTGCCGATGTGGACCGCCTGCTGCAAGCCGACAAGGCCATTACCCACGTCGCACTGATCCATTGCGAAACCAGCACCGGCATCCTCAACCCCCTGGCCGAGATCGCCCAGGTCGTGAAAACCCAGGGCAAGCGCCTGATCATCGATGCCATGAGTTCCTTTGGTGCGCTGCCGATCGATGCTCGCGACGTGCCGTTCGATGCGCTGATCGCCGCGTCAGGCAAGTGCCTGGAAGGCGTACCAGGAATGGGTTTTGTCTTCACCGATAAACAGGCACTGGCTGCAGCCCAAGGCAACTGCCACTCCCTGGCGATGGACCTGTTCGACCAGCACGCCTACATGGCCAAGACCGGCCAATGGCGTTTCACCCCGCCGACCCACGTGGTGGCGGCCCTGCACGAAGCGCTGCTGCAATACGCCGAGGAAGGCGGCTTGCCCGCCCGTCATCAACGCTATGCACGCAACTGCCAGGCACTGCTCGACGGCATGGCCGAATTGGGCCTGCGCAGCTTCCTGCCGGCGCAAATCCAGGCGCCGATCATCGTCACCTTCCACGCCCCATACGACCCGCGCTACCAGTTCAAGGACTTCTACGAACGGGTCAAGGCCAAGGGCTTCATCCTGTATCCGGGCAAGTTGACTCAGGTGGAAACCTTCCGCGTGGGCTGCATCGGGCATGTGGATGCAGCCGACATGCACGCCGCCGTCACCGCCATCGCCGACGTACTGCACGCCATGGGCATCACCCTTTATTCTTCCGGAGCACACGCATGAACTATCAGAACCCCAACACCCTGCAAGCGGTGATCCTCGACTGGGCCGGCACCGTGGTCGACTTCGGCTCTTTCGCTCCCACGCAGATCTTCGTCGAGGCCTTTGCCGAGTTCGACGTGCAGGTCTCCATCGAAGAAGCCCGTGGCCCGATGGGCATGGGCAAGTGGGACCACATCCGCACCCTTTGCGACCAACCGCAGGTTGCCGAACGCTACCGCAAGGCGTTCGGCCGCACGCCAACCGATGACGACGTAACCGCCATCTACCAGCGCTTCATGCCGTTGCAGATCGAGAAAATCGCCGAACACTCGGCGCTGATCCCCGGCGCCCTCGACACCATTGCCCGGCTGCGTGTGCAAGGCATCAAGATCGGCTCCTGCTCCGGCTACCCCAAGCAAGTCATGGATAAAGTCGTCGCCCTGGCTGCCACCAACGGCTACATCGCCGACCACGTGGTCGCCACCGACGAAGTGCCCAACGGTCGCCCCTGGCCGGCCCAGGCCCTGGCCAACGTGATCGCGCTGGGTATCGATGATGTGGCGGCGTGCGTGAAGGTCGACGACACCGTGCCGGGTATCCTCGAAGGCCGTCGCGCCGGCATGTGGACCGTGGCCCTGACCTGCTCCGGCAATGCGCTGGGCCTGACCTACGAACAGTTCCGCAGCTTGGACGCCGCGACCCTGGCCAGCGAGCGCCAACGCATCGAGGCGATGTTCGAAGGCTCGCGCCCGCACTACCTGATCGACACCCTCAATGACCTGCCTGCGGTCATCAGCGACATCAACGCACGGCTGGCCCGTGGGGAAATGCCGCAGAGCCACTGACCGAGGTCAAAACCACGACACTTACGCCAGGCAAACCGCTCAAAACCGGCATACAGTTAAAGGACTCCATCACCAAAGAATGGAGGTTTGCCCTGATGAGTGAGGAAACCAGCGATGCCGTGGAAAAACTCCGATACACGTTACAGCACCATGTCGATCGCGTTGCACTGGTTGATGGTGGTGCTGCTGGCGGTGGTCTACGCCTGCATTGAATTACGCGGCCAGTTTCCTAAAGGTAGCGGTGCGCGGACGTTGATCGTCGAGATGCACTTTATGTTTGGCCTCACGGTGTTTGTGCTGGTGTGGTTGCGGTTGTTCGCACGCAGCCTTGGCGTGGCGCCGAAGATCGTACCGGCACCGCCGCAATGGCAGAGCCTGTTGGCGACCCTGATGCACGTCGCGCTCTACGCGTTGATGATCGGCATGCCGATTGCCGGCTGGCTGATCGTCAGTGCCGAAGGGCATTCGGTGATGTTCTACGGGATGGAATTGCCGCCGTTGATTGGCGAGAACAAGGCACTGGCCAAGGAGATCGAAGGCTGGCATGTGTGGTTCGGCAAGGTCGGTTATTGGCTGATCGGGCTGCATGCGCTGGCGGGGATTGCCCACCACTACATCCTGCGGGACAACACGGCGTTACGCATGATGCCAGGCAAGCGCGCTAACCCATGAAGCCCCGGTTGCCCTGAAGGCCACCGGTGTGGACGAAGATCAGGCGAGTACCGGGGGTGAAGCGCCCGGCCTCGATCTGTTGCTTCAATGCGAGTAAGGCCTTGCCGGTGTAGAGCGGCTCCAAGGGCAAGCCGCAGGTTTGTTGCGTGGCGTCGATGAAGTCGAGCAGCACCGGGTCGACGTTGGCGAAGCCACCTCGGCTGGCGTCCAGCAGTTCATAGCCGTCCTGCACAAGGGCGTCGACGTTCTGTGCCACGCCGTGGTCATCCGGCACCGCCATGGCGCCATACACCGGGTGTGCGCCCGCTTCCGCCAGCACCAAACCGGCCAAGGTCGTCCCCGTACCCGCCGCCAACCACCACGCGTCGTAATCCGCCCAGCCCAGCGTGGGCAACTGCGCGCGAACCTGCTCGACCAGCACACCACAGCCAATCGCACCGGCAAGCCCGCCACCGCCTTCAGGCACGGGATGGAGATCGGGATACTGCTCACGCCAAGGTTGCCAAAAGCCCGGCTCATGCCGCGCACGATAGCCGCCATACCCCAGCCAATGCAGCTGCATGCCGAAGGCTTCCAGGTCTTGGATTGTGGGAGTGTCTTGAGGATGCCCGCGCAGCAGGCCAACCGTGGGAAAACCGAAGCGTTTGCCCGCCGCCGCCAGAGCATGCAAATGGTTGGAGTAGGCACCGCCCAGGCTGATGATGCCGCGAGCGTTTTGCGCCTGCGCCAAGTGCCCAGTGAGCTTGAACCACTTATTGCCGCTGATCAGCGGGTCGATGCGGTCCAGGCGCAACACGGCCAGCTCGACACCTTTCAGCCAATCCAGGCGCAAAGGTTCAAGCGGTGCGTGGGGCAGCCAATCGAAGGGACCCATTGGGAGGGACCTGCATGAAAAACGGGGCGGTAGTCTAACACCGCCCCGCTTCGGGTCTTACAGCTCGGCGGCGAGGCGCGAGCCCTGGTTGATGGCGCGCTTGGCGTCCAGCTCGGCCGCCACGTCGGCGCCGCCGATCAGGTGCACGTTCTGACCGGCCTCGACCAGGCCGTCCTGCAATTCGCGCAACGGGTCCTGGCCGGCGCAGATGACGATGTTGTCCACCGCCAGCACCTGGGGTTCGCCCTCGGCGCCGATACGGATGTGCAGGCCTTCATCATCGATCTTCAGGTACTCGACACTGTTGAGCATCTGCACCTGTTTGTTCTTCAAGCCGGTGCGGTGGATCCAACCGGTGGTCTTGCCCAGGCCGTCGCCGACCTTGGAGGTCTTGCGCTGCAGCAGGAACACTTCACGCGCCGGGGCATGCACCTGGGCCTTGATCCCCGCCACGCCGCCTCGGGCTTGCAGCTGGGTGTCGATGCCCCATTCCTTCCAGAACGCTTCGCGGTCCAGGCTGGTGGACACGCCCTGGTGCACAAGGAATTCCGAGACGTCGAACCCGATACCGCCCGCACCGATCACCGCGACGCGCTTGCCCACCGGCTTGCGCTCCAGGATCACGTCCAGGTAGCTCAGCACCTTGGCATTGTCGATGCCTGGAATCGCCGGGGTACGCGGCGCAATGCCGGTGGCGAGGATGATCTCGTCATAACCGCCTGCCGTGAGTTGCGCCACATCGACGCGGGTGTCAAGGCACAGTTCGACGTGGGTGGTCTGCAATTTGCGCTTGAAGTAGCGCAGGGTTTCGAAGAACTCTTCCTTGCCCGGCACACGCTTGGCAATGTTGAACTGGCCGCCGATTTCACTGGCGGAATCGAACAGGGTCACTTGATGACCGCGCTCTGCCGCCACCGTGGCAGCCGCCAGGCCCGCAGGACCGGCGCCCACTACAGCGATCTTCTTGATCTGTTTGACCGGCAGGTAATTGAGTTCCGTCTCGTAGCACGCCCGAGGGTTGACCAGGCAGGTGGTCAACTTGCCGCCGAAGGTGTGATCCAGGCAGGCCTGGTTGCAGCCAATGCACGTGTTGATCTCATCGGCACGCCCGGCGGCAGCCTTGTTGACGAAGTCTGGGTCAGCCAGAAACGGCCGCGCCATGGAGACCATGTCGGCGTCGCCCTCTGCCAGAATCTGCTCAGCGATTTCCGGCGTGTTTATGCGGTTGGTGGTGATCAGCGGAATCTGCACCGCACCGCGCAGCTTGGCGGTGACTTTGCTGAACGCACCACGGGGCACCTTGGTGGCGATGGTCGGGATGCGTGCTTCGTGCCAGCCGATCCCGGTGTTGATGATCGTCGCGCCAGCACCTTCGATCGCCTTGGCCAACTGCACGATTTCTTCCCAAGTGCTGCCGCCTTCCACCAGGTCGAGCATCGACAGGCGGAAGATAATGATGAAGTTCGGGCCCACGGCCTCACGCACACGGCGCACGATTTCCACGGCCAGGCGCATACGGTTTTCGTAGCTGCCACCCCAACGGTCGGTACGGTGGTTGGTGTGAGCCGCGAGGAATTGGTTAATGAAATAACCTTCGGAACCCATGATTTCCACGCCGTCGTACTCAGCCACCTGGGCCAGCAGCGAGCAGGTGACGAAATCCTGGATCTGCTTTTCGATGCCCTCTTCGTCCAGCTCCTTGGGCTTGAACGGGTTGATCGGCGCCTGGATCGCGCTCGGGGCGACCTGCTTGGGGCTGTAGGCATAGCGGCCGGCGTGGAGGATCTGCATGCAGATCTTGCCGCCCGCCTCGTGCACGGCCTGGGTCACGATCTTGTGTTTCTGCGCTTCTTCGTCGGTGGTCAGCTTGGCCGCGCCAGCGTAAACACCACCCTCGTCATTCGGGCCGATGCCACCGGTCACCATCAAGCCCACGCCGCCACGGGCGCGCTCGGAAAAATAGGCCGCCATGCGCTCGAAACCGCCGGGTTTTTCTTCCAGGCCGGTGTGCATCGACCCCATCAGGGTGCGGTTGCGCAAGGTGGTAAAACCCAGGTCCAACGGGGCCAGCAGGTGCGGGTAGGCAGCAGCGGTCATGGTCAAGCTCCACAACGGATCATCACGGGACGTGGCAGGCTCGAATGGCCTGCCATCGGTTTATGTCCCACAGACTAAGAGGCAGTGGACGACGGCTCAATGACTGAAACTGACAAGTTATTGATCCAAATGCACAGCGCCCCTTGGCAAGCCCGCTCATGGGCCCTACCCTAGTCGCGAACCCTACACACGGTCTGTTGTCTGTTCCCCCATGCGTAAACTTCTCGCTTTTACCGTCACCATGGCCCTGGTTGCCGCCGTCGCCGCGTATCTGGTCTGGACCCAGGAGCGCCCCGTGGCGCATTACCTGTCGGACCTGCGCATCACCCTCGCCGTCAACGAAGGCCTGCCGGCCGACCGGGGCAACCTGCTGGGCATCCAGCCGGAGCTGTTCCCCGCCGACTACCAGAGCCTGGAACGCCTGCACTTGAAGCTCGCGGCCTACCTGCAAAAAGCCCGCGACCAGGGGCTGATCAACGACAAGACCATCGTCGTGCTACCGGAACACATCGGTACCTGGCTGATGCTCACCGGCGAAAAGAACGAGGTGTATCAGGCTCTCCACGTCAAGGATGCGATGAATTGGTTGTCGGTGAGCAACCCGCTGCTGTTCGCCCGCGCCTGGATCAGCGCCACCGGCGACAACCGCACCGACGACGCCTACCTGCGCATGAAAGCCGACGGCATGGCGCGGGACTATCAAGTGCTGTTCGGTGGCCTGGCCAAGGAGTTCGGTGTCACCTTGGTGGCCGGCTCCATCACCCTGCCCAACCCTAGTGTCAGCCAGGGCCAACTGCGCGTCGGCCATGGCGCCTTGTACAACGCCAGCGTGGTGTTTGCCGCCGATGGCTTGCCGATCGGCGATCCGCAGCGCCAGCTCTACCCGATCTATGACGAGCGCGGCTTTATCGAGCCGGGTGATGAAAACGTCGTCAGTGTGGTCGACACTCCGGCCGGCCGCTTGGGCGTACTGGTGGGCAGCGACAGCTGGTACCCGGACAACTACCGCAAACTCAACGAACGAGGCGCCCAGTTGATCGCCGTGCCGGCCTTTGTGCTGGGCCGCGATACCTGGGACCGCCCTTGGCGCGGCTTCAAAAGCGTGTCCACGCCGACCGAAATCAGCCTCAAGCCCGAAGAACTCAGTGAGGGCGAAGCCTGGCGTCGCCTGACCCTGATCAGCCAGACACCGGTCAGCCAGGCCAGCGCCGGCATGAGTGTGTTCCTGCGGGGCCAGTTCTGGGACCTGGGCACGGCCGGGCACAGTTTTCTCAGCAGCAACGGGCAAGTCAACGCCGATGGCGAAGCCCGTGGCGCGCGCCTGTTGAATATCTGGCTGTGAAGCCCGTACGGCTGGGTGATCTGTCGGTGGGCTTCGTGCACACCCTGGCCGATGCCATTCACAGCCACGGCCTGGACCCGCAACCGCTGCTGCTGCAATACGGCCTCGACCCGGCGCGCCTCGCCGAAGCGGGTGCACGGTTGTCGATCCCGCGCTATATGCGCCTGGGCCATGCCGCCATCCAACTGACCGGCGACGCGGGCCTGGGCCTGCGCATGGGCCAGCTCAGCCGTTTGAGCCAGGCCGGGCTGGCGGGCGTCACTGCCGCGCAAGCGCCCAACGTACGCGAGGCGGCGCGCGCATTGACTCGCTTTGAAGCGCTGTACGGCTCCAATTATCGCGGGCAGTCGAGCTTTGCCGAAGATGCCGAAGGCGCCTGGTTGCGGTTCTACTCCATCAGCCCCTACAACGCCTACAACCGCTTTGTGGTGGACTCGATCATCGCCGGCTGGCTGCATCAACTGTCGAGCCTGGCCCAGCAACCGGTGCAGGCGCAGCGTATCGACATCGAGTTCGAGGCACCGGAATACAGCGATCAGTACAGCGTGCTGGGAGACATCCACTTCGGTGCCGAGGCCAACCAACTGCGCCTCAACCAGCAGACTTTGGCCCTGCGCAACCCACAGCATTGCCCCAGCACCTGGAACCTGTTGTTACAACTTTGTGAGAGAGAGTTGGAGCAATTGACCCGCACCCGCAGCCTGCGCGAGCGCATTACCCGCTTGCTCGGACCCATGCTCAATGGCGGCCGGGAACCCGACCTGGAAGAAGTGGCGGCACGCTTGAAGCTGCCCACCTGGACACTGCGCCGCAAACTGGCCGACGAAGGCACTCAGTTCCGCGCGATTCTCAATGACACCCGCCGCGACCTGGCCATGACCTACATCCGCGATACGGAACTGGCGTTCGGCGAGATCGCCTACTTGCTCGGTTTTGCCTCGGCCCAGGCGTTTCAACGGGCCTTCAGGCGATGGAACAACCAGACCCCAGGGGAATTTCGCCGCAGTCAGCGGCATTCCGCCTGAAGTCGGTATTACAGCTCTGTAGCGTCGTCAGCCGGTTCCAGCGGGTCCAACTCAATCGCGTGGTACTCCAGCAGTTCTTCCTGGTAATCGTCCATGGTGGGCTCCTTCTTGAGTTAAGAGTGACTGCAGGTAAATGACCTGCATCACCAGCCTAAAGTGCCGTCATGACGAAAAAATGTCGGCGTCATGACGTTCCTGCACCTAAGGATTAAACGTAGCAGCGTTACCGGGATTTAGCACCTGGGCCATGAGAAACCATTGCAATGATTGCAATTGCAATCAAATACAAATTTCCTTTAGGGTAATGGCATTCGTCGCCAGGTGACCCTCCCCATGTCCGCCACTACTGCACACGCCGCGCAACTCTGTATCGACGCACTGAACATCACCGACACCGTCCACCGCTCACCGCTGTATACCGTGATGAGCATGGCCAACACCCTGGAATTCAGCCGGCAAGCCTGGGTGATTCGCGGCCAGTCACACTCCCGGCGTGTGGGTAACTGGCCCAGTTGGTTTGCACGCAATACCGCCGAAAAACCCTTGCTCTACCTGCACAGCGCGCATTCGTCGGCGCAGTTGAGTGCGTTGTCGGACGCCACACAACAGCGCGGCATCCTGTGCAACGACACTGAAAACCAGCCTTCCGCCTGGCCCAAAGGTACACAACCTTCCCTGCCACTGTGGCTCGCCACCCATCCACGTTGCACACCCTACGACCCCGCTTCCGGCGAGGAAGCCCGGACGATTGTGCTGGCAGGCTTGCACACCTTGTATGTCGAGGGTGAGCCGGGGTTTTATTACCTCGCGTTGCATGATCAGCAAAGCGTAGCGGTGCTGAGCACGCAGGATCGCCAGGACGCGCTCAAGGGCATGTACCCCATCACGCGTGACCACACGGGCGACGTACGTTTGCTCGGTGCGGGCAGCGCACTGGAAGACGTGCTGCACGCCGCACGATTATTGAAGCAGGACTGGGACATCACTGCGCAGGTCTGGAGCTGCCCCAGTTACACACGACTGGCGCGCGAGGCTGCAGTAGCTGAACGCTGGAATCGGCTGCACCCTACAGCGCCCAAGCGCAGTTGCCATTTACGTGAATGCCTGGCCGCAAATGCAGCGCCGGTGATTGCTGTCACGGGGTATCCGCAGGCGATTGTCGATCAATTAGCGGGGTATGTGGATGCGCGGTTTGTGCCGCTGGGAGCGGGGTCAGTGCAAGCGGCGGCACCGAGTCGGTATTGGATCGTGGTCATGGCGCTGCGGGCATTGGCGGATGAGGGCCGTATTGCTCTTCAGCAGGTGGAAACAGCGATGGCCCGGTACCCACTCCAATGAACTGGAACGCCGCCAACTGTGGGAGCTGGCTTGCCCGCTCCCACATTGGATCTGCACTGAGTTTCAGGTTTTGCGCCGGCTGCGGGTCTGCCCCCCGGCCTCCATCGCCAGCCCTGCCGTGCGCTCCAATGCATCCGCAAATCCCTGGCGCTGCTCCGGCTCGATCTGCGACAGAAACAACTCATCCACCGTGCTTTCGTAGATCCTCCACATCTTTTTACGCAACACCCGGCCGGCGTCGGTGATCGAGGCAAACGCCGCGCGACCGTCGCCATCGGAGCGCGAGCGCACGACCAGTCCGTCCTTTTCCAAGCGATCAACCAGGCGCGTGAGGTTATAGCGCTCAATGGCCAGCACATCAGCCAGTTCGTGCATACGGCGGGTGCCGTCGGGGCCGCTTTCCAAGCCCCACAGCGCGTCATACCAAGCATACGGCGGCAGGTCCGCCTCGGCCAGGCGCCGCTCGATTTCACGGATGACCGTCCTGTGGGCCCTGACAAAACGGAACCATACATCCGGTTCTTTCGACGACATCCAACACCATCCGGGAGATTTCAAGAAGGTTGCAATAGTAGCTCATCCCGCGCTAGATTCGGCCATGTAGTTGCAATTGCAATTACTTTTTCGGCACTCCCATAAGGAGCCCGCCACTTGAAACCCGCCTACCCTGGAGCCTCACATGACCCCGAACAACGCAGTCAGACGCGACGACGATCCACAGGAAACACGCGAGTGGCTGGAGTCCATCGAATCGGTGCTGTCCACCGAAGGTCGCCCGCGCGCCCACTACCTGATCGATCAGTTGCTGGATTTCGATGTGGCGCGGCATGGCGACTTCTACGGGCGGGTCACCACGCCCTACGTCAATACCATCCCGTTGGACCGCCAACTGCCCTACCCTGGCAACCTGGCCATTGAGCGTCGCACCAACGCGTTTATCCGCTGGAACGCCATGGCAATGGTGCTGCGAGCAGGCAAGCACTCAGGTGTGGGTGGGCACATCGCAACCTATGCGTCAGCGGCCGTGCTGTATGACGTAGGCTTCGACCACTTTTTCCGTGGGCGTACCGATACCTTTGATGGCGACCTGGTGTACATCCAGGGCCACTCCTCCCCTGGCATCTACGGCCGCGCCTACCTGGAGGGCCGCATCAGCGAAGCACAACTCGACAACTTTCGACGTGAGGCCGGTGGCGAGGGCATTTCATCCTATCCGCACCCACGGCTGATGCCTGACTTCTGGCAGTTCCCCACCGTGTCCATGGGACTCGGCCCGATCACTGCCGCTTACCAGGCGCGCTTTATGCGTTATCTGGAATTGCGTGGCCTCAAGCAACATCAGGGCCGCAAGGTCTGGGCCTTCCTCGGCGATGGCGAAATGGACCAGCCGGAATCCCTGGCCGCCATTTCCCTGGCCGGGCGTGAGAAACTCGATAACCTGATCTTTGTGGTCAACTGCAACCTGCAACGCCTGGACGGCCCGGTGCGCGGCAATGCCAAGGTGATCCAGGAATTCGAAAGCCTGTACCGCGCCGCCGGCTGGAACGTGATCAAAGTGATCTGGGGCGGTGGCTGGGACGTGCTGCTGGAAAGAGACCAGAGCGGGCTGCTGCGCCAACGCATGATGGAATGCGTGGACGGCGACTATCAGAACTACAAATCACAGAACGGCGCCTACGTTCGCGAACATTTCTTCGGCAAATATCCGGAGCTGCTGGCGTTGGTTGCAGACATGTCTGACGACGATATCTGGAAACTCTCACGGGGCGGACATGACCCGGACAAGGTCTACAACGCCTATGCCGCTGCCGTGCGCCACAGTGGCCGACCTACGGTGATCCTGGCGAAGACCGTCAAGGGGTTTGGCATGGGCGAAGCCGGCGAAGGCCAGAACATCAACCACCAACTCAAGAAAATGGGCGCCGACGCTATAAGAGCCTTCCGCGACCGCTTCGCCCTCGAAGTGGCCGACGACCAACTCGCCGACATCCCTTACATCAAACCCGCCGCCGACAGCGAAGAAGCCCGCTACTTCGTTGCACGTCGCCAGGCGCTCGGCGGTTATGTACCGGCGCGGCACAGTGCGGTCGAATCGTTGCAAATCCCTGAATTGAGCGCGTTCGCCACCCAGCTCAAAGACACGGGCGAGCGCGCGATTTCCACCACCATGGCCTTCGTGCGCATCCTCGGCACCCTGCTCAAAGACCCGCACCTGGGCAAGCTGATCGTGCCCATCGTGCCGGATGAATCGCGCACCTTCGGCATGGAGAGCCTGTTCCGTCAGATCGGTATCCATTCCGCCGTCGGCCAGCTCTATACCCCACAGGACGCAGGACAACTGAGCTACTACAAGGAAAGCAAGGACGGACAGATCATGCAGGAAGGCCTGAATGAATCCGGCGCCATTTCCTCTTGGATCGCAGCGAGTACGTCCTACAGCAACCACGGCCTGATGACGGTGCCGTTCTATATCTTCTATTCGATGTTCGGGTTCCAGCGGGTCGGAGACCTCGCCTGGGCGGCCGGCGATGCGCGGGCCCGCGGTTTCCTGTTAGGGGCCACGGCCGGCCGCACCACGTTGATGGGCGAAGGCTTGCAGCATGACGATGGGCACAGCCATATCCTGTCGTCGGTGATTCCGTGCTGTGTGTCCTACGACCCGACGTTTGCCTACGAGCTGGCGGTGATCATTCGCGAAGGCATGCGGCGGATGTATGTCGAACAAGAGGACATTTACTACTACATCACCCTGCTCAACGAAAACTACCCGCACCCGGCGATGCCTGATGGCGTGGAAGATGGAATTCTCAAGGGTATGTATAGGCTGGGTGCCAGCAAGCAGGCGCAAGTCCAACTGATGGGCAGCGGCTCAATCCTGCGGGAGGTCATGGCGGCGGCTGAACTGCTGGAGAAAGACTTCGGCGTACGCAGCGATGTGTGGAGCGTGACCAGCCTCACCGAATTGCGCCGTGACGGGCATGAGGCCGAGCGCTGGAACCTGCTGCACCCAGAGTGCGAGCCAAGGGTGAGTTACGTGGAGCAATGCCTGGTCGGGCACATGGGGCCGGTGGTGGTGGCGACGGACTATGTAAAGCTGTTCGCCGATCAGATCCGCCCCTTCGTACCCGGTCGACGTTTTGTGGCGCTGGGCACCGACGGCTTCGGGCAATCGGATACCCGCGAAAACCTACGCGCACTCTTCGAAGTGGACCGGCACTTCATCGTACTGGCCGCCTTGAAGGCATTGGCGGACGACGGCGTGATCGCGCGTGAAAAAGTCAGTGAAGCCATCAGCCGCTACGGGATCAACGTCGACAAAACGAACCCCGTAGCAGTCTGATTTACTGCGCAGGCGTCGGCAGGGGCGGAATCGCTTCTGTCGGCGGTGGCAGGTCCGGGTTGCTGGTGGCCGGTGCAGGCTCGGCTTGCGGCGCAATCGGCGCAGCTTCGACGGGTGGCGCTACCGGCTGTGAAACGGCGGGTTCTTCCTTCGCAGGCTCGACCTTCTCGGCGGCGGGTGCGGCTTTAGGTTCCGGCACGCCGAGCTCAGCCTTGGGCTTCTCGGGAATGTTCTCGGCCTTCTTCACCTCTTGCGGCAGGAACACGTCCACCAGCGCGAAGTAACGCTCGTAGAACTTCGGCGCGGACACCGTCTCGCTGGCCACCTTCACCATCGAGTCATCGGTGGAGCCGATCGGCATCGACACCGAACCCAGCACGCCCACCCCCAGGCTTGCGGAGTTGTTGACCTTCTTCAGCGCATAGCGATCCTGAAGGGCGTTGGCAAACATCGTCGAATGGTTGGTGCCTTTGCCATCATCGGCACACACCACGTTGAAGCTGATCTGCAGATGGGTCTCGCCGGTCTGCTGGAAGCTCTTGTTGCCCACCACCAGTTTCGGATCGCTGCTGGTGATGATGTAGCCCTGGCTCAGCAAGGCACGCCGCGCGGCTTCGCACGCTGCAACGTCAGTGACCGGGTAATCCCGGGAAAACGTACCGGAGTCGTCGAAATTCTCATGTTCATAAATGGCGGTCTTGGGTGACGAGCAGCCCGCGGCGCCCGCCAGCACCAGCGCCAGCCCGAGGCTACGCAAGTGAAATGATGTCGACATTGAAAATCCTGAGGAAAACGGTCCGGGCGGTATTGTGCAACAGAACGCTGCCTTGGCGCGCGCATTCCTGTCGGTAAAACGTCACAGCCTTACGCGACGCCGCCCGTAGGAAACAGCCCGGCACACATATGATCAATAAACACGCGCAGTTTGGCCGAGGCATGGCGACTTGATGGCCATAACATCCAGAAGCTCCCCCGGTGCTCCAGATAATCATCCAGCACCCGCTGCAGACGTCCTTCGTTCACCGCCTGATTGACCATGTAGTCCGGCAGACAGGCGATACCCAGGCCTTCGTGCACCACGTGGTTGAGGGATTCGATCGTGGTGCTTACCAGCGGGGCGCGCAAAACGGGATCCGAGGTGCCGGGGTCAAGTCGCAGCGGCCAGTGCTCCAGTTTGCCGGTCGCGCAAAACTTGTGGCGCAGGCAGGCATGCTCGCTCAACTGTTGCGGCTGCTGCGGTGTACCGTGCTGGCGAAAATACCCTGGTGTTCCCACCAGCACCAGTTGGTAATGCCCCAGGTGGCGGGCCATCAAGCGCGAATCTTCTGGCTTGCCGGTGCGAATCACCGCGTCGAACCCTTCCTCGATCACATCCACCATGCGGTCGGAAAAATCCACATCCAGTTCGATGTCCGGGTAGGCGCGCATGAAGTCGCTGATCACCGGCATCAACAGGCCACGCACTTGCGGCACGCTGATCCGCAACTTGCCGCGCGGTGTGGCACTGGCTTCGGTCAGCTCCCGTTCGGCGGCCTCGACCTCAGCCAGGATGCGCCGCGAGCGCTCAAGGAACAGCGCACCTTCGCTGGTCAAGGTGATGCTGCGAGTGCTGCGGTGAAACAACCGCACGCCTAGGCGCTCTTCCATCCGCGCGATGCTTTTGCCGATGGCTGAAGACGATACGCCCAGCACACGCCCGGCAGCGGTGAAGCTGCGGGTCTCCGCCACCTGCACGAAAACGGAAAGGCTGCCCAGGCTGTCCATGAAAAAATCCTCGATGATTGCGGACGTTGAAGTCCGATAAGTTCGGAACCTTAGCCTGTTTTTCCGCCGACCACAGCCCCCTACCCTGCTTGCTTGCCCTTTTGCATGGATAGAGCACGATGACCTCCCTTACCGATTCCCCCATGAAAGTCCAGCGGGACACGCTGCCATTGGGTGGTTTGCTGGCCTTGGCCAGTGCCGGTTTTATCACCATCCTCACCGAAGCCATGCCCGCCGGTCTCTTGCCACAAATGGGCGAAGGCTTGGACGTGTCACCCGCACTGGTTGGCCAATTGGTCACGCTGTACGCCCTCGGATCACTGCTGGCGGCCATCCCCCTGACGCTGTTGACCCGAGGCTTGCGACGCCGCCCTCTGCTGCTTATCGCGATTGGCGGCTTTGCTTTGGTCAACAGCGTGACCGCCCTTTCCAGCCACTACGGGCTGACCCTCGTCGCACGCTTCTTCGCCGGCGTGTTTGCCGGGCTGCTGTGGGCACTTCTGGCGGGTTATGCCAGCCGGATGGTGGCACCTCATCTGCAAGGCCGCGCGATTGCGGTGGCCATGCTTGGGGCACCGTTGGCGCTGTCATTGGGTGTGCCCGCCGGCACCTTTCTGGGCGCCGTGGTCGGCTGGCGGCTGAGCTTTGCGATCATGACCGGGCTGACATTGGTGCTCTTGGTATGGGCGCGTTGGCAACTGCCGGATTTCGCTGGCGAACCGGCTGGAAAACGCCTGGGCCTGCATCAAGTGCTGGCCTTGCCGGGGATTCGTCCGGTGCTGTGGGTGACCTTGACCTACGTGTTGGCCCACAACGTTCTGTACACCTATATCGCTCCGCTGCTGGTGCCAGCCGGCATTGCTGCGGATATCGACCGAGTGCTGTTGGTGTTCGGCCTCGCCGCTTTGTTGAGCATCTGGCTGGCCGGCGTGCTGATTGATCGTTGGCTGCGCGCACTGCTGCTGATCAGTTGCGCACTGTTTGGCGTGATTGCCTTGGCACTGGCCTTCTGGATGAACGTGCCCGCGGTCATCTATCTCGCCGTTGCGTTGTGGGGCCTGGCGTTCGGCGGGCTGCCTGCATTGCTGCAAACAGCGCTAGCCAAATCAGCGGGTGAGTCGGCGGACGCCGCCCAGTCGATGCTGGTGACCGTGTGGAACCTCGGGATAGCAGGTGGTGGGCTGGCGGGCGGTGTATTGCTTCAGGGCTGGGGCGTCACCGCGTTTCCATGGGCAATTGTGCTACTGATGCTACTGGCGCTGATCGGGGCCTCACAGGTTGCGTCCCAACAACTGGCCCGGCCATCCTTCCAGCTCGAACGTTGAGAGACGCTGATACCCGCACGCTTCATAAAACCGCACAAGATCACCGGTGCCACCGGCATAGCAGTCCACTCGCAGGCGCCTCGCTCCAGCAGCACGGGCTTGGTCGTCGGCGAAGGCCAGCAGCCGTCGACCCAGCCCACGGGCATGCACGTCACGCGCGGCGATCAGCAATCGCACATAGACTTCCGGCTCGCAGGCTGCCGGCACGTAAGGCATCGACTCACCCAGCACCAGTGCCGCCAGGATAAGCCCGTCTGGCGCCTCGACTACCCAAGCACCCGGCAACACGCAAGCCTGCGTGACTTGCTCGACTCGCCGTGGCAATGCCGACCAGGGCTCAATACCCCATTGAGCCGTATTGCCCCTACTCACGAACCAGGCGATCACACCATCAAACACCTGCAACACTGCCGGGACATCCGCTGCACTCGCGCGACGGATCACCCACGCTTCTACTCCTTGAATGGACACGCTTGAAACTCCCTGGCTGGCGTTAACGAGCAACCAGTCTAGCGCACATAAAAAAGCCCCCGGTCTTTTCAGGCCGGGGGCTTCTCGTTCAAACCGACATCAGAACTTCTTGATGTCAGCCTTGGTTTCCAACTGCTTGCGGTAGGCCGCGAAGTCCTGCTGGCCGACACGGGAGGCGAGGAAGCGGCGGTATTGCGCCTTTTCTTCGTCCGTTGGGGCAGCAGCTTCGTTGACACCGTTCAAGCGCACGATCACCAGGCTACCATCCGCCAAGGTCACGGTGGTGAAGGTCGGCTTGTCCTTGGCCGCAGGCTTGGGCATGCGGAACAGGGCTTGCAGCACGGCAGGGTCGATCGCTTCCTGGCCACGGGTGGCCGCTTCAGTGACTTTCCACGCCTGGCCGTCGACCGGCTGGTTCAGCGGAGTCTTGCCATCACGCAGACTGGCGATCAACTCGTCAGCATGAGCTTTGGCAGCTGCGCTGGCGCGCTCCTTGGCCATCTGCGTGCGAATCGCCGCATTGACGCTTTCCAGCGGCAGTTGCGAAGGCTTCAGATGCTCCTTGGCACGCAGCACGATGATGGTTTCCGGGTCCAGTTCGATGGCGGTGCTGTTGGCACCTTCATCCAGTACTTCCGGGCTGAACGCTGCGGTGACCACGGCACGGTTGGCCGCAACACCTTCGCCACCTTCACGACCAAACGGCGCGGAGGTGTGAACGGTCAGCTTCAGGTCGGACGCCGGCTGGGCCAAGTCGGAGGCTTCGAATGCTGCGTCTTCCAATTGCTTGGTCGCTTCGACAAAGCGCTGCTCAACCTGCTGGGTCTTGAGCTCTTTGGTCAGTTTGTCCTTCAGGCTGGCAAACGTCGGCACTTGCGGTGCCTCAACGCCCAACAGCTTGATCAAGTGCCAACCGAAGGTGCTGCGTACCGGTGCCGAGACTTGGTCTTTGTTCAACGCGTACAAGGCAGTTTCGAAGTCCGGGTCGTAAACGCCAGGGCCGGCAAAACCGAGGTCACCGCCACTGTTGGCCGAACCCGGATCCTGGGAGAACTCCTTGGCCAGGGCTTCGAACTTCTCACCCTTGGCCAGGCGTGCCTGGATTTCTTCGATCTTGGCCTTGGCTTGCGCGTCGGTGACCTTGTCGTTGACTTCGATCAGGATGTGCGCGGCACGACGCTGTTCAGCGAGGTTGGCGGTTTCTTTCTGATAGGCCGCCTGCAGCTCTTCGTCCTTCACGCTGACCTGGTCGAAGAAGGAAGACTTCTTCAGTTCCAGGTAGTCGATGACCACCTGGTCCGGGGTCATGAACTCTTTGGCGTGCTGGTCGTAGTAAGCCTTGACCTCGTCGTCGGTGAGTTTCACCGCGGCAGGGTTGGCCTTGATGTTGACGGTGGCGAAGTCGCGGGTCTGTTTTTCCAGACGCGCAAATGCCAGCACTTCGGCATCGGTGACGAAACCGCTGCCAGCAATACCTGCGCGAACCTGACCGATCAGCATTTCCTGGGTCAGCATCTGACGGAATTGCATACGGCTGTAGCCCAGTTGACGAATCACCTGGTCAAAGCGTTCGGCGTTGAACTTGCCGTCCACCTGGAATTCCGGTGTCTGCAGGATTACCTGGTCCAGCGCAGCTTCAGAGAAGCCAAACTTGGAGTCAGCCGCACCTTGCAGCAACAGCTTGCGATCGATCAGACCCTTGAGGGCCGCTTCGCGCAGCAGTTTTTCATCCAGCAGGGAGGCATCGAAATCCTTGCCCAGCTGTTGCATCAGCTGGCGACGTTGCATGTCGACGGCCTGGCTCAGTTCGGTCTGGGTGATTTCTTCACCGTTGACCTTGGCCACGTCCTGCTTACTGTTACCCGAAGCCTGGAAAATGGCCTCGATACCGGTGAACGCCATCAATGCGACGATGATCCCGATAATGGTCTTGGCAATCCAGCCTTGTGAATTGTCCCTGATATTTTGCAGCATGCGTCCCCCAGAAACGGTTGAACTTCAAGAATAGGCAACCGTGGAGCGTGGGTAGAGTACGGATATAAGAAAGGCGCATCCAAGGATGCGCCTTCTCGCAACTGGCGGAGCGGACGGGGGCTTTGGTTCTCCCCCCGGCTTCGCGACCCTATGCATACGTGGGTCTGCCGCCGCTCCGCTCCCAGGTCGAACCTACGTTCGTCCCGGGTAGGTAAAGGCTGGATCGAAGCTTAGTTAACAGCTTCTTTCAGGGCTTTACCGGCTTTGAAACCTGGTTTCTTGGCAGCAGCGATCTGCAGTGCTTTGCCAGTCTGTGGGTTACGGCCAGTGCGAGCTGGGCGGTCAGTCACAGAGAAAGTACCGAAGCCTACCAGGACCACGGAGTCGCCGGCCTTCAGAGCGCCAGTGACGGATTCGATTACTGCATCCAGCGCACGGCCAGCAGCAGCTTTCGGGATATCAGCGGATGCAGCGATAGCATCAATCAGTTCCGACTTGTTCACTCTAAGTCCCCTTATATATCTATTGAGTATGATTCTAAGTTTTTTGGTGAAAGCAAAAACCAGTGCTGAATGGCCTACAGACACTTAAGAGCCGCTTTATAACAAGGGCTCTAAAAAGCTGTCAAGGAAGCCCCCCAGGCTTTAACACATTAATGCGTGCTAATTCTTTCCTTGGAATCAGACTCGCGTTTTTCGTCCTTGGCAACTATCTCCGGAGCCACATCCGGCAAGGGCTCCGGCGCGTATTGCAGCGCAATTTGCAGGACCTCGTCAATCCATTTAACCGGTTTAATCTGCAGATCCTGCTTGATGTTGTCAGGAATTTCCTTCAAGTCGCGAACATTCTCTTCAGGAATGATCACCGTCTTGATACCACCCCGGTGTGCAGCAAGCAATTTCTCTTTCAGGCCACCGATGGCCAATACCTGACCACGCAGGGTGATTTCCCCGGTCATGGCGACATCGGCGCGCACCGGAATGCCCGTCAATGCCGACACCAAGGCCGTGCACATGCCTACGCCAGCGCTAGGGCCGTCTTTCGGGGTCGCCCCTTCCGGCATGTGGATGTGCGTGTCGTGCTTCTCGTGGAAGTCCAGGGGGATCCCCAGGCTCTTGGCGCGGCTGCGCACCACGGTCTGCGCGGCAGTGATGGATTCAACCATCACGTCACCCAGGGAACCGGTCTTGATCAGTTGACCTTTACCAGGAATGACAGCGGCTTCGATGGTCAGCAATTCGCCGCCCACCTGGGTCCACGCCAGGCCAGTCACCTGCCCTACCTGATCCTGCTGCTCAGCCAGGCCGTAGCGGAATTTCTTCACGCCCAGGAAGTGCTCCAGGGAGTCGGCAACTACCTTCACCGAGAAGCGTTTTTCCAATGCATGCTCTTTGACCGCCTTGCGGCAAATCTTCGCAATCTGGCGCTCCAAGCCCCGCACACCGGCCTCGCGAGTGTAGTAACGCACGATGTCGCGGATCGCCTCGACCTCGAATTCGATCTCGCCCTTCTTCAGGCCGTTGGCCGAAATCTGCTTGGGCGCGAGGTATTTGACGGCGATGTTGATCTTCTCGTCCTCGGTGTAGCCCGGCAGACGAATCACCTCCATCCGGTCCAGCAGCGCCGGCGGGATGTTCATGGAGTTGGAGGTGCACAGGAACATTACGTCGGACAGGTCGTAGTCGACTTCCAGGTAATGGTCGTTGAAATTGTGGTTTTGCTCGGGGTCGAGCACTTCCAGCAACGCCGAAGCTGGATCGCCACGCATGTCGCTGCCCATTTTGTCGATTTCATCGAGCAGGAACAGCGGGTTGCGCACGCCCACTTTTGTCATCTTTTGAATCAATCTTCCTGGCATCGAACCGATGTAAGTGCGGCGATGACCACGGATTTCCGCTTCATCACGCACACCACCGAGGGCCATGCGCACGAATTTACGGTTGGTGGCATTGGCAATCGACTCAGCCAGCGAGGTTTTACCCACGCCAGGCGGACCCACCAGGCACAACACCGGACCGCGAATCTTCTTCACGCGCTTTTGCACAGCGAGGTATTCGAGGATGCGTTCTTTGACTTCTTCGAGGCCATAGTGGTCGGCATCGAGAATGTCTTCGGCACGCGCCAGGTCCAGGCGCACTTTGGTCTGGGCCTTCCACGGGACTTGCACGAGCCAGTCGATGTAGGAGCGCACCACGGTGGCTTCGGCCGACATCGGTGACATCTGCTTGAGCTTGTTCAACTCGGCAGTGGCTTTGGTCAGGGCGTCTTTCGGCAGGCCAGCGGCATCGATGCGCTTTTTCAGCTCTTCGATTTCGTTGTGGCCTTCCTCGCTGTCGCCGAGCTCTTTCTGAATGGCCTTCATCTGCTCATTCAGGTAGTACTCGCGCTGGCTGCGCTCCATTTGTTTCTTCACGCGACCACGGATGCGCTTCTCGACCTGCAACAGGTCGATTTCGGCATCCAGCAGCGCCAGCACGTGTTCGACACGCGCCGACAGGTCGATGATTTCAAGGATGTCTTGCTTCTGCTCGATCTTCAGCGCCATGTGCGCGGCCATGGTGTCGACCAGGCGACTTGGCTCATCGATGCTGTTGAGGGAAGACAGGACTTCAGCCGGGACTTTCTTGCCCAACTGCACATACTGCTCGAATTGCGAGAGCAGGCTGCGTACAAACACTTCGGACTCGCGCTCAGGGGCCTCGACTTCGTCGATCAGCGCCACTTCAGCGCGCAGGTGGCCATCCACCTCCATGAAACGCTCGACCGCACCACGCTGCTCACCTTCCACCAGCACCTTGACGGTTCCATCTGGCAGCTTGAGCAGTTGCAGCACGGTCGCAATGGTACCGACGCGATACAGGGCATCTTCGCCTGGATCATCGTCAGCAGGATTCTTCTGGGCCAACAGCAGGATTTGCTTGTCGCCCGTCATCGCGGCCTCGAGGGCTTCGATAGACTTCTCGCGCCCCACGAACAGCGGGATAACCATGTGCGGATAGACGACGACATCACGCAACGGCAGGAGAGGCAATTCAATGGTGGTCTTCATGATTTCGCCTCTATGACAGATGAAAAATAAGCTTGAAACCAAGATGGGGGCTGCATGCAAAAAAAACAAGCTTATTGCCAGCAGTTAAACGCAGTAAACGCTTTGGGGTAAAAACGCCGTAAAAACAAAGGGGCCCCTGGAGGCCCCTTGTTTATACCGAAACCGCGGAACGCTTACGCGTCAGGCGCAGCCTTGGCAGCCGGCTCACTGTTTTCGTAGATATACAGTGGCTTGGACTTACCTTCTATAACGCTTTCGTCGATCACCACTTTACTCACCTCGGACTGCGAGGGGATTTCGTACATGGTGTCGAGCAACACGCCTTCCAGAATCGAACGCAGGCCACGTGCACCGGTCTTGCGTTCCAGTGCCCGCTTGGCCACCGATTTGAGGGCGTCGGTACGGAACTCGAGGTCCACACCTTCCATCTCGAACAACTTGGCGTACTGCTTGGTCAGGGCGTTTTTCGGCTCGGTGAGGATCTGAATCAGAGCAGCCTCATCCAGTTCGTCCAACGTCGCCAGGACTGGCAGACGACCCACGAATTCCGGGATCAGACCGAACTTGACCAGATCGTCAGGCTCGACTTCACGCAGGGACTCGCCAACCTTCTTGCCTTCTTCCTTGCTGCGCACTTCGGCACTGAAGCCGATGCCGCCACGGGTCGAACGCTGCTGGATGACTTTTTCCAGGCCGGAGAACGCACCACCACAGATAAACAGGATATTGCGCGTATCAACCTGAAGAAATTCCTGCTGCGGGTGCTTGCGGCCGCCTTGTGGCGGTACGGAAGCGACCGTGCCTTCGATCAGTTTCAACAAGGCTTGCTGCACGCCTTCACCGGAAACGTCTCGCGTGATCGACGGGTTGTCCGACTTGCGCGAAATCTTGTCGATTTCGTCGATGTAGACAATACCCATCTGGGCTTTCTCTACGTCGTAGTCGCACTTCTGCAGCAGTTTCTGAATGATGTTCTCGACGTCTTCACCCACGTAGCCAGCCTCGGTGAGGGTGGTGGCGTCGGCGATGGTGAACGGAACGTTCAGCAGGCGAGCGAGGGTCTCTGCCAGCAGGGTTTTACCCGAGCCTGTAGGACCGATCAGCAAGATGTTGCTCTTGCCGAGTTCAACTTCGTCGCCTTTCTTGTCACGCTGGTTCAAGCGTTTGTAGTGGTTGTACACCGCTACGGCCAGAACCTTCTTTGCACGCTCTTGACCAATCACGTACTGGTCAAGGATGCCGCTGATTTCTTTAGGCGAAGGCAATTTATGCGCGCTACTTTCGGCCTGGGCTTCCTGCACCTCCTCACGGATGATGTCATTGCACAGGTCGACGCACTCGTCGCAGATAAAGACCGAGGGGCCGGCAATCAATTTGCGCACTTCATGCTGGCTTTTGCCACAGAAGGAGCAATAGAGCAGCTTGCCGTTGTCCTCGCCGTTGCGGGTGTCAGTCATTCGTTCGATCCAAATCCGATAGGCTTGCAACACAAGATGAAGGCTTATGTGGGCTTTTTCAAGCCCGCCAGTGGTCGGACATGCCGACCAGCCCTATTTTGAGCAGCTTATATTAAGCGGGGCGCTGGCTGATCACGTCGTCGATCAACCCGTATGCTTTCGCAGCTTCGGCACTCATGAAGTTGTCGCGGTTGGTATCGCGCTCGATTTCTTCCAGGGTGTGCCCGCTGTGCTTGGCCATCAACGTATTGAGGCGCTCGCGAATAAACAGGATTTCCTTGGCGTGGATTTCGATGTCCGACGCCTGGCCCTGGAAACCGCCCAGTGGCTGGTGAATCATCACGCGCGAGTTCGGCAGGCAGAAACGCTTGCCTTCGGCACCGGCGGTCAGCAGGAATGCACCCATGCTGCAGGCCTGGCCAATGCACGTGGTCGAGACGTTCGGCTTGATGAACTGCATGGTGTCGTAGATCGACATACCTGCTGTCACCGATCCGCCCGGCGAGTTGATATAGAGATGGATGTCCTTGTCCGGGTTTTCCGCTTCAAGGAACAGCAGCTGCGCACAAATCAGGTTGGCCATGTAGTCCTCTACGGGGCCCACCAGAAAGATCACTCGCTCCTTGAGCAGGCGCGAGTAGATGTCGTAGGCGCGTTCGCCACGAGCGGACTGCTCGACAACCATCGGGACCAGGCCGCCAGCGGCCTGGACATCAGAGTTCTGCTGAATATAGGAATTACGGAACATGCTCTGCAGTTACTCCCAAATAGTCATGTCTTGAAAACGCATAAGCCAGCGCGAGGCTGGCTTATGGTTGTATTTCCAACGAGTTGGACAATCAGTCGGCTTGTGCTGCTTCCGCCGGTTTGACTGCTTCTTCGTAAGAGACCGCTTTATCGGTCACCTTAGCCTTCTGCAGAACAGTATCCACAACTTGTTCTTCCAGCACAACCGAACGCACTTCGTTCAGTTGCTGATCGTTCTTGTAGTACCAAGCCACGACCTGCTCAGGCTCCTGGTAGGCCGAAGCCATTTCCTGGATCATTTCGCGAACGCGGTCTTCGTCAGGCTTGAGGTCAAACTGCTTGACCACTTCAGCCACGATCAGGCCCAGCACGACGCGGCGCTTGGCTTGTTCTTCGAACAGCTCGGCCGGCAGTTGGTCAGGCTTGATGTTGCCACCAAACTGCTGGACAGCTTGAACGCGCAAGCGATCCACTTCGTTGGACAGCAGGGCCTTAGGCACTTCGATCGGGTTGGCGGCCAGCAGACCGTCCATGACCTGGTTCTTGACCTTGGACTTGATGGCCTGACGCAGCTCGCGCTCCATGTTCTTGCGAACTTCGGTGCGGAAGCCTTCGATACCGGTTTCCTTGATGCCGAATTGAGCGAAGAACTCTTCGTTCAGCTCTGGCAGCTTAGGCTCGGAAACGCTGTTGACGGTCACGGTGAACTCGGCGGCTTTGCCAGCCAGGTCCAGGTTCTGGTAGTCAGCAGGGAAGGTCAGGTTCAGAGCGCGCTCTTCGCCGGCTTTGGCGCCAACCAGGCCGTCTTCGAAGCCCGGGATCATGCGGTTGGAACCCAGCACCAGCTGAGTACCCTTGGCGGAGCCGCCAGCGAAGACTTCGCCGTCAACCTTGCCAACGAAATCGATGTTCAGCTGGTCTTCGTTCTGGGCAGCGCGGTCGGCCACTTCGAAACGGGTGTTCTGCTTGCGCAGGATTTCCAGCATGTTGTCCAGGTCCGAATCAGCCACTTCGGCGCTCAGACGCTCGATTTCGATACCTTCGAAACCGGCCACTTCAAATTCAGGGAACACTTCGAATACAGCAACGTATTCCAGGTCCTTGCCAGCTTCCAGGGACTTAGGCTCGATCGACGGCGAACCCGCTGGGTTCAGCTTGTGCTCGACAACAGCTTCGTAGAACGAAGCCTGGATCACGTCACCGACAGCTTCCTGGCGCGCATCGGCACCAAAACGGCGCTTGATTTCGCTCATTGGCACTTTGCCTGGACGGAAACCAGCGATCTTGGCCTTCTGGGCAGTCTGCTGCAGACGCTTGTTGACCGCAGTTTCGATGCGCTCAGCCGGCACGGTGATGCTCAGGCGACGCTCGATAGCAGTAGTATTTTCAACAGAAACTTGCATGGATATTCCTCGTTGCACAGACGTTAGCCGGCCATTTCCGACCCCAATCAAGGGCATGCATTCTAGTGGGTCAAACTCAAGAAGTCACCCTACTGCAAATACGCCCGAAAACAGCCGGCAATTTATCGGTACGAAGGCACGGATGCACCTCGCCCCGGTGACAAATACAACCCATCACGCCAGGGCTCTGCGCCGCCCCTTCTATATATAGAAGAAGTCGTCATCCATCTCCCTGACGGCCAACCCCGCAAACAGGGCTGGCAGGCAGCGCAGCATCATCGAGATACATAAATACGACGAAACGCGCTGCCATCGCGCCCCATTACCTGCAGCCGCTGGATATTTCGAACCGCTGAAACCAAAAAAGGCGCCAGACTGTTAAATCTGGCGCCTTTCGAATATGGGGTGGACGAAGGGGATCGAACCCTCGACAACGGGAGTCACAATCCCGTGCTCTACCAACTGAGCTACGCCCACCATATTGCGTTAACAAAGAAACCAAACTACTTCTTTGTCGAGCCCTGCCCTGCCTTTCGACGGGACCAAGCTTTATTTGGTGCGGATGAAGAGACTCGAACTCTTACGCCTCGCGGCGCTGGAACCTAAATCCAGTGTGTCTACCAATTCCACCACATCCGCGCTTGAAGCTCTTAAAGCAAAGGCGCCAGACGATTAATCTGGCGCCTTTTAAAATATGGGGTGGACGAAGGGGATCGAACCCTCGACAACGGGAGTCACAATCCCGTGCTCTACCAACTGAGCTACGCCCACCATATAGCGCTACTTGTGCCAAAGCTGCCTAATGGCGCACCCGGCAGGACTCGAACCTGCGACCATCCGCTTAGAAGGCGGATGCTCTATCCAGCTGAGCTACGGGCGCCTGATTAATCTGTACTCTTGGAGGATTACAAACTAAGTGCTTCCAGCCTTACAGAACAACACGCTATTCTGATCGACCTTCTTAACCAGTGCTAGGCTGTGCCCGACAAGTGCGACGAATAGTATAGACGCCCTCGAAACCCGTCAAATCTTTTTTGAAAAAAACTGATTTTATTTAAGGGGTTAGGGCAATTTGCAGACCAAGCGCCTTTGCCCTCACGTCCTGGCATGCGAGAATGCGCGCACTTTTCTTCCCCCTCTCGATGGTTAATCACGCGTAATGACTGCACAACTTATCGACGGCAAACCAATCGCCGCCAGCCTGCGCCAGCAGATCGCCAAACGAGTCACCGAGCGCAGCCAGCAAGGCCTGCGCACGCCTGGCCTCGCGGTGATCCTGGTCGGCAGCGATCCTGCCTCTCAGGTTTATGTCTCGCACAAGCGTAAAGACTGTGAAGAGGTCGGCTTTATTTCCAAGGCCTACGACTTGCCTTCCGAAACCACCCAGCAGGCCCTGACCGACCTGATCGACAGCCTCAACGACGACCCGAAGATCGATGGCATCCTGCTGCAACTGCCATTGCCCGAGCATCTGGACGCCTCCAAATTGCTGGAGCGCATTCGCCCCGACAAAGACGTCGACGGTTTCCACCCTTATAACGTCGGCCGCCTGGCCCAGCGCATCCCACTGCTGCGCCCGTGCACGCCAAAAGGCATCATGACCCTGCTGGAAAGCACCGGTGTCGACCTGTACGGCCTCGATGCAGTCGTGGTCGGCGCCTCCAACATCGTCGGCCGCCCGATGGCCATGGAATTGTTGCTGGCCGGTTGCACTGTGACCGTCACCCACCGTTTCACCAAAGACCTCGCCGGCCACGTCGGCCGCGCCGACCTGGTTGTGGTTGCTGCCGGCAAGCCAGGACTGGTCAAAGGTGAATGGATCAAGGAAGGCGCCATCGTCATCGACGTGGGCATCAACCGCCAGGACGACGGCAAGCTGGTGGGCGATGTGGTGTACGAAACCGCCCTGCCCCGCGCCGGCTGGATCACCCCAGTGCCAGGCGGCGTCGGCCCGATGACCCGCGCTTGCCTGCTGGAAAATACCCTGTACGCCGCAGAGACCCTGCACGCTTAATAACCAGGCGTACTTAAAAAGCCCTGCTTTAGCGCAGGGCTTTTTATTGCCCGCGATAAACCCTGTTTTTTCTTAGTTTTTAAGAACTTTCATCGGGTTCTAGAAGAACATTCGACAGTTTCTGATCCATACTCCTAAAATGTAACGGCATTTATCAAAAACCCGTTCCCGAACGGTATTTTCTTACTTTTTTAGCGAGTTCACCCGCGTGAAAATTCGTCTCTCTATTGTCAGCCTATTTTTTGCTTTCACAGGCACCTTCGCGCACGCCGCCGAAACCACCCAGGCCCCGCGTGACACGTCCAAACTGCAAATCGCTTCCGGCAGCGCCATGCTGGTGGACCTGCAGACCAATAAAGTCATTTATTCCAGCAACCCCGACGTGGTGGTGCCCATCGCCTCGGTGAGCAAGTTGATGACCGGCCTGATCGTGCTGGAAGCCAAGCAGAACATGGATGAGTACATCGATATCAACATCAAGGACACGCCGGAAATGAAAGGCGTGTTCTCCCGCGTGAAAATCGGCAGTGAAATGCCGCGCAAAGAGATGCTGCTGATCGCCCTGATGTCCTCGGAAAACCGCGCTGCCGCCAGCCTGGCGCACCACTACCCAGGCGGCTACCCGGCGTTTATCGCGGCGATGAACGCCAAGGCCAAGGCGCTGGGCATGACCAGCACTCACTATGTAGAACCCACGGGCCTGTCGATCCACAACGTGTCCACCGCCCGTGACCTGAGCAAGCTGCTGGCCGCCGCGCGTCACTACCCGTTGCTGAGCCAGTTGAGCACCACCAAGGAAAAGACCGTGTCGTTCCGCAAGCCCAACTACACCCTGGGCTTCTCCAACACCGACCACCTGATCAACCGCGCCAACTGGGATATCAAGCTGACCAAGACCGGTTTCACCAACCAGGCCGGCCACTGTCTGGTGCTGGTGACTAGCATGGGCAACCGTCCGGTGTCGTTGGTGATCCTGGATGCTTTCGGCAAATTCACCCACTTTGCCGATGCCAGCCGTATCCGCAATTGGGTCGAGACCGGCAAGAGCGGTTCAGTGCCGGATGTGGCGCTGCGCTACAAGGCCGACAAGAACCTGAAGAATCGCCCCAACGCTGCGGAAGCCCGTCGCTAAGCGATATAAAAAACGGCGCTTTGATAGCGCCGTTTGTTTATTTGCGTTCCGCCAACACCTTCAGCGCCTGCGCCGCCGCCCGCTCCTGCCCGGCCTGGGCCGTCGCATTCGCCGAGTCCCGCCACCGTTGTGCATCCACATTCGCCGGCAACTGGCTCGGGCGCTGGGTGAGGATTGCCCAACTGCCGGCGCTTTTCCATTTGGACTCAAAGTCGCTGAAGCTCATCAGCAAGCGCCGATCCATCCCCGAGCGCAACAACACCGTGCTTTTCTGCTGGTTGAACCCCACCACGACCACGTAGTGCGCATCCGACCACAGCCCGCCGCCAATCCGCGCCATCACCGGATAACCCGCCGCCACCTGGGCCAGCACTGCCGTCAGCTTGGCCTCCAGCGGATACACCATCAGCCCGTACTCACGCGCCAGCACCTGCATGTTGCGCTCAAGGTCGGCTTCGCCGCCCGGCAGATGCAACGGTTTATCCAACAGCCCCGGTGTCATGACAATGCCTTGTTGCGACAGCATGCTGGCTAAAGACGTAGGACCGCTCTGGTAGGCCTCGCTGCGAAAGGTCGGCACGCCATTGAGTTCGACGCGCTCCGGCAGGCCGGCCAGTCTCGACGGGGTGGAGGAACACGCCGCAAGGCCCAAGGCACACGCGAGGAACAAGGATGTTTTCAGGTTCGACCGTAACCGCAATTTTCTACTCTCTTGATCAACTGCCGGTAAGGGCCCTGATCATAGGACGCTCTGCTACGCGGGTATAGCCCGCAGCTTTAGTAAAGGACGCGGATAGAGCAAAGAAGTTGGACAGACACGACCATTGGTCAATAGCAGGCAACCGCCAGGTAGCTAGACTGTCCATTGAGAAGACTGTGTGTGCCCCCTGCGGGGCGAAAGGAGGCCCGAATGAGCCTTGCAACAACGATTGTCCTGTTGATCTGCGGTTGGCTGGCGGTAGCCGGCGCCATGTTGTGGGGGGTGTTGCGCATCACCCGTCGGCACCATCACCCCCACGTCAAACCCGCTGCACCCGCCAAGCCCCATAAGGTAGCGGTACATCACGCCTAGCCCGGCATGCAATTGAAGTCCTGAGTCGCCGCGACTTCCTTGCCGTGACCATCCATCAAGGATGCGCGCACGGTGGTGCCCAGGCTCGACTCCACCAGGGTGTAGTGCTCACCTGCCTTGAAATCCTTGTACTCGACCCGGCCCTGGCAGTCCTGCTGGTTGTCGTCGCCGGGCTCTTCTTCGAACAGCGTCACATCCAGGCGATGGTCTCCAGGCGTCACTTCAAAGAAACGTCCGTCATCCACGCGCTTGCCGTCAACGCGTTCGGCCATCAGGTCGTTGGGGGCCTCTTCTTTCAGGCCGATCCACGCTTCGCTCGGGTCGGCCTTGGGGATCGGGCCGGCGCACGCCGACAACAACAGCACGGCACCGAGGGCGGGAATCAATAACAGAGGTTTGAGTGACATGGCAGGGCTCCAACAAATAGGGACGATGTGTCCGATGGGCTACAAGCTTGAGGAGCCACCCTTTGTAGAACAAATGAATACATATGAAACGATCTTCAGCCCCTTCCTAAATGTTCCTTCACCTGGCTGAAAGGTGCGTGTTAGGTGGGTCGGGCAAGACTGCCGGGGTTTGCAATCCTGCTCCCTCCGGAGGTTTCACGCATGCTCGGGCTGGTAAAGACCGCACTGCAAAAGCCGTACACGTTTATCGTGTTGGCCATATTCATCTGCATCATCGGGCCGATGGCGGCCCTGCGTACCCCCACTGACGTTTTCCCGGACATCGGCATCCCCGTGGTTGCCGTGGTCTGGCAGTACAACGGCCTGTCGCCGGACGCCATGGCCGGTCGGGTGATCTACACCTATGAACGCTCCCTGAGCACCACCGTCAACGACATCGAGCATATCGAATCGCAATCCCTGCCCGGCATGGGCATCGTCAAGATCTTCTTCCAGCCCGGCGTGGATATCCGCACCGCCAACGCCCAGGTGACAGCGGTGTCACAAACCGTGCTCAAGCAGATGCCGCCGGGCATCACGCCGCCGCTGATCCTCAACTACAGCGCCTCCACGGTGCCGATTTTGCAGATGGCGTTCTCCAGCCCCAGCCTCTCGGAAGCCAAGATCCGCGACTTGGTGCAGAACAACATCCGCCTGCCCCTGAGCGCCCTGCCCGGATTGGCCATGCCGACGCCCATGGGCGGCAAGCAGCGCCAGATCACGCTGGACCTCGACCCACAGGCGCTGGCCGCCAAAGGCTTGTCGGCCCAGGACGTGGGCAACGCCTTGGCCCTGCAGAACCAGATCATCCCGGTGGGCACCGCCAAACTCGGCCCCAACGAATACACGATCCTGCTCAACAACAGCCCCAAGGCCATCGATGAGCTGAATGACCTGCCGATCAAGACCGTCGATGGCGCCTTGATCACCATCGGCCAAGTCGCCCACGTGCGCGACGGCTCGCCGCCGCAGACCAATATCGTGCGCGTCGACGGCCACCGTGCGGTCCTCATGCCAGCGCTGAAAAACGGCAGCATCTCCACCCTGTCGATCATCGACGGCATCCGCCAGATGCTACCGCGCATCAACGAAACCCTGCCGCCGTCGCTGAAGACCTCGCTGCTGGGGGACGCCTCGGTGTTCGTCAAACAGTCGGTGGGCAGCGTGGCCCAGGAAGGCATCATTGCCGCACTGCTGACCAGTGCGATGATCCTGCTGTTCCTCGGCAGTTGGCGTTCCACGATCATTATTGCCGCCTCGATTCCCCTGGCCGTGCTGTCGGCGATTGCACTGCTGGCGATCAGCGGGCAAACCCTCAACGTGATGACCCTCGGCGGGCTGGCGTTGGCGGTGGGGATCCTGGTGGACGACGCCACGGTGACCATCGAAAACATCAACTGGCACCTGGAACAAGGCAAGGCGGTGAAGACCGCGATCCTCGACGGCGCCGCACAGATCGTCGGCCCGGCGTTCGTCTCGCTGCTGTGTATCTGCATCGTGTTCGTGCCGATGTTTTTGCTGCAAGGCATCGCCGGTTACCTGTTCCGGCCGATGGCCCTGGCGGTGATCTTTGCCATGGCCAGCTCGTTCATTCTTTCGCGTACGCTGGTGCCGACCCTGGCGATGTTCCTGCTCAAGCCGCACACGCCGGAGCCAGGCGCCGGGCATCATCCGGAAGATGCATTCATCAACCATCACGAGGGCGAGCAGCACAAGAAACCACGCAATCGCGTGCTGCAATCGGTGCTGAATTTCCAGCAGGGCTTTGAACGGCACTTCTCGAACATCCGTGACACCTACCATGGTCTGCTGACCTTGGCCTTGGGTAATCGCAAGGGCTTTATCGTCGGTTTCCTGGCTTGCGTGCTGGCGTCGTTCCTGTTGCTGCCGAGCCTCGGCCAGGACTTCTTCCCGGCCACCGACGCGGGCGCATTGGCCCTGCACGTGCGCCTGCCACTGGGCACGCGCATCGAAGAAAGCGCCGCCGCCTTCGACCGTATCGAAGCGCGGATTCGCGAGGTGATTCCCGCCGAAGAACTCGACACCATCGTCGACAACATTGGCATCCCGCTGAGCGGCATCGACATGGCCTACAGCAGCAGCGGCACCATCGGCCCGCAGGACGGCGACATCCAGGTCACCCTGAAAAAAGACCACGCGCCCACCGCCGATTACGTGAAGAAACTGCGCGAAACCCTGCCGGAAAGTTTCCCCGGTAGCCACTTCGCATTCCTGCCAGCCGACATCAGCAGCCAGATCCTCAACTTCGGCGCCCCGGCCCCGCTGGACGTGAAAATCTCCGGGCGCAGCGATGAAGAAAACCGCGCCTATGCGGTGGAACTGGAGCGGCGCCTGCAACACGTACCCGGCATCGCTGACCTGCGCATCCAGCAGTCCACCGGCTACCCGTCCTTGCAGGTCAACGTCGACCGCCTGCGCGCCAACGGCCTGGGCATTACCGAACGTGACGTGACCAACAGCATGGTCGCCTCCCTCGCCGGCAGTTCCCAAGTGGCACCGACCTTCTGGCTCAACCCCGCCAACGGCGTGTCCTACTCGATCGTCGCCGCCACCCCGCAATATCGCCTCGACAGCCTGCCTTCGCTGGAAGCGCTGCCGGTGACCGGCGCCGATGGCCAGTCGCAGATCCTTGGCGGCGTGGCCACCATCTCCCGTGTGCAAAGCCCGGCGGTGGTGACCCATTACAACATCGAACCGACCCTGGACCTGTACGCCAACGTGCAAGGTCGCGACCTCGGCGGCGTGGCCCGCGATGTGCAGAAAGTGCTGGATGACACCGCGTCCATGCGCCCCAAAGGCGCGGTGATCAGCCTGCACGGGCAAATCGATGCGTTGCACGAAGCCTTCAGCGGCTTGAGCTTTGGCTTGCTTGGCGCGGTGGTGCTGATCTACCTGCTGATCGTGGTCAACTTCCAGTCGTGGGTCGATCCGTTCGTGATCATCACCGCCTTGCCGGCCGCACTGGCGGGGATCGTGTGGATGCTGTTCCTCAGCGGCACCTCGTTGTCGGTGCCCGCCTTGACCGGCGCGATCCTGTGCATGGGCGTAGCCACCGCCAACTCGATCCTGGTGGTGAGCTTCTGCCGTGAACGCCTGGCCGAACATGGCGATGCGCTCAAGGCCGCGCTGGAAGCCGGTTACACGCGCTTTCGCCCGGTGTGCATGACCGCCCTGGCGATGATCATCGGCATGTTGCCCCTGGCGATTTCCGAGGAGCAAAACGCCCCGCTCGGCCGGGCGGTGATCGGTGGCCTGATCCTCGCCACCACCGCCACTCTGTTATTTGTCCCCGTGGTCTTTAGCCTGGTCCACGGCCGTCACCCTACTCGCGCCACTGCTGGAGAAACGTCTCATGTCGTCTGATCACAAACCCTCGCGCAAGCGTCTGATGCTCATGGGTGTCGGCGGCCTGACCCTGGCCGCCCTGTTGGTCGCCAACGGCCTGCACGCCCGCACGCTGCACGAACAATCGGTCACGGCCTGGACCGAAACCGCCGCCGTCCCGCAGGTGATGGTGTTCCAACCGCAGCAGAATGCCGCCGGCGACACCCTGCGCTTGCCGGCGCACCTGGAAGCCTGGAGCAAGGCGCCGATTCACGCCCGCGTCAGCGGCTACTTGAAAGACTGGAAAGCCGACATCGGCACCCAGGTCAAAGCCGGGCAAATCCTTGCCGAGATCGACAGCCCCGACCTGGACCAGCAACTGGTGCAAACCCATGCACGGCTGATACAGGAACAGGCCAACGCACGCCTGGCCGAAACCACCGCGACGCGCTGGCAAAACCTGCTCGCCAGCCATTCGGTATCGCGCCAGGAGGCCGATGAAAAAACCTCCAACGCCGCCGCCGCAAAAGCCAACGCCGACGCCGACGCCGCCGCTGCCGACTATGCCCGGCTGTCCGCATTGGAAAGCTACAAGACGATCCGCGCGCCGTTCGCCGGCACCATCACCGCACGCAACACCGATATCGGCCAATTGATCAAGGCCGACACCGACAGCGATCCCGAGCTGTTCAACATCGCCGACACCCATCAATTGCGCCTGTATGTGCCCGTGCCGCAGAACTACGCGGCGGTCATCCACCCCGGCCTTGAAGCCGAGCTGACTGTGCCCGAGCACCCCGGTGAGCACTTCAAGGCGCGCCTGATCGGTGATTCCACCGCCATCGACCGCCGCTCCGGCACCCTGCTTGCGCAGTTCGTGGCAGACAACCCTAATGGCGAATTGCTCCCCGGTGACTACGCCGAAGCCACCTTGCCGATTCCGGCGGATACCCACGGCGTGAGCATTCCGGCCAGCGCGTTGATCTTCCGTGCCCAAGGCACACAGGTGGCGGTGCTGGATGCGCAGAATCACGTACACCTGCAGGACATTCACATCGGCCTGGACCTGGGCGAACGCCTGGTCATCGACCAAGGCCTGAAACCCGCCGACCGCGTCGTCGACAACCCTCCAGACGCCCTGCGTGAGGGCGACCCGGTACAACTGGCCGCCGCCGGAGGTGCGCATGCGCCTAAGGCTTAAACCCCTGGCAGCGCTGATGCTGCTGGCGTTGCAGGGCTGCTCGATGGCGCCGACCTACAAGGTGCCTACTGTTGACCTGCCGGCCGGGTATCGCGAACAGACCAGCGAGGGTCCCTGGCACAGCGCGCAACCGTCCGATCAATTGGCCCCCGAATGGTGGACGCTCTACCAGGATTCGCGCCTGAACGACCTGCAACAGCAACTGCTCAAGGCCAACCCCGACTTGGCGGCGGCACTCGCGCACTTCGATGCGTCCCAGGCCTATGCCAGCCAATTGCATGCGGGGTTGTTCCCGCAGATCACCGCCAGCGCGCAGCCATTGCGCCAGCGGCAATCGGACTCGCGGCCGCTGCGAGGGGATACGCAGCCATCGGTGTACAACAGCAACACCGCAGGGTTTTCACTGAGCTACGACCTGGACCTGTGGGGCAAAATCCGCAACCAGGTGGCGGCCGGAGATGCACAGGCACAGGCGTCCGGCGATGATTTGGCGGTGGCGCGCTTGAGCCTGCAACATCAGTTGGCGACCTTGTACGTGCAGCTCAACGGGCTGGATGCCCAGGCGCGGATTCTCAAGAGTTCGCTGGATGATTTCAGCCAGGCATTGCAACTGACTCGCAGCCGATATGAAGGCCAGATTGCGTCGGAGCTCGACCTGACGCGCGCACAGAATCAGTTGGCCGAAGCCAAGGCGCAATGGGATGAAGTACAGGGCCAACGCAACCTCACCGAACATGCGATAGGCGAATTGGTGGGCGTGGCCGCCAGTAATTTCAGTTTGTCGCCAAGCGAGAGGTTGATCGCGCTGCCGGGGATTCCTTCGCAGCTACCGAGCCACCTGCTGCAACGTCGGCCGGATATCGCGGCGGCGGAACGCCGGGTGTTTGCAGCCAATGCCAATATCGGCGTAGCCAAGGCCGCGTGGTACCCGGACTTCAGCCTGACCGGGCTGATCGGTGGGCAGACGCAAGGCGTCGGTAACCTGCTGTCGGCGGGCAATCGCTATTGGGCGCTGGGCCCACTGGTGAACTTGCCGATCTTTGATGGCGGCCGCTTGAGCGCCAATGAACGCCAAGCCAAAGCCGAGTTTGAAGAAGCCTCGGCGCAATACCGCAGCCATGTCTTGAAAGCGGTGCGCGAAGTCGAGGACAACCTGGCGCAGCTACGAGACCTGCAACAGGAAGCCCAGGATGAGCAGGCGGCGGCGGATGCGGCGCAACACACACAAACGCTGGCGATGAACAGCTACGAGGCCGGCGCAGTAAGCTACCTGGACGTGGTCACCGCACAGACGGCAGCCTTGCAGGCACAACGCACGTTGCAGGCAGTACAGACCCGTCAGTTGCAGGCGAGCGTGGGGTTGGTCACCGCGCTCGGTGGGGGTTGGCAATCTGGCGACCCGGTTTTGCACCAATCAACTTTGCCTGCCCGTCCTTCTGCTTCCCCGTCCGCGCCTCGGTGATCAAACCCGGAATCAACTTGCCCTCGGGCAGGTTTTTCCAGAACCGGCTCGGCAGATGCCCTTCCATCACCTTGGGGTTCAAGCGCGCCGGGTTGAAGATGTGGCTGTAATAGGTCAGCCACATCGCACTGTGGGGGTCCTCGACATTCTGTGCCAGCTGGCGCCAAGCCTCGGGGCACTCGCGCTGATGAACAAGCTGCTCGCCGTCGTAATACACCCCATCCAACGGCGTGGCGATCATCCAGCGATGACGCCCCATCCGTCCTACAAAATGCTGACTGGCGGACTTCAGGATGTCGTGGGCCGGCTCATGCCAGGCCACATATTCCGGCAACTCCAGCCCCGCCCCGGCCGGTAGCGCGACAAATCGCACAAACGCGTGCAAATGATGCGCCTCGCGACTGACCTGCTTGATCCGCCGCTGCAACTCACTGCCCAGCTTGTCCCCCGCCAGCATCGCCGTGCGGTCACCATGACTGACGCGCCACAACACTTCATACAACAGGCTCCAGCGCTGGTCGCCGTGGTAACAGGCGGCCGACTCCAGCAATTCCAGCAGGGCCTTGGGCACCCGCGTCTGGTAAGGCCCCAAGCCTTCGGGAATCGGTTCGTCGGTGGCAAACAGGTCCGCCACCTCCGCCTCGCCCCAGCTCACCTGGCTGGGGTCAACTTGATGGCTCAGCAGCCAGCGCGCCTGCTCGCGCCAGGTGCTGAACAGGTTGTTGCACTCCAGGCTGATCATCCCCACAAGCCCATTTGCTGCGGCTGCGGACGGTCGCGCAATTGCTCGCGCAGCAACACGCTGGTGCTGTCGGCCTGTTGCGGGTGGTAGTCGCTGGTGATGAAAAACGGCTTGGCCTTGGCCAGCACACACCGCATGCGCGCCAGGTCTTCGAAGCGGATCTTGCGCTCGCGGCGCAGGTCCACCAGGCGCTGGGTAGTGCGCAGGCCAATGCCTGGGATACGCGCGATCAAGGTCGGTTCGGCGCGGTTCAGGTCCTGGGGGAACACCTCACGGTTTTCCAGGGCCCAGGCCAGCTTGGGGTCGATATCCAGGGCCAGGTGGCCGGGGCCTTGGAAAAGCTCGTTGGCGCTGAAGCCATAACTGCGCAACAGGAAGTCCGCCTGGTACAAGCGGTGCTCGCGCATCAAGGGCGGTGCTGCCAAAGGCACGCTTTTCGGACTGTTGGGAATGGGGCTGAACGCCGAGTAATACACGCGGCGCAGCTTGAAATTACCGTACAACGCCTCGGCGCCGTGGAGGATGGTGCTGTCATCGGTGTCGTCGGCGCCGACAATCAGTTGCGTGCTCTGCCCGGCCGGGGCAAAACGCGGCGCGCGCGGTTCGTTGCGGACCGTCTGCTCGCCGGTGTAGATGGTCTGCATGGCCTGCTTGATCGACACGATCTTTTTTTCCGGCGCCAGGGTCTGCAGGCTGGCCTCGGTGGGCAATTCGATGTTCACGCTCAGGCGATCGGCATACTTCCCGGCTTCGGCGATCAGCGCCGGGTCGGCGTCAGGAATGGTCTTGAGATGGATATAGCCGCGAAAGTCATGCTCTTCGCGCAGCAATTTGGCGACCCGCACCAACTGCTCCATGGTGTAGTCGGACGAACGGATGATGCCGGAACTGAGAAACAGCCCGCTGACGCAATTGCGCCGGTAGAAGTCCAGGGTCAGGGTAACCACCTCCTCCGGGCTGAAACGCGCGCGGGGCACGTCGCTGGAGCGGCGGTTGACGCAGTACTGGCAGTCGTAAAGACAGAAGTTGGTGAGCAACACCTTGAGCAGCGACACACAACGCCCGTCCGGCGTGTAGCTATGGCAAATACCCATGCCATCGGTGGAACCCAGCCCCGCCTTGCCCTCGGAGCTGCGCTTGGGCGCGCCACTGCTGGCGCACGAAGCATCGTACTTGGCGGCGTCGGCGAGAATGCTGAGTTTTTCGATCAACTGCATGGAGGGTTACCGATACTGGTTTTTTGTACAGTATCAGGGGAAAGCTGCAAGCTGCAAGCTGCAAGCTGCAAGCTTGGAGCTTGCAGCTAGACACTTGCAGCTTGAACTCAGCTTGCCGTGGCGAGCAACAGGTCCTGCACCGAGCGCCCCTTGCCGCGCCCACGGTCCAGCGCATACAACGACGCCGCAATCTCATCCGCACGAATCGGCAATACCGACAGCAAAGTATCGCTCAAGCCGTGGCTGGCCTGGCTGAAGCCTTGGATGTAGATACCGGCGTTGCAACGCTCATCAGTGACGATGCGGTAGTCACGCGCCACCTCGAAGTCACCCAGGTAGTCTTCCAGCGGCGCGAGCAAGGCGCGGTGCGTCTGGCGCTCGTAGCCGGTGGCCAGGATCACCGCGTCGTAGTGATTGATGCTGGTGTCGCCGTTGGCGTTGTTGCGCAGCACCAGTTCGATGCCCAGCGGGCCTGGGGTGGCCTTCTCGACCACGGTCATGGTGCGGAACGCCTGGCGCGCGATGCCGGAGACTTTCTGGCGGTAGAAGATGCCGTAGATACGCTCGATCAGGTCCAGGTCCACCACCGAATAGTTGGTGTTCTGGTATTCGGCGACCAAACGCTCACGCTCGGCACCCTCTTGCTGGAACACCAGGTCGGTGAAGGCCGGGGAGAACACTTCGTTGACGAACGGGCTGTCGTCGGCGGGCTTGAGCGCCGAACCGCGCAGGATCATGTCGACCTGCACCGTCGGGAAACTGTCATTCAAGTCGATGAAGGCTTCTGCCGCACTCTGGCCACCGCCGATGATGGCGATGCGCATGGCCTTGCCCTCGACACACGGCTGACTGGCCATGCGCTCCAGGTATTGGGAATGGTGGAACACCCGGCTGTCGCCCTTCAGCGCCTTGAACGCTTCAGGAATGCGCGGCGTGCCGCCGGCGCTGACCACCACCGAACGGGTGGTGCGCACATGCTGCTCACCCAGCGCATCGCGGGAAATCACGCGCAGCGCTTCAACCTGCTGCTGGTGCAGGATCGGCTCGATGGCCAGCACTTCCTCGCCATAGCGCGCCTGGGCCTGGAACTGCCCGGCGACCCAGCGCAGGTAGTCGTTGTACTCCATGCGGCACGGGTAGAAGGTGCCCAGGTTGATGAAGTCCACCAGGCGGTCGTGGGCTTTGAGGTAGTTAACGAAGGAATACGGGCTGGTGGGATTGCGCAGGGTCACCAGGTCCTTGAGGAACGAGATCTGCAGTTCGCTCTGGGTCACCAGGGTATTGCCGTGCCAGCGGTAGTCAGCCTGTTTGTCGAGAAACAGCACGTCCAGTTTGCCCTGGGCCTTTTCGCGCTCCTGCAGGGCGATGGCCAGCGCCAGGTTCGAAGGGCCGAAACCGATACCGATCAGGTCGTGAACCGCGGGCGAAGCAATTGCCTGTGTCATTCCAGTGTCCTCTGGATAAGCCCCTTGGCGGTGGGGCGGGAATACCTTCAAGACCTGAACAACAGGCCGTGTGTTGATAGGAAACGAGGACAGTGAAATAAAATTTAACTGATCATTGATCAGTGCGCTTCCCACTCGCGCATCCGCACCCGGCAGTGCTTCATGGCGTTGACGATGTGTTTTTCCACCAGGGCGCGGGAAATGCACAGGCGTTCGGCGATCTGCAGGTGGGTCAGGCCTTCGAGCTTGCGCAGCAGGAAGCTGTCGCGACAGGCCGCCGGCAGCTCGGCCAGGGCGCGTTCGAGCAGTTCCAGGCGCTGGCCGTGGTCGTGACTGGTATGGGGCGAACTGCTGGCGAAGCACTCTTGCGCATCCAGCACGTCCAGGGGTTCGACCTGGCGCAAGGCGTTGCGCCGATGGCCGTCGATCACCAGGTTGAGCGCGGTGCGGTACAAAAAGGCACGGGGTTGTTCGATCGGCGTGTCGCTGGAACGCTCCAGCACCCGGACATAAGCGTCATGCACCACATCTTCGGCCACCTGACGGTTGCCCAGCTTGGCGTTGAGGAAACACACCAGCTCGCGATAGTAGTTTTCCAACATGACTCCCGACCGCCGGGTGGCGGCATTAGGTCCTTGGGTGCAAATAAAGACAGCCTTCAGGTGATGGCAGTTTGAGTGCGTGCAATTTATAGTAATTCTCATCTACTTTTAAAGCAGACTTGCATCAACGGACGATTTTTTTCTTCAAAGGAGCTGTAACTGCTTATGTAACTGCCTAAATCCCCGCGCAATTCCCTCGTTTACTTGTCAGCTCCCCGCAACTGCGGTCCGAACTTTCCTGGCTGGAACCAAAGCATGAAACGCCCTCGACCTGCCCGACGCGCCTTGCTTGTTATCGCGTGCCTGATCCCCATTATCGCTGTCGCGGCCTGGCAAGTGCTGCCGCCGGGGCGTGACACCCTCACCACCGTCACCGTCACCCGCGGCAGTATCGAAAACAGTGTGACCGCCCTGGGCACCCTGCAGCCGCGCCGTTACGTGGACGTGGGCGCCCAGGCCTCCGGACAGATCCGCAAGATCCACGTCGAGGCCGGCGACCAGGTCGAGGAAGGCCAGTTGCTGGTGGAGATCGACCCTTCCACGCAAAAAGCCAAGCTGGACGCCAGCCGCTACGCCATCGAAAACCTCAAGGCCCAATTGCAGGAGCAAAAGGCCCAGCACGAATTGGCACGCCAGAAGCACCAGCGCCAGCAACGCCTGGCCGCCGGCAACGCCACCCGTGAAGAAGACGTGCAAACCGCCAAGGCCGAACTGAGCGCCACCCAGGCGCGGGTCGACATGTTCCAGGCGCAGATTCAGCAAGCCCAGGCCAGCCTGCGCAGTGACGAAGCGGAATTGGGCTACACACGCATCTACGCGCCCATGGCCGGCACCGTGGTGGCGGTAGACGCGCGGGTCGGCCAGACCCTCAACGCCCAACAGCAGACGCCGTTGATCCTGCGCATCGCCAAGTTGTCGCCGATGACCGTGTGGGCGGAAGTCTCGGAAGCCGATATCGGCCACGTCAAACCGGGCATGACCGCCTATTTCACTACCCTGAGCGGCGGTAACCGGCGCTGGACCAGCACCGTGCGCCAGATCCTGCCGATCCCGCCCAAGCCGTTGAATGAAACCCAGGGCAGCGGCAGCCCCAACAGCACCAGCAAAAGCGGCAGCGGCCGCGTGGTGCTGTACACCGTGCTGCTGGACGTGGACAACAGCGACAACGCGCTGATGGCGGAAATGACCACCCAGGTATTTTTCGTCGCCAGCCAGGTCAAGGACGCCCTCACCGCGCCGGTCGCCGCGTTATCGGGCACGGCCAATGCCAACCGGCAGATCGCCCAGGTCGTGGGCAAGAATGGCCGCATCGAACAACGCCAGGTGCAGGTGGGCATCAGCGACCGCCTGCGCGTCCAGGTGCTCGACGGCTTGAGCGAAGGCGATCAACTGCTGATCGGCCCGGCCGACGGCAACGGGGGTTGAGTTGACCACACCCCTGATCGAACTCAAGAACATCCGCAAGTCCTACGGCGGCGGCGACAGCCCGCAAGTCGACGTGTTGCGCGGCATCGACCTGTCGATCCATGCCGGGGAATTCGTCGCCATCGTTGGCGCCTCGGGCTCCGGCAAGTCCACGTTGATGAACATCCTTGGCTGCCTCGACCGTCCAAGCACAGGCGACTACCTGTTCGCCGGGGAAAACGTCGCCCACTTGGACAGCGACGAACTCGCCTGGCTGCGCCGCGAAGCCTTCGGCTTCGTGTTCCAGGGCTACCACCTGATCCCTTCCGGCTCGGCCCAGGAAAACGTCGAGATGCCGGCGATCTATGCCGGTATCAGCGCCGCCGAGCGCCATGCCCGCGCCCATGCCCTGCTCACCCGCCTGGGCCTGGCTGAGCGCACCGGCAACCGTCCACACCAGCTTTCCGGCGGTCAGCAACAGCGGGTCTCCATCGCCCGCGCGTTGATGAACGGCGGGCATATCATCCTCGCCGACGAACCCACCGGCGCCCTCGACAGCCACAGCGGCGCCGAGGTCATGACCCTGCTCGACGAACTCGCCAGCCAAGGCCACGTGGTGATCCTGATTACCCACGACCGCGAAGTGGCGGCGCGGGCCAACCGCATCATCGAGATTCGCGATGGCCTGATCATCAGCGATTCGGCCGACGGCAACGACGTTGCACCGGCATTGGCGAACGGCGCCCTGCAAGCCGTGGACCTGCGCCAGCGCCTGGCCGACGGCGCCGAGCACAATGGCGCGTGGAAAGCCGAGCTGGTAGACGCGGTGCAAGCCGCCTGGCGGGTGATGTGGATCAACCGCTTCCGCACCGCGCTGACCCTGCTGGGGATCATTATCGGCGTAGCCTCGGTGGTGGTGATGCTGGCGGTGGGCGAAGGCAGCAAGCGCCAGGTCATGGCGCAAATGGGCGCGTTCGGCTCCAACATCATTTACCTCAGTGGCTCGTCGCCGAACCCGCGTACGCCGCTGGGCATTGTCACCCTCGATGACGTCCACGCGCTGGCGGCCCTGCCCCAGGTCCAGCGCATCATGCCGGTCAACGGCAGCGAAGCCGGGGTGCGTTACGGCAACGTGGACTACATGGCCTACGTGGGCGGCAATGACACCAATTTCCCGGAGATTTTCAATTGGCCGGTGGTCGAGGGCAGTTACTTCACGGCCGCCGACGAGCGCGCCGCCGCCACCGTGGCGGTGATCGGCCATCGCGTGCGCGAGAAGCTGTTCAAGGGCGAGGTCAACCCGATCGGCCAGTACATCCTGATTGAAAACGTGCCGTTCCAGGTGATCGGTGTGCTGGCGGAAAAAGGTGCCGCCTCCGGCAACAAGGACAGTGACGACCGCGTCGCCATCCCTTACACCGCCGCCAGCGTGCGCCTGTTCGGCAGCTACAACCCCGAGTATGTGGTGATCGCGGCGGCAGATGCGCGCAAGGTCCACGAAGCCGAGGTCGCCATTGATCAGTTGATGCAAAAACTGCACAACGGCAAGCGCGACTACGAGCTGACCAACAACGCCGCGATGATCCAGGCCGAGGCCCGCACGCAGAACACGCTGTCATTGATGCTCGGTTCGATTGCGGCGATTTCCCTGTTGGTGGGCGGCATCGGCGTGATGAACATCATGTTGATGACCGTGCGCGAACGCACCCGTGAAATCGGCATCCGCATGGCCACCGGCGCACGCCAGCGCGACATCCTGCGCCAGTTCCTCACGGAAGCGGTGATGCTCTCGGTGGTCGGCGGTTTGTGTGGCATCGCCCTCGCCTTGTTGGTCGGCGGCGTGTTGGTACTGGCCAAGGTGGCGGTGCAGTTCTCCCTCTTGGCGGTGTTTGGCGCATTTGGTTGCGCACTCGTCACCGGCGTCGTATTCGGCTTCATGCCGGCCCGTAAAGCTGCCCGGCTCGATCCGGTTAAGGCGTTGACCAGTGAATAAACAGTCCTTCTACCTGCCTGCCTTGTGCGTGCTACTCAGCGCCTGCACCGGCAACCCGCCCGCGCTCGACAGCGGGATTGCAGCGCCTGCCGCCTGGCAATTTGCCGAACGCGACGCTGCCCAAGCCACCAACCAGCAATGGTGGACGCAGTTTGGCAGCCCGCAGCTCAACCGTCTGGTCGAACAGGCCCGGCGTGACAGTTTCGACGTGGCCGCCGCCACCGCGCGCGTGCGCCAGGCCCAAGCCAGTGCAGTGATTGCCGGCGCGCCGCTGTTGCCGGAAGTGAAGCTCAACCTCACCACCAGCCGCCAGAAGCTGTTGCGTGGCCCGGGTGGACCGGACCTTGACGCAACGCAAAGCGATGACGCCGTCGACAACTTTGGCGCCAACCTCAGCGCCAGCTACGAAGTGGACTTCTGGGGTGGCCGCGCCGCTGCCCGCGACAGCGCCCTGCATAGCCTGCGCGCCAGCGAATTTGACCAGGCCACCGTGGAGCTGACCTTGCTCAGCAGCGTGGCCGACCGCTACGCGCAAACCCTGGCCGCGCAGCAGCGCCAGCAAATCGCCGAGCTGAACCTGGCCAATGCGCGCAACGTGCTCGACCTGGTGCAGACCCGCTATGACGCCGGCTCCGCCACCGCCCTGGAACTGGCCCAGCAAAAAAGCCTGGTGGCCAGCCAGCAACGCCAACTGCCGCTGATCCAGCAACTGGCCGAAGAGTCGCGGATCACGCTGGCCGCCCTCCTCGGCCAACCGGTCCAGACGTTGGATCTGGGCGCAGAGCCATTCCAGGCACTCACTTGGCCAACGATCGGTGCCGGTATGCCGAGCCAATTGCTCAGCCGCCGTCCTGATATCGCCAAGGCCGAGGCGCAGTTGGCGGCCGCACAGGCCGACGTCACCGTGGCCCGCGCGGCCATGCTGCCCGCCATCACCCTCGGCGCAACCCTGGGCTCCGACGCCTACAAGGCCGTGGATGTCCTGCGCAGCCCCTACTACACGCTGACCGCCGGGCTGGTGGCGCCGATCTTCAACAACGGCCGTTTAAGTGCTGAACGCGACAAGGCCCGCGCGCGCCAGGATGAACTGCTGCAAACCTATCGCGGTGCGATCATCAACGGCTTTGCCGACGTAGAAAAAGCCCTCAGCAGCATCACGCGTCTCGACCAGCAGCGCGAATGGCAAAGCGAAGAACTGCAACAGGCCCAGACCGCCTTCCAGATCGCTGAAAGCCGCTACCAGGCTGGCGCCGAAGACCTGCTCACGGTACTGGAAACCCAACGCACCCTGTACGCGGCCCAGGACCAGAATGTGCAACTGCGGCTGTCGCGCCTGCAGGCCAGCATCGCGTTGTACAAGGCATTGGGCGGCGGCTGGCAGACACAGATCCGATAAACAAAACTCCGCTTTCGTACATCAGCTGTCTTCTCGCCCTACATTCTTCGACCAAAGGTCCTTGGTAAAAAAACCGCTCTCACACGGTTGCCCAGGACCTCTTGATGACTGTCGCAAAATACCTGACGTGCGCCTGTCTCTGGGTAACAGCCAGTGCTGCCCAAGAACTGATTCCCCCCACCGCCATTGATTGGCTGCTGGATTGCCCACTGCCCACCGTTGAACGCCTGGACCCTGAAGTGCTGCAACGCACCCAATGCGGGGTCGTGAGCGTGCCGCGCAATTACGCCGCGCCTCGGCAAGGCAATCTGCGTCTCTACCTGACCCGCGTCGGCGCCCGTGACCCGCTGAACCGCGAAGGCGTGGTGTTCGCCCAAGCTGGCGATGCCCCCAAAAGGAACCAGGGCGGCACCTTTGTCATTCACCTGACCAGCCTCTGGGGCTCCTACTCCAACCCGGCGTATCGCACGCTGGTCAACCGCTACGACGTCATCGAACTCAGCCCCCGCGACCTCGGCAACGACAATGGCGTCGAACAGGCCGCCCAGGACCTGGAGTTTGTTCGCACCCAACTGGGCGACGCCCAACTGCTCTACCTGGGCAATGCCGATGCGGCCCGCCTGGGCAACCGGTACGCGGCGCTGTTTCCCGAACGGGTGGCGCGCATGGTGCTGGTCAATGCGCAGCCGTCTGAATCGGCAGCGCCCCAGGTCGAACAATTACGCTTGAAAGAAATGGCCAAACAGGATGCCAGCAGCTGCATCAACCGCTGGGTGGGCGACTTCCTGGTCTTCGGCAAGCAGCCTCCGCCATCCACACGTTGCCTGGATTCGGGCAACAGCGAGTAACCACCCGATTGCGACCTGTTGCCATCGAAAACGACACCCGCCGTTGACGCTGCATCCCGATCGTTATTAAGTGCTATTAATCCGCATTAATACGATAAATCGAACTTATGCTAAGCCGCCCGCTACGACGCAAACGCCAGAAGCTGTCCGATGTGATTGTCGAGTCGGTCAAGCGCTCCATCGTCACCGACGCCTTGAAGCCCGGCGACCGCCTGCCCACCGAACGCGAGCTGATGGAAAGCTTCCAGTGCTCCAAAGGTTCGGCCCGCGAAGCGCTCAAGGCGCTGGAAGTCGAAGGCCTGGTGAGCACCCGCACCGGGCCCAGCGGCGGCGCCTACCTGAACCAGGCCGGCACCGAACCGGCCAGCCGCGCGTTGCGCAACTACCTGCACTTCCAGCATCTGGACGGCGAACAGGTGTACCAACTGCGCAAAGTCATCGAAGTGGAACTGGCGGTATCGGTGCTCGGGCGCTTGAGCGAAGAGGACTACCAGGCCCTGCAAGACAACGTGGATTTTTGCAGCGCCCCCGAAGACAGTGAAGCCGGCCAGCGTGAACAGCGCCTGGCGGAGCTGGAGTTCCATAACCTGCTGGCCAAGGCCTGCCCCAACCCGTTGCTGAGTTTCATGGCGCAGTTCCTCAACGATCTGCTGCGCGACCTGGTGGTGCTGAAAAAAGCCTACAAGCCCAAGCGCAAGCAGTTCGACGCCGCCAACCTCGACTATCACAAGCAGTTGCTGATCGCCTTTCGTGCCGGGGATGAAAGCGCGGTGCGCAGCTTGATGCATGAACACATGTGCGATGCCGAACACCACATGACCGCCCTTGAAGGCCAGGTCAGCCCGCACTTTTTGCTGGAGTTCGATCACACCCACTGACAGCCCCCCCTCCAATAACAGGCCTGCCCACAGGCCCTTGCTCCACCGTATCGCCATTGCCACTCCTGCCAATAACTAAACCAGGGAGTCACCCCATGCAGCGTCGTACGTTGTTGAAAGCCAGTCTTACCGCAGCCGCCGCCCTCAGCCTCCCGCTGAGCATCCGGTCTGCATTCGCCGCCGAGCCTTTTACCTTTTACGGCCTCAAGTCCATGTCTGGCGCCTTTGCCAGCTATGGCAAGTTTGCCGACATGGGTTCGCGCCTGGCGGTGGAACAACACCCCGAGCTGCTCGGCCGCCCGCTGAACTACAAGGTGATCGACACCGAGGGCAATGCCGGCAAGGCTGTGCGCAAGGTGCAGGAAGCCATCCAGCAGGATGGCGCGCGGTTCTTCCAGGGCTGCACCCTGTCGTCCTCGGCACTGGCGGTGGCCAAGGAAGTGGACAAGGTCGGCGGTGTGTTCATGACCCCGGTGGGCGCCGATGAAGTCACCGGCAAGGACTGCAACAAGGCAACCTTCCGCTGGTCGGTGCCTACCTACGGCGCGATCCGCGAAACCATGGTGCCGCTGATCAAGCTGCTGCCGGACGCCAAGCGCTGGTACACCATCACCCCGCAGTACGTGTTCGGCGAAGCGCTGCTCGAAGGCGCGAAGAATGTGCTCAAGGAAAACGGCCTTGAACACATCGGCAACAGCTACCACTCGTTGCAGGAGCAGGAATTTTCCGGCTACCTGACCAATGCCATCGCCGCCAAACCCGATGTGCTAGTGCTGCTCAACTTCGGCAGCCAGTCGTCCAACACGCTGCGCCAGGCGGTGAACTTCGGTATCAAGGAACGCATGAAAGTCCTGCTGGTGTGGTCCGCCGGCCTCGACCAGTTCCAGGAACTGGGCAGCGACGTGCTGGAAGGCGTGTACCTCGGCGCGCAGTACTGGCACCAGGTCGACACCCCGCTCAACCGTGAACTGGTCAAGCTCACCCAAGCCAAATACGGCATCAACCCTACCTACCCGCTGGCCGCCGATTACATCAGCACCAAGGTCATGCTCGAAGCCATTATTTCTACCGGCAGCTTCGACGGGCCGACCGTGGCCAAGGCCCTGCAAGGCCTGAGCTACGAAGGGCCCACCGGCAAGGAATCGATCCGCGCCGGCGACCACCAGGTGATCAAGGATTACTACCTGCTGATCGGCAAGGCCACCGCCGACATGGCCGACAAGGATGACCTGGCCAAGGTGCTCAGCGCCGGCCAGTCGTTCCCGCCGGTGGAAGCCACGGGCTGCACGCTCGGCTGATCCCCCTGAATTTGGTAGCGCAGGGCCGTGCAAGCGGCTTCCTGCAGAGGGTTCCTGCATGCTTAATCTTTACCTGTTCCAGATCCTCAACGGCCTTGGGCTGGGGATGATCTACTTCCTGATCGCGGTCGGGCTGACGATCATTTTCGGCCTGCTCAACTTCGTCAACTTCGCCCACGGCGCGTTTTTCCTGCTGGGTGCCTACATCTGCTACACCGCCGTGAGCCTCACCGGCAACTTCTGGCTGGCGTTGCTGATTGCGCCGCTGGTGGTGGCCGCGCTGGCCTGGGCCATCGAACGGTTGTTGATCCAGCGCATCTATCACTTACCGCACATGTTCCAGATCCTGGTGACCTTGGGGATCGCGCTGATCATCCAGGAGGCCAGCGTGATGATCTGGGGCCCGGTCGGCAAAAGCGTCGCCGTGCCGGAACTACTGCGCGGCGTGCTGGTGGTGGGTGACTTCGTCTACCCCTACTACCGCCTCTTTCTCATCGTGTTTTCCGGGCTGGTCGGCCTGGGCCTGTGGCTGCTGCTGGAACGCACGCGTTTCGGCGCCCTGGTGCGGGCCGGCAGTGAAAGCACCGAAACCGTGTCGCTGCTGGGCACCAACATCTTCCGGCTGTTCTCCATGACCTTCGCCCTCGGCGTGGCCCTGGCCGGTGTCGCGGGCGTGCTGTTCGCCCCGTTGCGCGGCGCGCAGCCCTTTGTCGGCCCGGAAATTCTCGGCGTGGCCTTCGTGGTGGTGGTGATCGGCGGCATGGGCTCGTTCAGCGGTGCGCTGGTCGGCGGTTTGCTGGTGGGCGTGGTGCAAAGCCTGATGACCACACTCTGGCCCCAGGGCGCGAGCTTGATGATCTACGGCGCCATGGCCGTGGTGATTCTGGTCCGTCCCTACGGCCTGTTTGGGAGAGCCTGACATGAGCGAGAAAAATCCCCTACCGTTTGCCAAGACGCAATCGCGCGCGATGTTGCTGTGGGTGTTGGCGGTGCTGATCGGCCTGCCCTTGATACTGCCGTCGGCGACCCTGGCCACCGAGATCCTGATCTTTGCCATGGCGGCCCTGGCCTGCAACCTGCTGCTGGGCTACACCGGCCTGCTCTCCTTCGGCCAAGGCATCTTCTTCGGGGCCGGCGCGTATTGCGCGGCGTTGCTAATGATCCATCTGCAATTAGGCCTGTTCACCGCGTTGCTCGGTGCCGCCGTGGCCGGTGGTTTCCTGGCGTTGCTGGTGGGCGCCCTGGCCATCCGTCGCACCGGCATCTACTTCGTGATGCTGACCCTGGCGTTCAGCCAGATGGCCTACTTTGTCGCCTACACCCTCAGCGACTGGACCGGTGGCGACAACGGCCTGCTCAGTGTGCCGCGCCCGGAGATCCGCATAGGTGAAACCGTGCTGCTGTCACTGGCCGACGCCCGCGCCTTTTACGGCTTTGTCGCGGTGCTGTTCCTGTTGATCTTCATCGGCGCCCGCCGGGTGATCGCCTCGCCATTCGGCAGCACCTTGATGGCGATCCGCGAAAACGAAACCCGCGCCTCGGCCATCGGCTACGACACGCGGCACTTCAAGATCCTGGTGTTTGTGCTGTCCGGCGCCGTTACCGGGATTGCCGGCGCGCTGTACGCCATGCTGCTGCACTTTGTGCCGCTGTCGAATATCGACCTGGCGATGTCCGAGAACATCCTGATCATGACCATCGTCGGCGGCACCGGCTCATTGTTCGGCTCGCTGCTCGGCGCCGGTTCCATCGTGCTGCTCGGGGATTTCCTCTCCGACCTGTGGCCACGCTGGCTGATGCTGCTGGGGGTGATCCTGATCCTGGTGGTGATCTTCATGCGCGGTGGTTTGTGGGGCGGCCTGGCGTCGCTGTTCGACAAGGTACGCGGCCATCGCAACACGGCCGCTGTCGCCAAGGAGGAAGGGCTATGAGCATCCTTTTGGAAACCAGAGACCTGGAACTGGCCTATGGCGCGTTCCACGCGGTGAACGGCGTGAATCTCAAGGTCGAGGCCGGCACCATCCACACCATCATCGGCCCTAACGGCGCGGGCAAGACCAGCCTGTTCCACTGCCTCACCGGCGAACGCCAGGCCACCGCCGGGGCGATTCATTTCGACGGCAGGAACCTGATGCGCAAGCCTGCTCACGGCCGCGTCGGCCTGGGTATGGCGCGCTCGTTCCAGCTCACCAGCCTGTTCCAGAACCTCAGCGTGCGCGAAAACCTGCGCCTGGCCGCCCAAGGCCGTGACGGCGCGCTCGCGTTGAATTTCTGGCGCCGCGTCGACAGCAAGCGCGAACACCTGGAGATGGCCGACCAGGTGCTGGAACGCCTGCAACTCACCGCCCGCGCCAACACCCTGGCCGGTGAGTTGTCCCACGGCCAGCAGCGGGTGCTGGAGGTGGGCATGTCGATCTGCTCCAAACCGAAACTGTTGATGCTCGACGAGCCCACCTCGGGCATGGGCATCGATGACATCCCGATCATGACCCAGTTGATCAGCGACCTCGGCCGCGACCACACGGTGCTGCTGATCGAACACAACATGAGCATCGTCATGTCCATCAGCCAACGCATCACGGTGATGAGCCACGGCCAGATCCTGGTGGAAGGCACGCCCGAATCCGTGCGCGCCGATGAACGCGTGCGCACCGCTTACCTTGGGGAGGCTGCCTGATGCTGATCGTCGAGAACATCCATTCCTACTACGACAAGAGCCATGTGCTGGAAGGTGTGTCGCTGACCGTCAACCCTGGCGAACTGGTGACGCTGCTGGGGCGCAATGGCGCTGGCAAGACCACCACCTTGCGCAGCATCCTCGGCATCATCTGCCCGCGCCAGGGCCAGATCCATTTCAACGGCCAGGCATTGGTGGGCCAGAAGATCTTCGAAATTGCCCGCCAGGGCCTGGCGCTGGTGCCGGAGAACCGTGGGATTTTCCGCCTGCTCACCGTCGAGGAAAACCTGCGCATCGCCGCACGCAAGACCAGCCGCTGGCAGCTCGACGACGTGTACGCCATGTTTCCGCGCCTCAAGGAGCGCCGCAAAAACGCCGGCCACGCGTTGTCCGGCGGCGAGCAGCAGATGCTCGCCATCGCCCGTGCCCTGCTCAACGATCCCAAGCTATTGATCCTCGATGAACCCACCGAAGGCCTGGCACCGGTGATCGTCGACGAGTTGGTTAAGATCCTGCGCAAGGTCAAGGACGACGGCCTGCCGGTGCTGCTGGTGGAACAGAACCTGATGGTCTGCGACAAGCTCGCCGACCGCCATTACGTGCTCGAACAGGGCCGCGTGGTCTACGAGGGCAGCGCCGAAGCCTTCCGCGCCGACCCGACCATCAAAAACCGTTACCTGGCCCTGAGTGCCTGACCGGAGACTGCTGATGAATAGTTTTGCGCAACCGCTCAAGAGCAACGCCCCGCTGATCAACCGCGACCGCCTGTGGCAATCCTTGATGGACCTGGCCCAGCTCGGCGCCACCGTCAAAGGCGGCGTATGTCGCCTGGCCCTCACCGATCTCGACCGCCAGGCCCGCGACCTGTTTGTGCAATGGTGCGAGGCCGCCGGGTGCAGCGTCACGGTCGACGCTATCGGCAATATCTTTGCGCGCCGCGCCGGGCGCAATCCGGCCCTGCCCCCGGTGATGACCGGCAGCCATATCGACACCCAACCCACGGGCGGCAAGTTCGACGGCTGTTATGGGGTAATGGCCGGACTGGAAGTGATCCGCACCCTGAATGATTTGAACATCGAAACCCAAGCGCCGATTGAAGTGGTGGTGTGGACCAACGAAGAAGGCTCGCGTTTTCCGCCGTGCATGATGGGTTCCGGGGTGTTTGCCGGTAAGTTCGATTTGCAGGACACCCTCGACAAAGTCGATGACCAGGGCCTGTCGGTGGGCGCCGAATTGCAACGCATTGGGTATGCCGGCTCCCGCGCCGTGCTCGGCCACCCGGTCGGCGCTTACTTCGAAGCACATATCGAACAGGGCCCGGTGCTGGAAGACCAGGCCACTACCATCGGCGTGGTCATGGGCTGCCTGGGCCAGAAGTGGTTCGACCTGACCTTCACCGGCGTCGAAGCCCACGCCGGCCCGACGCCGATGCACCTGCGCAAGGACGCCCTGGTCGGCGCTGCCGAGGTGGTCAGCGCGGTCAACCGCATCGCCCACCAACAGCAACCCCACGCCTGCGGCACGGTCGGTTGCCTGAGCCTGCACCCCGGTTCGCGCAACGTGATTCCCGGCCAGGTGCACATGACCCTCGACCTGCGTCACCTGCATGCAGACAAACTACACGCCATGGTCGATGAAGTGCGCGGCGTGATCGAAGCCACCGCCGCCAGGCACGGGTTGGCGTATGAACTGACGCCAACCGCCGACTTCCCACCGCTGGACTTCGCCCCAGCCTGCGTCAACGCAGTACGAGAAGGCGCCGAAGCCTTGGGCTTGAGCCATATGGACATCGTCAGCGGTGCCGGCCACGACGCGATTTTCGTCGCTGAACTGGGTCCGGCCGGGATGATCTTTGTGCCCTGCGAAGGCGGCATCAGCCATAACGAAATCGAAAACGCCGCGCCGGATGACCTGGCAGCGGGCTGCGCGGTATTGCTGCGCGCCATGGTCAATGCGGCGCAGGGGGAAATCGCATGAGTGAGATCGGCCAACTGACGGCGGTGCAACTGCTGCAGCATTTTCGCGACAAGACCTTGTCGCCGGTGGAAGTCACCGAGGATGCCCTGCTGCGTATCGAACGCTTCAATCCGGTGGTGAACGCCTATTGCCACGTGGACCCGCAAGGCGCGCTGAACGCCGCGCGCGCCTCGGAACAACGCTGGCTCAACGGCCAGCCCTGCGGCCCGTTGGACGGCGTGCCCTCTTCGATCAAGGACCTGACGCTGACCATCGGCATGCCGACCCGCAAGGGCTCACGCACCTCATCCGCCGAGGGGCCGTGGGACATCGACGCGCCCTTCCCGGCCTTTATGCGCAAGGCCGGTGCGGTACTGTTGGGCAAAACCACCACCCCGGAATTCGGCTGGAAAGGCGTCACCGACAACCCGTTGTATGGCATCACCCGCAACCCCTGGGACACCCGTACCACGGCAGGCGGTTCGTCCGGCGGCGCGGGCGCGGCGGCGGCGTTGAACCTGGGCGTGCTGCACCAGGGCAGCGATGCGGGCGGTTCGATCCGGATTCCCTGTGCGTTTACTGGCACTTTTGGCATTAAGCCGACCTTCGGTTATGTACCGCAATGGCCGGCCAGTTCCATGACCATCCTGTCGCACCTGGGGCCGATGACCCGTACGGTGGAAGACAGCGTCTTGATGCTGCAAACCATCGCCCAGCCGGACGCACGGGATGGCTTGATCGGTGCTCCACGCACCACACCATGGTTGACGCCGGGTACGGATTTGAAAGGGTTGCGCGTGGCCTACAGTCCGAACTTCGGTTACGTAGAGGTCGACCCACAAGTGGCCAAGGTGGTGGCGGAGGCGGTGCGAGGCCTGGAACAACTGGGCGCCCACGTCGAGCAGATCGACCCCGGTTTCAGTGACCCACTGGACGTCTTCAGCACCTTATGGGCAGCCGGCGCGGCACGCCTGACCGGCGCCATGAGCGAGACACAAAAACAACTGCTCGACCCCGGCCTGCTGCGCATCGCCCAACGCGGCGAACGCTTGAGCCTGGACGACTTCAACGCAGCCCTTGAAGCCCGCGCCGCACTGGTAGCACGCATGGCGGCGTTTCATGAACACTACGATGTGCTGGTGTCGCCGATGATGCCGATCACGGCATTCGAGGCCGGGCACGACGTACCACCCAGCTCCGGTTTACAGGAGTGGACACAATGGACGCAATTCACCTACCCCTTCAACCTGACCCAGCAACCGGCGGCATCGGTGCCGTGTGGGTTGGCGGCAAATGGCTTACCCGTGGGGTTGCATGTAGTAGGCGCACGATTTGCCGACGAGCAGGTGTTGCGGGTGTGCCAGGTATATGCAAAAGCATTCCCCACAAAGCACTTACAAGCCCCAATCACCAAACCCCTGTAGACCCCGCCAACCACGATGCGAAGCGAGCCGCTCTTGATCTTGATCTCAGGCGCCCCGTCAAACACGCTGGCCGGAATTCGGCAGGGATTTGGGGGGTAAACCGGCAGGGATGCCGGTTTAGCCGCCCCGCGCCATGGATGGCGCGTGGCGGCGGCCCCCCAAATCACTGTCGGATTACGGGCATACCGAGCCTAGGCGAGGTACCGAGTGTTGGGGCAAGAGCCTTTTGGTTACTTTTGGGCTCTTTTCAAAAGTGACCCGCCGTAAGGGCGGAACCAATAGCCGCCGTTACCGCAGCAATGGATATGTACTCCGTCTGATCCAACATCCTGGTCGCCTGTCAGGCCGCCTTCGCAGGCAAGCCAGCTCCCACATTTGGATCGCAGGGCTACAGTTAGATAGCAGTCGCCAGCCGCAGGGATAAGCCAGCTCCCACAGTTTCAACCACATTCCATTACACTGTCCCCCATTCATTCCCAGGGGCCTTCATGGACATCGAACTGGCACGCACCTTCCTCGAAATCACCCGCTGCGGCAGCCTGGCCGCAGCAGCCGAGAAACTGCACGTCACCCAGACCGCCATCACCGCACGGGTCAAGAGCCTCGAAAGCCAACTAGGCAGCACACTGTTCGTGCGCAACCGCGCAGGCGCCAGGCTGACCGCCGACGGCGAGGCCTTCGTGGTCTACGCCAACCAATTGCTGCAAACCTGGGAAGCCGCAAAACGCGATCTGCCGCTGCCGGACGGTTATCGCAACGTGCTGCATATCGGTGGCGAAGTCAGCCTGTGCAACCCGTTGATGCTCGGCTGGGCCCAAGCGTTACGCCAACACATCCCCGGCCATGCCCTGCGCACCGAAGTGCGCGAAGGCGACTACCTGTTGCGCCAGCTGGAACTGGGCGTACTCGACGCTGCATTGGTGTTCCAGCCGCAATATTGGCCAGGCTTGCAGGTGGAACAGGTGCTGGAAGAAAAACTGATCCTGGTGCAACTGGTGAGCAACCCAGCGCCCTACGTGTATATCGATTGGGGACCAGGCTTTCGCCAGCAACACGACGCTGCCCTTCCCGACAAGGCCCGTGCCGCATTGAGTTTCAACCTGGGCCCGCTGGCGTTGCAATACATCCTGGAGAACGGCGGCGCCGGTTATTTCCGCACCCGCGTGGTACAGAGTTACCTGGACAGCGGCGTGATGCAGCGTGTGCCCAAGGCACCGGAGTTCAGCTTCCCGACGTACCTGGTGTACTCACGGGCGCGGGATTCGGCGGTGTTGCAGCAGGCGCTGGGGTTGCTACGTGAAGTGGTCAAGGCCGAAAGCGACTGGTCGCAGCGTTGGGACCCACTGATTTGAAGCAACAATCTGCACCGCGCATGCTAGCCTGCGGGTGTTTCCTATTGCAGCCTGACCGATGAACAAGAAGAAGTCCGTCACCATCAGCGACATCGCCAAGCGGGTCGGCATGACCACCATCACGGTGTCCCGCGCACTGAGCAAACCCGACCTGGTCAAACCGGCCACCCTGGCGCGCATCCTCGAAGTGGCGCGGGAGATGGACTACGTGCCCAACGCCTTCGCGCGCGGGCTCAAGCGCAGTGAAAGCCTGATCATCGGTGTGATCACCGCCTCCGTGGACAACCCGTTCTACAGCGAAATGATCAAGGCGATTTCCCGCGAGGCCAAACAGCACGGCTACACCATCATGCTGGTGGACACCGATGAGCTGGAAGAGCTGGAAAGCAAGGCCGTGGACACCCTGTTGGGCTACCGCGTGGCGGGGATCATCCTGTCGCCGGTCTCGGATGAACCGAGCTATCAGCCCGACTACCTCGAACGCCTGGGCAATGGCAAGACCCCAGTAGTGCTGCTCGATCGCACGATCCACGACAGCCCGTTCAGCCGCGTGGTGCTCGACAACTACCACAGTGGCATCCAGGCCGCGCACTACCTGCTGCGCCAGACCCCGAACCTCAAGCGCTTGCTGGTGCTGACCGGTCCCGAGCACTCGCGCATCACCGTCGAACGCCTCAAGGGCCTGCGCGAAGTGCTGGCCGAACACCCGCAGGTGCAGGTCGAAGTGCAGGCCGGCGACTACACGCTGATGCCGTCCTACCTGCACACCCTCGACTACCTGGCCGAACACTCGGCGCCGGACGCGATCATGGGCTTCAACCAGTTGATCACCCTCGGCGCTCTACGCGCACTGCGCATGCACAACATCGCCCATGACAGCCTGACCATCTGCGGCATCGACCGCCTGCCCTTCGCCGACATTTTCGGCGTGCCCATCGCCTGCGTGGCCCACGATGCGTCCCTGGCCGGCAGCAGCGCGGTGCGCCTGTTGCTCGACCGCCTGGAAGACCCGTTCAAGCCACGGGACAAAGTGGTGATCGCCGGTCAGTTGGAAAACGGTTAGCGGCTGGTGTAGCCGCCGTCGATGGGCAAGCTGACGCCGCTGATCATGCTGGCGGCGCGACTCAGCAGGAACAGCACCGGTAATGCCACTTCCACCGTTTCGGCAAAGCGCCCCAGGGGGATCGCCGCCAGCGCCGGGTCGCGCTTGGCCGGTTCGGACCAGGCCATGGCCGCCATCGGCGTGAGCGTCACCGTGGGGTTGACGCTGTTGACGCGAATCCCAAAACGCCCCCACTCGGCGCATTGCACGCGGGTGATTGCATCCAGCGCGGCCTTGGAGGCGCAGTAGCCGAGGTGATCGTCCAGGGCCACCAGCGAGGCCTGGCTGGAGACATTGACGATGCTACCGGCGATCTGTGCTTCGATCATTTTGGCCGCTACACGGCTGGCGACTTGCGCAGCGGCGCGGGCGTTGACCTGCATCACTTGGTCGAAAGCCTCGGCGCTGATGGCGGCAGCCGGCTCCAGGCGCGAGATGCCGGCGCAGTTGACCAGGCCATGCAGCGGCGGCAGGTCGTGCAGGGCCTTGTCGAGGGCGACGCTGTCGGCGATATCCAGGCAGAGGCTGTGGCAGCCGAGTTCGGCCAAGGCTTGGGCGTCGCGGCCGAGGGCAAAGACATCGGCGCCGCTGGCGATCAGTTGCACGGCGATTTCGCGGCCGATGCCGCTGCTGGCGCCGGTGACGAGGATGCGGTGGTGGGTGAAGTCGAACGCTGCGTTCATTCAGTTCTCCTGCAGGCTGTGCATGATCGGTTTCAGGGCGGGATACAGCTTCAGGTACTGAGCAAACGCCCGGTCATACGCCTCGACGTGTTCCGCCTTGGGCTCAGCCCGTAACTCCAGCTGCACCCAGCCCTTGTCCATCTCCCCATCACTCACCAACCCCACCGTGTGCGCCGCCAACAGCGCCGCCCCCAGCGCCGCTTCCACCTCTTGGACAATGGTGTACACCGGGTAGCGTGTGACATCCGCGATGATCTGCATCCACAGATCCGAATGGCTCGCCCCGCCCACCACGATCAAGCGTGGGTCCAGGGAATGCGCGCCACGGGTGCCCGCTTCGATGTTATGCCGCAGGGCAAAACTCACGCCTTCCAGCACGGCGCGATACAGGTGAATACGGCTGTGGTAGAGGTTCAAGCCGACAAAGCTGCCGCTGGCGCGGTCATCCCACACCGGGCTGCGCTCGCCCATCAAGTAAGGCAGGAACAACAGGCCTTCGCTGCCCGCCGGGATGTTCATCGCGCGCTGTTCCAGCAGCACCAGACTGTCCTGGCCGGTGGCCTTGGCTTGCTGTTCTTCGGCCTGGCAGAACTGCTCGCGAAACCAGCTCACCGAAGCACCAGCGGTGATCGCGCCGCCAAAGATGTACAGGTCGCGGTGGCCGTTGTAGACGTGGGGCATGCTCACCAAACCATGGTGCGCATCCACTTGCTGGTTGAGGTAACCCCAGCACATGCTGGTGCCGATCATTGCCACGTGATTGCCTGGCTGCGTCACACCCGCCGCCAAGGTTGCCATGGCCGCATCGACGCCACCGGCCAGAATCGGTGTGCCCGCCTGCAGGCCCAGGCGCGCCGCCCACTCCTCCAGCAACCCACCGACGGCTTCACCGGAATACACCAGGCGCTCTGGCATCATCGCCTGCGGTATGCCCAACGCATCGAGCATTTCGCCAGACCAGCCGCGCGCCTTCACGTCGTAGACGCCGCCGATATTGCCGGCGCTGCTATGGTCCACCGCCAACTCGCCGGTGAGGCACCAGTTGATGTAGCTGTTGGGCGGCAGCAGGTAGCGGGTCTTGGCCCACACCTCGGGCTGGTGCTGTTTGAGCCAGAGCATCTTGGTAAAGCCGTAGTAGCTGTCCACCGAGTTGCCGGTAATCGCGAACATCCGCTCCAGTTCAACCTGCTCGCGCACCCAGGCCACCTGCTCACCGGCGCGGCGGTCCATCCAGATCAGACACGGGTGCAGCGGCGTGATGTGCGCATCCACCGCAATCCCCGAGCCGCCGTACAGGCTGCTGATGCAGAGCGCCTTGACCTGCTGCGCCGCCACGCCGGCCTTGGCCATGCACTGCGCCACACAGGCTTCGACGGCATCGAGCCAGACTTGCGGCCATTGTTCGGCCCAGCGCACTTTCGGGGTATCCACGCGATACCCCTGGCTGTGCTGGGCGATGATCGTGCCTTGACCATCCACCAGCAGCGCCTTGGTGCTCTGGGTTCCTATATCGACACCCATCACGTAGTTCATTTTCAGGCCACCGGCTTCAACAGCACCTTGATCGACTTAGTCGAATTGGCCAACGCGAAGGCCTCGGCAAAGTCGTCCAGCGGGAAGTCATGGGTGACGATGCCCTTGGAGGTGACCAGGCCGCGTTCGAACAGGTCGATGGCGATCGGGTAGCAATACGGGCCGAGGTGGGCGCCGCGTACGTCCAGCTCCTTGCGGTCGCCGATGATCGACCAGTCGACGCTGGTCTCGGCGCCAAACACGCTGAACTCGACAAAACGTCCGAGCTTGCGGATCAGGTCCAGGCCCTGGGTCACGCCCGCCGGCACGCCGGTGGTTTCGATGTAGACGTCGCAGCCATAGTTGTCGGTCAGGCCGTTGATGATTTCGCGGGCGTTGTCGCGCGACGGGTTGATCACCACATCGGCGCCGAATTTTTTCGCCAGATCCAGGCGCTCGTCGACCATGTCGATCACCACCAGTTTCTTCGGGGTTTTCAACGCAGCGACCTGGACCATGCACAGGCCGAGGGTCCCGGCGCCGGCGATCACCACCACGTCGTCGAGCTGGATATCGCCACGGTAGACCGTATGGATTGAGCAGGCCATCGGTTCCACCAGCGCCGAGTCTTCCAGCGACACCGACTCGGGGATCTTGTGCACGATGGCGGTCTTGGGAATGCGCATGTACTGGGCCATGCCGCCTTCGGCGACTTCACGCTGGAAGCCGAAGATGTTGTGCACTTCGCACATCCAATACTTGCCCGACTTGCAGAAACGGCACTTGCCGCACGGCACGATCTGCTCGGCGATCACCTTGTCGCCTATGGCGACTTCGAAGTGATCTTCGGCGCCCTCGCCCACTTCCACCACATAGCCAAAAAATTCGTGCCCCGGCACCACCGGCGCCTTGACCCACGGGTTGTCGCCGCCCCAGAACATTGCGGCGCCCGAGTGGCACTTGCAGTCACTGGCGCAGATGCCGCAGGCGGCGATGCGGATCACCAGTTCATTGGCGCGCGCCTGGGGTTTGCCGATGCGTTCCAGGCGATAGTCTTTCGGGCCGTGGCAGACGACGGCTTGCATGTCGGTGTGCTTGTCCATGGTGTCGGGTCCTGTGCTTGTTAGGTATTTATTTGTGGCGCTGACGGCTGATAAAAATCGCCAGCAAAATGATTGCGCCCTTGATCACGCTCTGGACGTAGGGCGACACGCCCAGCATGTTCAGGCCGTTGTTCAACACGCCGAGCAACATGGCGCCGAGCAACGTACCGACGATCACCCCGCGCCCACCGGCAATCGAGGCGCCACCGAGTACCACGGCGGCAATCGCATCCAGTTCGAACGACACACCGGCATTCGGCTGGCCGCTCATCAGGCGTGAGGTGAGGACCAACCCGGCAATCGCCGCCGTGAGGCCACTGATCCCATACACCAGCAGCTTGAAACGCGCCGCACGCACGCCAGACAAGCGCACCGCTTCTTCATTGCCGCCAATGGCGTAGATGTAGCGACCGATGCGCGTATGTTGCAGCAGCACGTAGGCAGCGAGGTAGGTGAGCAGCATAATCAGGATCGGCACCTGGATGCCGAACAGGCTTTCGCGGCCAAAGAACGCAAACCACTCCGGCAAGCCAGAAATCGGATAGCCGTCGGTGTACATCAGGCCCAGGCCACGGGCGATACCCATGGTCGCCAGGGTCACGATGATCGGCGGCATGTGCAGGTAGGCCACGAACAAACCGTTGCCGATACCAAAGGCCACGCCAATCAACATGCCTGCGCCAATCGCCAGGCCGGGCGGCAGGCCCGCGACCATCAACCCGGCCGTGAGCGTGCCGGACAAGGCCATCACCGGCCCTACCGACAAGTCGATGCCGCCGGTGAGGATCACGCAGGTCATGCCCACCGCGATGATCGCGTTGATGGACACCTGGCGGGCGATGTTCGACAGGTTGCTGGCGGTGAGGAAGGTGTCGCTGGCGAGGATCATCACCAGGGTCACCACCACCAGCCCCACGAACGGATAAAACGCCGGCGAGCGCACCAGTCGCGCCAGGTTCAGGCGCAACCGGCTGCTGTCGCCGGTCCTAATGGACGTATTCACTTGAGCCCCCTGTTGCATGGCGCATGACCTCTTGAGGATTGACGGCAGACGCTTCGAGCACCTTGACGATGGCGCCCTTGTGGAACACGGCGACGCGGTCGCACATGCCGATGACTTCCGGCAATTCGGAAGAAATCATGATGATTGCGTAGCCCTGTTCGGTGAGGCTGCGCATCAGCGCGTAGATCTGCGCCTTGGCCCCCACGTCGATGCCACGGGTGGGTTCGTCGAACACCAGCACGTCGCAGTGATGGTTGATCCAACGGGCGATCACCACCTTTTGCTGGTTGCCACCGCTGAGGTTGAACACCCGGCTTTCGCTGCTGGGGGCCTTGATCGACAGTTGCTTCATCAGGCCTTCGACGCTGGCGCATTCGCGGTTTTTGTCGATCAGCCCGGACGCGTTCTGGTATTTGGGCAGGTTGTTCAGCGAGATGTTTTCGCGAATGCTGAAGTCGGTGATCAGCCCTTCGCTCTTGCGGCTTTCCGGCAACAGGCCGATGCCGTGGGCCAGCGCCTGGGCGGGGTCGTCGAGGGTGATTTTCTCGCCGCGCAACCACACGTCTTTGCTCACCGACGGCAGCGCGCCCATCATGCCCAGGGCCAACTCGGTACGACCGGAGCCGACCAGCCCGGCAAAGCCGAGGATCTCGCCCTTGTGCAGTTGGAAGCTGTTATGAGGGCCGTTGCGCACCAGCTGGATGTCCTTGACCTCCAGCAACAGCGGGCCGCGCTCGGTGCTGTGTTTGGGTGGAAAACTGCATTCCAGGCGGCGCCCGACCATCATCTCGACCAGCCGGTCGATGTCACTGTCGGCCACATCGGTGACGCCCACATTGCCGCCGTCGCGCAACACGCTGATGCGGTCGCACACCTGGAAAATCTCCTCCAGGTGATGGGAGATGAAAATCACCGCTACGCCCTGACGCTTGAGTTCACGCATGATCTCGAACAGCAGCTCAGCCTCGCTGGGCGTGAGGGTGGCGGTAGGTTCGTCGAGCACCAGCAGGCGCGCATCCAGGGCCAACGCCTTGGCGATTTCGACAAACTGCTGCTCGGCCACGCTGAGGTGTTTGACCGCGCATTGCAGGTCGATGGTCACGCCCAGGCGCTTGAACAAGGCCTCGCTGGCCTCGACCATTTCGCGCTTGCGCAACAGGCCGAAACGGTTACTCAGCTCATGGCCGAGGAAGATGTTTTCCACCGCCGTGAGGTAGGGAATCAGGCTGAATTCCTGGAACACGATGCCGATGCCGGCGGCGATTGCATCGCGGTAGGTCGCGAACTGCTGGGCCTGGCCGTCGATCAGGATCTGGCCTTCGTCTTGATGCTCGACGCCGCCGAGGATCTTCATCAGCGTCGATTTGCCCGCGCCATTTTCGCCGAGCAAGGCATGGATCTCGCCGCGCTCGACTTGCAGGTTGATGGACTTGAGGGCCTGTACGCCCGGGTAGCGCTTACAGATGTTTTCCAACTTCAGAAGACTGCTCATACCGCCGACCTCATATTCAGAAGGATGACCTGGGCCCCACGGACAGCGTGGGGCCTGGGCGATTTACCAGCTGAAGTCCTTGGCCTTGGCCTGGTCGATCAGGGTGATGTCCACTGGAATAGTGGCCGGCACTTGCGAGCCCCACTTCTTGGCCAGGGCGATGCCCAGGGCCAGGCGGATCTGGTCGCGCGGGTACTGCGCCGAAGTGGCGATGAATTTGCTGCCGGGTTTCTGGATCGCCTTGATCGCTTCCGGCGCGCCATCGACGCTGACCAGCTTCACGTCCAGGCCACTGGCTTCGATGGCCGAGAGTGCACCGAGGGAGCCGTTGTCATTCACGCTGAAAATGCCCTTGAGGGTGGGCTGGGCCTGCAACATGTTTTCGGTGACGGTCAGCGCCTGGTCACGTTCCTGCTTGCCGTTCTGGATGCTGACAATCTTGATGTCCGGGTGCTTGGCCACGGCCTCTTTGCAGCCGCGTACACGCTCCAGGATCGGCACCACGGCGATGCCGTCGAGGATCGCGATATTGCCTTTGTCGCCGATGTTCTTGGCCAGGTATTCGCAGGCCTGGAAGCCGGCGTCGAAGTTTTTCGAGCCGACGAAGGAGTCCAGCGGGCCGTCGGCCTGGGCGTCTACCGCGACGACCACGACACCGGCAGCGTGAGCAGACTTGACCGCCGATTGCACGCCGACCGAGTCTGTGGGGTTGATCAGCAGGATATCGATGCCTTTTTGCAGCATGTCTTCGACGTCACTGACCTGCTTGGACACGTCGTGGCGGGCGTCGGTGATGATCAGTTTCGCGCCGATGGTCGCCCCGGCTTCTTCGAGGGCGTTTTTCATGGTGACGAAATAGGGGTTGTTGATTTCCTGGAAGGACGCGCCGATGCGGATCGGCTTGGCAGCGTCGGCAAATGCCGGGGAGACAGTGCCGAGGGTGATGTCTACAGCCAATAAACACAGGGTTTTCGGGAGCATTTTCATGGCGTGGTTCTCTGTTTTGTTTTTATTGTTAGAGCAAATGTTATCGTTAACATTTTGCGAGAAGCTAACAAGGAAATGGGGGGTGTGCAAGCCCCCATTGGTCGCTTCGGATAAGCCGGTCACTGCAAAACTCGCACATTCCCTGGCGCCAACTAAGCTCACTTTCCAACAAAAAAACACCGAGCAACCCGCCATGGCCCACCCCACCGAGACCTTTCGCGCGCGCTACCGCGCCGCTGTCGCGCCCCGCTACAACCCTTGGCTGCACGCCGGTTTCGTGTTCGGCTACGGCCTTGTGTGCATCGCCCTGGCCTGGTCTTCCACGCATCAGATCAGCGCTGTGCAATGGCTGACCGTGCCACTGACCCTGGTGTTCTTCAACCTCTGCATCTACCTCGTGCACCGTCACCTCGGCCACCACAAGCACGCCTTGGCCCGGCTGTTCTACGCACGCCACACCGGCGACCATCACAGTTTCTTCACCCCCGGCCACATGACCTACGACAGCCCCCGCGACTGGCGCGTCATCCTGTTCCCGGCCTGGCTGATCGTGCTGCACAGCCTGGCAATCACCCTGCCCGCCTGGTGGTTGCTCAAGCAAGTGAGCCCCAATGTCGCCGGGCTGTTCGCCGGGTGCATGATCCTCGGATATTTACTTTACGAAGTGTTTCACGCCTGCGAGCACCTGCCCGCCAGCCACCCGGTGGCACGGCTGCCATGGATCCGCCAGATGCATCAACTGCACGCCCTGCATCACCGCCGTGAACTGATGCAGGGGCGCAACTTCAACATCGTCCTTCCCCTGATGGATTACCTGTTCGGCACCCTGCACTGGGAGCCGAGCCCCCACGACAACCAGGAATCGTCATGAGTACCCGTCCCAAAAAACTGCGTCATCTGTTGTTTGTCCTGTTGCTGGCGGTGGTCGCCTTTCTGCTGTTGATGCCCACAAAGGTGCAACCGGTGAATTGGACGCCACCCAAGGCGCCGTCGATGAAGAGCGGCCCTTACGCCGAGAACCAGCGCCTCAAGGGCGTGCAGAAAATCGGCGCCCAGGACATCGCCGGGCCCGAAGCCTTGCTGCTGGATGACCAGGGCTTTTTGATCAGTGGTTTACATGACGGACGTATCATCCGCACCTCGCCCGACAGCCGCAGCCTGGAAGTATTGGCCAATACCGGTGGGCGGCCCCTGGGCCTGGCGTTGCACCCGGATGGGCGCCTGATCATTGCCGACGGGATCAAGGGCTTGCTCGCCCTGGATGCAAAACATCAACTCACGACGTTGAGCACCCGCGCCAACGGCGTGCCCTTTGGCTTTACCGATGACGTCACCGTGGACGCCAGCGGGCGTTATGCCTACTTCAGCGATGCGTCGAGTCGCTGGGGCTATGGGCAGGATGGCGAAGCGGTGATCGAGCATGGCGGCGACGGTCGGCTGTTGCGTTATGACTTCAGCAATGGCAGCACCGATGTGCTGCTCGACCAACTGCAATTCGCCAACGGCGTTGCATTAGGACCGGACGAAACCTTCGTGCTGGTGAATGAAACCGGCGCGTACCGCATCAGCCGTTACTGGCTCAAAGGCGAGCGCGCCGGCACCCATGACCTGTTTATCGACAACCTGCCCGGCCTGCCGGACAACCTCAGCTTCAACGGCCAGGACCGTTTCTGGGTGGCGCTGTATTCGCCACGCAATCCCTTGCTGGACAGCTTTGCCGGCTATCCGATGTTGCGCAAGGTGATGGTGCGGGCGCTGATGGTGGTGCCCAAGCCTATCGAACGCAAAGCCTTCGTGCTGGGGCTGGATACCGAGGGCAAGGTCATCGCCAACCTGCAGGATGGCAGCCCGGGGAATTATTCGCCGATCACCACCGCGCGGGAGTATGGAAACTGGTTGTACCTGGGCTCGTTGAAGGGCACGAGCATGGCGCGCTTGCCGTTGGACCTGGCATTGGCGCCCTGACGCAAAAAGGGCATACAGGCGCGCAGCCTGTATGCCCTGGGTACTACGGGTTAAACGTGTTTAGCTCTTGGTGCTGCTCAGCAAGGTCTGTTTGCACAGGTGGCCAAAGCTGACGAACTCCGTGTTATCACCACCGACGCCGATACCTGGGTATTCCAGCACTTCCATGCGCCACACGCCGTAGTTGAAGTCGGTACGCCAGGTGTTCTTATAGCCCTGGGCGTAATCGACGAACGTGGTCTGGAAGTCACCGAAGCAGGTGCCCGCATTGATCGTGCCCCCGGCCAGGCCAGCACTGTTGGTGGCCGCCGAATACCCTTTGTAGACGATACTGCCGGTGTTCGGATCGATGTGCTGGTCCAGGTAGACAATCGGGTGCAGCCCCACCAACGGTGCGCCAGTGCTGTCCGAAAGGCCCATGGTCCAGGTCAGGTCGCGGTAGGCCTGGGTGGTCATGTAGCCATAACCCACGTTGGAAGCGGAGTAAGGGATACGCAACACATTGCTTTCGCCCTTCACGTCAGGGTCGTTCACCCGCGGGTTGGAACCAAACGACAGGTTGTATTTGCCCGTTGCGCTCCACGGCTCGTTCGGGTGTTGATTCGGGCGAACGCGCACCTTGACCACACCGCCCACACCGGGGCTTGGGATCGACGTCGACACCACGTTGGCCCCTACGGTGACCCACTGGTTACCATCGAAACGCTCAAGGATCCACTTGTTGCGGGTACTGCCACTGGCAGTATCGGCCGTGAGTGCGATACCGACGCTCTGGCCGCGTACGGCTTTGAAGTCAAAGTAATCGACGTCATTGAGGCTGTCGGCATTGCCCTTGATGTAGTTCAGGGTGTCCGGCAGCTGGAACGCGGTATCCGGCGTGTCGTTGGGTTCGTAGGCGTCAATATTGTCGTCCACCGCTACACCGAACTGGAAGCTCGAACCCTGCACGGCCGCATTGGCTTCCATGAACCAGTAGTAGTCACCGGCTGGCACAACGCCGCTGAGGCTTTCGTCCGCGGTGCCCGGATTGTTGGACGTGCCCAGGGGGAGCGGGTTGCCTTGACCATCGTCCTGGAACAGGCTCAACGACATGTCGGTGCCTGCTGTCTGGCCTACCAACAGTGCGTTGATGCGTGCCTTCTTCGGCAGGTTGAAGTGGTAGCACAGCAGGTCGCCGGTTTGTACGCCATTGATCGTGTAGAGCAGGTTCACATCCAGCGTGGTCTCACAGCCCTGCACCAGTGCAGCCTGAACGGCGGCGCGTTGCTGAGCGTCCGCTTTCTTGACCTGGGTTACTGGCGCAGGCGCGGCGTGGTCTTCCACCACAGAGTCGGCCTGGGCCTTCGCGGCAAACGCCGGCTTTTTCTGCTGAGCGCCTGCTTGAAGCTGCTGCTTCAGTGCTGCGGACGCCTGGGTGGCCGGGATTTTTCCGCCGGTTTTCAAGGATTGCTTGATCGTCGGTTGCGGCGCTTGCGCAGCCAGATGAGGGTATTGCTCGGCCAGGGCAAAGGCCGAAACGAAGCAGGAGGCCGCCATGGCCGCGCCCAGCATAAAGGCTTTTTTCGATTTCATTTTTTATCCATCCATAGTTAAAAACTGAAGGTCAGGTGACATCCGGTCACCTGGGATGGAATGTAGGACATGACTGTATGTATGTACAGTATTTTTTATGAAAAAATCATTCCTATGGCATCGAGATGTCGCACCACCAGCGCCAGAAGACCCAAACAGCTGTTGCAATCAACCAAATGAACCCAAGGTAATAGGGCCAAACCACCCAGCGCTTAAGCGATAAAGGAACAGAAGCCAGTTCGGCCTCAGTCACCAACCCTGCCTTCAGATGGCGCTTTGAATCTGAAAGTAACTCAGCAATAAGCATCATGCGATATTGCCTGTCGATCCACCGGTTTCGGCTCCAAAATCGCTTATTGCCGCAGACCATTTCGTTTTGGCGGAAGTAACTCTCCACTTCGTCGAGCTTTGTATATTCGGCAAAAAAACCGAGCCCCAAAACGACAAACGCCCCGGTAAAATGCACAATGGTGAAGACAAGAAAAAACGACACAGTCAAGCTCCCTCCGGCACAAAAATCACATCCCCGTTGGCCTCTTGGATCTCTCCACCCAATAAGGCACCTTCATGACCAAGAGCATTACCTACGGTCTGCCCACCCGCCGCGCCGCCAATAATTGCGCACGCAATCTCGCCGCGTCCCTTCATCGCAATACCGAAAAGCATGCGACAGCTTCGAATCGCGAGTTTGGCACCATACTTTCCCCCGACTGCGGCTCCCGCCACTGACCCCACCAACCTCCCCGTCTCCACATACTTCGCCCGTCTACACTGCGCCTCCCTCCCCGTCACACACGCCTCCTTGATCTCCAACCCTGCTACCCCCACATCCAACGCCAACCCTACATACGTCCCGTTGCCCAACCACTTCGACATTTGCGCCATCTCCCGCATCCGCTGCGCATACCCCGCAATCTCCCCCTTGTGCAAATAGCTCCTCGTCGAAATCCCCAACACCTTCTTCAACGACGCATTACCCTGCAATCCCGTGCCCATCCGTGCAGCCCCTTGCAATTGCCCCTCCAAGCGCCGAAACACTGCCTGGCGCTGCTGGATAAACGCCGCCCTGTCCAATCCGCCGTCTTTCAACCGCTGATGCAGCCGCTCGATGTTTTCCAACGTTTGCGCCACTTCATTCAGGTGCCGCGCCCAGGCCGAAGTCGCACTACCCACGCCAATCGAGCCATTGGCCATGAAACTCTGCAGCAAGTCATAGTTGCCGAGCAGTGCCGTACCCGTCGCCGCATTCAGTGTCAGGTGACGACGGACTTCCTCGGCATGGCGCATCAACCACGCTTCCTCGACCGAGCAATTCAGGCTGTGGCTGTCGGGAATAATCACCAGTTGCCCCGGTGCCACCAAGCCGGGCCGCAGGTGCCTATTCAGCACATCAAAATGATCCGAGCGCGGCCGGCTCAGCCCGCCGCCCATCAATCGGAATTTGAGGCTTAGGTAGTCCGTTGCGCGGTCGTTGATAAAGCTCTGCGCCATGCCCCACATCCAGGATGCAATTGAGATGGCGTCGGAATATAAGCAAGCGCCTGCGCCCCGGACACAAGTCCAGGGGGGTCGCTTTACATTTGGGAAGCTGCCTACGCAGCGGTGAAATAGAGCCTACAGAAACCGCCCTAATACCCGGTCATTTCCAGGTAACCCACCCCACCGTCAAACCGCACCGGCCCTTCCCAGTACGGAATACTCAGGCTCATCCAGGCGTTCGGGTTGACGGCTTGGGTGGTGATGTCCAGCTGTTTGCCGGGGATTTTCAGCGACCAGCGCGTGGGAATCTTGCGACCGTCAATCGTGGTGGTTTCCAACGGCACCAGTTGGATATCGGCGTTGTGCAGCGTCTGCGTCTGGCCTTGCGCATCGATCCAGGTCCCCGTGAGGTACCCGGTGCCGTCGGCTTGCCGTACCCGAAACAGCATCAGCTGCTCGCCCCGGTCCAGGTGCAGGGAAAACCAGTCCCAGCCGGTCTGGCTGGCGCTCAGGGGTTGGCTGCTCCACTCACGGTCGAGCCAGGCTGGGCCGGTGACTTGATAGACCTTGCCATCGACAGTGACGCTGCCACGGGCACTGAAAAACGGCTGGCTGTAGTAGTACGACGCCTGGCCCAGGTCGGACTTGCGGCTGTAGCCCTCGTCACCCTGCAACACCAATGGGCGACTGGAGGTCAGGTGCAGGTCATAGGCGAATTGCGCACCACTGACCTTGAGTTGCATGTCGGCCAGGCTGCTTACGGCGCCGGGACGGGTGACGAAATTCCAATCGTCGATCCAGGCATTGAACGGCTGCGCCTGGGCTCCGGCCTGGCCCACGCCGCCGCGCGCAAAGCGTTCGGCGGCATAGTGGTGAGTGGCGGACGTCACGGCGGCGTGGCCAAGCCAGATCGTCGAATCGCGCCAGCCCGCCTCGGTCGGCCCGGCCTTGAGCGCATTGCGGAACAAGGTCCACTGCACGCCGAAGACATTGCCCTGCGCGTCCTTGAGGTTGGCGGTGACGTACCACCACTCGATACGAAAGCCTGGATGGGGGCCATGGTCGTCGGGAAAACTGAACACTTTGCCGGGCACCACTTGGGCAAAGTCCGCCGCGTCACTGCCCAGGCCGGCGAAGCTTTCCTGCGGCTCAGGGACTTTGTCACAAGCGACCAGTAAGCAGCACATCCACAACAGCCACTTAATCTTCATTGGCAAACGTCCTCAACAAATCCGCCGGACGACTGCGATACAACTGCCACAACGGCCATGCCGAGGCCAGCAAGGTCGCGAGCATCGCCAACCCGAGCAATTGCGCGAGTTGCCACGGGAACACCTGTAGCGGCAGGCGCCAGCCAAAGGCCTGCACATTGATCACCGCGTCCAGGCACCAGGCCAACAGCAAGCCGAGCGGCAAGGCCAAGACCAACGTGAGTACCGCCAGCAGCCAGGTCTGGCCAAGGTTGAGCAGCATCAATTGCCGACGCGTGACGCCCAATGCCCACAGCGGCGCGAGTTGGCCCAGGCGACTCTGGCTCTGGGTCAACAGGCTGATGAACAGCGCCACACCGGCCACGCCCAGCGTCAGGCTGTTCAGCGCGGCAGCGGCGGCAAAGGTGCGTTCGAACACCTGGCTCGACCAGCCTTTGAGTTGCTGTTGATCGACGATACGGCTGTCTTCCAGGGCAAAGGCGCGTTGCACCTCACGCGTCAGCGGTGCCACGTCTGCCGGTGACACCCGCAGGTTGAAACGCGCCGGTGACAGCGTCGGCCAATGGGTCAGCAGGTGCTTGGAATTGACCAGAATATGGCCCTTGGGGTTGCCGTAATCGGCGTAGATCCCGACTATTTTCGGCGTCCAGGTGCCCTGAGGCGTCGGGATGCTCAGGGTATCGCCCAACTTCACCGCCAGCCTACGTGCCAGTTGCTCGCTGAGCATCAGCGTGTCGCCTTGCTGCAACTGGTCCCACGGCTCGCTCGACGCCTCCAACAGCGGCCAATGCTGGCGATAAGTCGGGTCGTCGACCACGCCAAACAGATCCGCCGGCCAGCCCTGCAATTGCACCGCGACTTGCCAGGTGGGCAACACCGCCTGCACCCGCGGTTCTTGCGCCAACCATCGGCTCAGTTGCTCGGCCTGGGCCGGGTTTTGTGGGTTGAGGTACAGCTCGGCAGTCAGACGCTGCTCCAGCCAGTTGTTGAACGTATGACGAAACCCCGACGTCATGGAGCCTGCCCCGATATTCGCGGCCAGGGCCAACAGCAGCGCCATCAGGGCCAGGCTCAACGCCGGCAATTGCTGACGGCAATCAGCCAGAAACCACTGGCCCAGCACCGAACGGCTGCGTCCCAGGAAGGCCTTGAGCACAGCATTGAGCACCACCGGCAAACCCAGGGCCGCGCCGAGCAGTAACGCAGCCATCAGCACGAAGCCGGCAGCCAGGCTATCACCGAACCCCAGCGCCAGCGCGGTGATCACCAGCGCGGCAGCGGCCACCCACCCTTGCAGCCGTAACCAACGCCCATGGGCCTCATGCCAGGCCTGCGCGTTGGCCAGCGCCAACAAGGGCAAGCGCGCCGCCCGCCACAGGCTGCTGGCACCGGCCAGCAACGCGCCGAGCAAACTCAAGCCCAACCCGGCGCCCCACCACCAAGGGCTCAGGCTCAACTGCCCCGGCACCTCGGCGCCATACAAACCACGCAGGCTGGCGGCGACATCCGGCAGCAACAGGCTGGCCAACAGGTAGCCGCTGGCCACGCCGAGCACGCCACCCAGCAACGAAAGCACACCGAGTTCGACGCCCAGGCTGACGATCAACAGACGCACACTGACGCCGCAGGCACGCAAGGTGCGCAACAGCCCGCGCCGTTGCTCCAGGGCGAGGCCAATGGCAGCGTGCACGATAAACAACCCGACCACAAAGGACAGAAAGCCCAATGCATCGAGGTTCAGGTGAAAGCTTTCGGTGAGGCGCGCGAGGTTGTTGTCCTCGCCTTGCTTGAGTTGCAGCCCGGCGGGCGGCGTGGGCTGGCCAGCGGCGAAAGCCTTGTCCACTAACAGCCGCGACAGACGCTCAGGCATCTCCAGCACAGGCTGGGCAAAGCCGATATCGGTGAGCAACAGTCCGGGGGCCATATCGGCCTGGGTTTGCAGCGGCGGCAGGGTGTGGCCGTTCAGGGTGATGGGCTGCTGACCTTCATGCAGCCCCAAGGCTTGCAAGGTCTGCGGCGCAATCCACGTACGCCCCGGCGGTTCGAAAAACATCAGCATCTGCGCCTGGCTCAAACGCTGCCCCGCCACCGCGCCACTGCCGGGCAACGACACCGGGTCGATGCCCATCAATTGCAGGCGCACCTCCTCCCGCCCCTTGAGCTGCACCCGCCCTTGAACCACCGGCGACACCGGCCAGCCGGCTCGACGCAACTGGGCAAAAACGGCTTGGGGGAAACTGGCGCCGTCCGCCGCGCCGAGGCTGGCCTGGGGTTCGCCGCCGATCAACTGGCTGGCGCGGGCATAGCTGTCGCGTGCCTGGCTGTTGAGGGCCTGCACGCCGATCAGCAGCGCGGTGGCCAGCCACAAACCGGTGAGCACGCTGCAGAACTGCACCGGATGGCGCCGCCAGTGGCTGAGCAGCGCGCGCAAGGTCCAATAAAAAACTGCCATTTCAAACAGCGCTCGCGGGCACGACATGGCCGCGATGCAACACCACCTGCCGGTCCAGGCGTGCGGCGATGCGTGGGCTATGGGTGACCATCAACAAGCTGGTAGGACTGTCGCGCAACAGGTCCAGCAGCAGTTGTAACACCTCGTCGCTGGTGGCTTCGTCGAGGTTGCCGGTGGGTTCGTCGGCCAATAACAGACGCGGCCTTGACGCCAACGCGCGCCCCACCGCGACCCGTTGCTGCTGACCGCCGGAAAGCTGTTCCGGATAACGCTTGAGCAGATCACCCAGGCCCAGGCGCTCCACCAACTGTGCCTGCCACTGCGGATCAAACCGCCCGGCCAACCGCGCCTGGAACGCCAGGTTGTCCTCGACCCGCAGGCTGCCGATCAGGTTGAACTGCTGGAACACCAGCCCGATCTCCGTGCGCCGCCAATGGGCCAGTTGCGCTTCGCTGAGTTGGTCGAGGCGCTGCTCGCCGACCTGGATGCTGCCACCGTCCACCCGATCCAGGCCGGCCACCAGATGCAGCAAAGTGCTCTTGCCGCTGCCCGACTCGCCCATCAACGCCAGGCTGCTGCGCTCGGCCAGGTGCAGGTCCACTCCGGCCAACACCGCCAACGGCCCTTGGGGGGTGGCATAGCTTTTGAACACACCTTGCACTTGCAGCATGAGAACACTCGTTTGAGGGGTGGCAATCGAGAATAACGGCTGGCGATCCAGGCCATGCAAATTTTTCACATGGATTTCACCGGCTAACCACCCCACGCACTCTAGATTACCGGCCATGGGTCATTCGTCGGCAACTTGTTAGTTGCCATGCCTGACAACTTTTTAACCGCAACATGTTCAGCGAAAAGACAGCCTCCCTGTGACAGCCTCTGGCTTCACTGTGGGCATACGCCAACACGTTGCGCCTAATTAATAAAACATTGCCAACACTGCCCATGGTGAATGAAGTGGTTGACCTTACCCTGACCAAACCGCGCTCGCGATGGGCCTTTATCAAGCGCCTGCGACGCCTGTGGCTGGGGCTCCTGGTGGTGGGTTTGCTGTTCGCCGCCAGCCTGCTCTGGCACGCGTCACCCAAGGACCTCGGCGTCGGCAACCGCCTGCTTACTTCCCACGTGCTGCCCCTCTGGCGCGACGGTGACCTGATCGTGCTGGTACGCCACGAAGAGCGTTGCGACCGCTCGACCAACCCTTGCCTGGGTCCCGTGGAGGGCCTGACGATCAACGGCAGCCAGAACGCCGAAACCCTGGGCAAAGCCTTTAAAACACTGGGCATGGACGGAAGCGACGTGCTGGCCAGCCCGGCCATCCGCACCGCCCAGACCTTGCGCTTCATGTTTGGTAAAAACGAACTGACTTCTGGCCAGCAAGCCGTCTGCGGTGCGGCGATGGGCGAAGAGTTGCTCAGCCACAAAACCCCCGGACGCAACCTGGTCTTCGTCACCCACAGCGGCTGCATTGCCGACTTCGAAAGCACCCTGGGCTTTCCCCATGCCGCCTTCCCCAAATACGGCAGCGCCTTGTTCGTGCAGGTCTTGCCCAACGGCAAATTCAAGACGCTGGGCATCGTCAATGGCCCGGACTGGCCGGCCGCGTTAAAACAACTTTAAACATTTTCCTGTCCATTTGTTCAGCAAAAAGACAGCCCTGCTCTGGCATGTTTAGTTGCGCCTTTTAACTAAGGACATCAGGACTATTTTCCGTAATTCAGTGAACGCTGTGACTTTTTCTTCTATTACTTCATTACTTGAAACTCCCACAACTAAACGTCAGGGAGCGACGTTTGCATGACTCGATTAAAACCTCTGCCACTGTTATTACTGGCCTTTGTCGCGTTTTACCTGTTGCCCCTGGGTCTGCACGGCTTGTGGATCCCGGACGAAACCCGCTACGCCCAGATCAGCCAGGAAATGCTCCAGAGCGGCAACTGGGTAGCGCCGCATTTCATGGGCATCCGCTATTTTGAAAAACCCGCTGGCGGCTATTGGTTGATCGCCTTGGGCCAAGCGGTGTTCGGCCAGAACCTGTTCGGCGTGCGCATCGCCTCAGCGCTTACGACCGGCTTGAGCGTGCTGTTGGCCTACCTGATGGCCCGCCGCCTGTGGAATGACCCGCGCAAAAGCTTCGCCTGCGCCCTGCTCTACCTGAGCTTCGGCCTGGTGGCCGGGCAAGCGGGCTACTCCAACCTGGATCCGCAATTCACCCTGTGGGTCAACCTGAGCCTGGTGGCCCTGTGGTTTGCCCTCGACAGCCACACAGTACGCGGCCGTCTTTGGGCGTGGACCGTCGTGGGCCTGGCCTGCGCCCTGGGTTTCCTGACCAAGGGGTTCCTGGCCCTGGCGTTGCCGGTGTTGATCGCCGTGCCTTACATGCTCTGGCAACGCCGCCTGGGCGAACTGCTGCGCTATGGCCCGCTGGCCATGCTGGTGTGCTTGTTGGTGTGCCTGCCTTGGGCGCTGGCGATCCATCTGCAGGAACCGGACTTCTGGCGCTTCTTTTTCTGGAATGAACACATCCGCCGCTTCAGCGCCGACAACGCGCAACACGTGCGGCCGTGGTGGTTCTTCCTGCCGATCATCGCGGTAGCGTGTCTGCCTTGGGCAGGGTTGCTGCCGAGCACCCTGCGCAAGACCTGGCAGGAAAAGCGCCAACCGGCCATCGCCTTCCTGGCCCTGTGGCTGCTGTTGCCGCTGGGTTTCTTCAGCCTGAGCAACGGCAAGCTGCCGACCTACATCATGCCGTGCCTGCTGCCCCTGGCCTTGTTGATGGGGCATACACTGGTCGACCTGATCAACCGGCATAAAGCCCGCACGATCTGCCTCAACGGCCTGCTCAACTTCGTGATCGGCATGGCGGCCATGATCGTGCTGATCTACCTGCAAATCGCCCGACCCTTGTACAGCAACAGCCATGCAGAGATGTTCAGCCTGTCCCTGGCGTTTATCGTGTTGCTGGGGTGGATCCTCACCAACCTGCTGCAAGCCTTCCGCCCGCTGACGCTGTGGGCGATGCCAGCGCTGGGCATCGGCCTGCTGGTGATCCTGCTGCCGGCGAGCATGCCGGAGTGGATCGCGGACAACGAAATGCCCGACCAGTTTGTGCTCGAACACCTGGAAGAACTGCAACAGACCCAAGCCCTGCTGAGCAACGAACTGGGGAATGCCAGTGCCTTGGCCTGGCGCCTGAAACGCCCGGAAGTGGCGCTGTACGACACCGAGGGCGAGCTGCGTTATGGCTTGCAGTACGCAGGTTCGGTGCACCGCAAAGTGGAATTGGAAGAGGTGCAGGCCTGGCTCAAGGAACAGCGCCAACTCGGCTCGGTCGGCGTACTGATGCGCGTCAACAGCACCAGTGAAATGCGCGAAGCCGGGCAACTGCCGCCCGGAGGCAAACGCTACTACAAGGGTTCCCTCGAACTGATCATCTACCCGAAATCGCCGTGATGGCGGCTTTCTGGAAGACCGAACGCGGCGCCCTGCTGCTGTTGCTGGGCGTCACCGCCGTGCTGCTGCTGACCGGCCTGAGCGCACGCGACCTGTGGGGCCCGGAAACCCGTTGGGCGAACATCGCCTTGCAGATGCTGCAGAGCGGCGACTATTTCGATCCCTACCTCAAGGGCGCGCCCTATTACGACAAACCCCTGCCCTCCTACTGGCTGATCACCGCCAGTGCCCACTTGCTGGGTAGCCTCGGTCCCTGGTCACTGCGCTTGCCGTCCGTGATCGGCGCCTGGCTGAGCGTGTGGCTGGTCTACCTGATCGGCGAACAACTGCTGCGCAAGGGCACCGGGCTGATTGCCGGTTGGATGCTCGCCACCACCTTCTACTTCCTGTTCTGGGCGCGCGTGGCCACGGCCGACGTGCTGACGGTGTGTGGTGTGCTGGCGGCGGTGTGGTGGTACTGGCGCGGGCCGGAGGACACGCGGCTGGGTCGCTACACGGTGTTCTTCCTGCTGCTGGCCGTGACATCGCTGTTCAAAGGGCTGATCGGCTTTGTGCTGCCCGGCCTGGTGCTGCTGCCACACCTGCTGGCGGAACATCGCTACAAGCGCCACCTCAACCTGCGCCTGGTGTGTGCCTTGCTGATCGCTGCGGCGGTTTATGCCGTGCCCTTCGTGCTGTCCCATGTCTACGGTGCCCCTAGCTATGGCAGCAGCGGCCTGGCGTTGGTGTTCCGCGAAAACGTGGTGCGCTTTTTCGACCCGTTCGACCATATGGGCCCGATCTACACCTACCTGATCTACCTGCCCGCCTACACCCTGCCCTGGGTGCCGTGCTGGCTGCTCGGCCTGTGGCTGGCGCTGCGGCACTGGCGCCACACGCCGCCGAACGTGCGTTGGCTGGTGTGGGGCCTGGGCCTGTTGTTCGTGTTCTTCACCGCCAGCGGCAGTCGACGCAGCTACTACGTACTGCCATTGGTGCCCTTCGCCCAACTGCTCGGCGCCTGGTGGGTCAGCGAACGCCTGCGGGCACGGCCAGCCAGCCAGTCACGCTGGTTCAAAGGCTTTGCCATCGCCGCCGCGCTGATGCTGTTGATACTCGGCGTGGCCTACCCCTGGAGCAACAGCAACGGCGGCGTGACCCGCTTTGCCGAAGACGTGCGAACCGAAGCGACCCAAATCGCGCCGTGGGAGCAATGGCAACTCGTGCTGGTGGAAGCGGACAACAAAGTGCCGATGTACCTGCAAAACGGCGGCAAGCCGTTCTACTACGTGGCCGAAACCCAGGACTTTCCCCGCCAGGGCGATAGCGCGGCGTTCCTGGCCTGGCTGGAAAAAACCAGCGGCAAGACCTTCGACCCGCAACGCACCATTATTGTCGCGCAGTACGCCAAGGACGATCCCGCGCCACTGGCTTATCTGGGCAAGGATCATCGGGTGATTGGCACCCAGCCGGATAATGGCGAGCGGTGGTTTCACAAGCGTGAGGATGGGAGCGTGGCGTTCATTCCCCAGCCTAAATAGAAGGCGGCCTTATCCTTTTGGCAGACTGGCGGCGTGGATAAATGCCTCATCTAGGCTTTGGGCGTCGTAGGCGTGCATGAAGCCTTGGGCATCAGTAAAACGGTTGAATCGCCTTTGACTCAGCATGTAAAAATCATCGCAATGGGCGACGATTTCATCGACGTTGTGCGATGAAACCAACACCGCGACACCCTCTGCCGCTGCCCCCTCCAAACAACGCCAGATGTGATAACGAAACTCGGGATCCACACCCGCCGTAGGTTCATCCAGTATCACCAGGTCCGCGTTGGCGCAGAGCAGGGACAACGTAAAAAACCAACGCTTTTCCCCATAACTGCAGAGTGCGGACTTTTTGTTCCAGATCTCGCAGTAACGCTCCGCGATGCCGGGGCTCCATTTTTCGATTTTATCGAGTGCATGTTGTTGGGTAACCTTGGTGTCGGAGCAAAACAGCATGGCCATTTTGAAGATGTCGAACATGCGAAATACAGGCGGCGTGCTGATGATCTGCGACAGGTACAGCAGCTTGGAGAAAGAGCTGTTTACCTCACCGCCCTCTATTTTCTTCAGGCCGCACAGCACATCAAAAAAAGTGGTCTTGCCGGAGCCGTTTGGGCCGAGAAGGCCTGATATGGAGCCGGCTGCGACTGTCAGAGAAGCGTTGCTGAACAGTACATGGCCTGGGTAACTGACCCCGAGTGAGCTGACGATAAGTTTCTTCATCAGTATCGGCTCCATACTGGGTTGATGAGCAATAATCGAAAGGTCACGCCAAAGGAGATAGAAAAGGCCGCCATGACAACCAACACGATGTCTATCGACTCCGCGACTCCCTCCACCATTATTTGATTAGCCCACCCCATAGGATTTAAAATTTTTATGAGCTGGAGGGCAGTATGAGATGAACTGACGCTCACAATTCCAAGCGCCAACATCAAACATAACAAGACAGAAAATACGGTGCTGGCATTTTGAAAACTTAGCGGAACCAATGTAAGCAACAGCGAAAATATGGAAAACAAGATGAAGCAGATATAAAATCTCAACACAATATCCAGCACATCCAAAACTTCCACCCCCGGTCCAAAATAAAATTTCGTCAGACCGTAGAAAACCACGCAATAAACTATCGACAAGATGGAGTAGGCAAAAAACTGCCCAAATAGAAAGATGAGCTTGGTCGGTGTCGTGTAGACAAAAGAGCGCAAAAAGCCACTTTCTCTTCGCCCTACGATATAAAACGCCAGGCCAAAAAACGCCACGCTACAGGCGATAAAGGCATAGAACCATGACGTAACGGCGAGATAACTGATCGTTCGATCATCATTGGACGTTCTCGCATAGGCGATTAGATAAAATGTTACCGCCGGAGAGACCACCATCCAGAACAGTGCAACAGGTTCCTTTAACTGTTCCTTTATAAACAATGCGGCCAGTAAAAAGGATTTGGACAGTGGATAACCGTTCATGGCTTACCTCGCAGGAAGCGTGACCGACTTTCCATCAAAACTTAGCGCATTTGGAAAAACATTCAAGATGTTCTACTTTTAATAGACTCGTAACTATGAGAAATTTCACTCATAAAAATCAGATATTCGGCAATTGAATACGACAACCTTCCTCTTTCGAGGACGCCACCCGAACATCACATTCTTCAACAGCGTGAGTGACTTATTGCTCACATTACAAAAACAATCAAAGACCTCATTAATTAACAAGTTCCGCGCTGCTGGATTGTTTTTTTCAGAAAAAACGACAAGCGGTATTGGTCAGAGGTGACCTGACTACGCTCGATCAGCAAAAGCCGCCGAGTCACACGCGGCGATCTTCTCCCGTGTCCCCTCATCAATAAGCCCGCGAAGCCGCTCAAACAAAGGATCGGCATCCGTGTAGCCCTTGCCGTAGGTCAGGTTGAATCCATAGTCGAAATCGGGTGGGTTCTTGCCCTGATTGTGCTGGAGAAGGGTCTCCAGTTTGTCCAGCGCCTTGACGGCCTTGGCCTCGGCAGACTGTGCGGCTTCATAGTCCTCCCAGAGCGCCATTATCTGCGTTTGCAATGGCCCGTCGAGGGCGCGGGTCAGGTGTAGAAGGTCTTTTCTTTCTTGCTCGCGCTTGTCGGGAAATGACGCTTTGTGGATGGCCGGGATGTCGCCATGGATGGCCTCTCCCAGGTCATGGATGACGCACATCTGGAGCAGTTTGAGCCTGTCTAGATGGCGGAATTGATCCTCGAAAACCATCGCCATCAGGCACAGGCGCCAGCTATGTTCCGCGGTGCTTTCGGTGCGCCCTGAGGTGGTGTGGGCGCTGCGGAGTACGTCCTTGAGTTTTTCCGCCTCGCGAATGAAGGCGAGGCGCCCTTTGATCTCTTCGGTGTCCATGGTGTTCTCTGGCTCGGTCGACTGACGTGCTGCGCGACTGCACAGGCGGCCAGACTAGGTCCAGGGCTATCCGGCGTCCACGCATAAGATATGCGTGCGCCCGTGTCAGAGTGTCTCGACCAGGCGCGCGGCCGTTCCGTCCGAGAGGGGGATACGGGTCCAGCGGCAAACACCTTGCGTGATGGGCACGAGCAGCGAGTCATTGGCGCCCGTGGAAAACTCCACGGCAGGCGGTGCCAGGGTTTCGCGCCATCCGGATGCGTTGAGTGCCAGCTCCTTGCGCATGATCTCGGGGGTGGCGAAACGCCAAAGAGAGCAGCCCATCAACTCACTGATCGGGCGCGTGAACTCGCCGGCTCGGCTCGGGGAGCACGCCAGCAGACGGTGGGTCAGGTCGCAGACTAGGTGCATGGGCCGTGGGCTCTCGCTGACCAGCCGAGCCAGGACGTGATCGGCGGCAGCGTCGAGGCGAGCGGCCAGCAATTGCTCAAGCTGTTTGTGCGCCACCGGGTCCATGGCCTGCACGCCGCTTTCCCAGCGGGAAATGGTCGATTGAGTCACACCGAACACCTGCGCGGCATGGGATTGCTTGACGCGGTGCAGCAGGCGCCAGCGCCTCAGCGCAACGCCAGGCAAGGCCAGCGGTAACAATGTGTCAGACATGTCGAGACTCTCGAGAGGCGACGGGGCGGGTCAGTTTGATGGATGTTCGCCCACGCCTGCAAATCAACTCTCGGGATTGATCCCGCTTTTGCGCGGCACACCGGCCTCGTCCGTGCCCACTCGCAACCCTGCGACCTGCTCCTGCACCGCCCGTCCCTCTGCCCGATTGCGGATGAACCCAGCGCGGGTAAATCGCTCCAGAAACGGCACCGGCAAGGTCTTGCCCGGTATCACTGCCGGCTGCTCGTCCACATCACCGAACAGGGTATACGCGGCACTTGGCAAGTGCCGGGTATTGAGGTCACTGGTCAGCCGTCCTTCCTGCAACACAATCGCGCGGTTGGTGACCCGTTGCAGGTCGGACAGGCGCTGGGAAATGTAGAGGATCGCCACACCTCGTGCGCGCTGGCTGTCGATCAGGCCAAGCAAGCGTTCGGCGTCGGTTTCCGACAGGGCGGCAGTGGGTTCGTCGAGGATCAGGAATCGGGGTTGCTGTGCAAAGGCGCGGGCCAGCACCAGCAATTGGCGGTCCGCCTGGCCGAGGCGTTCGACCGGGTGTTGCAGCGGCAGGTCCAGGCCCAGCCCGGCGGCGATGGCTTCGGCACGTTGCAGCAGGTTTTTGCGGTTGAGCAAGAAGTCGGCGTCGGGTTGGCCCAGCTCATCGAGCAACAAGTTCTCGGCCACACTCAGGCCGGGGGCGATCCCATCGTCGGGGCGTTGGTGCACCGCCACGATGCCAACCCGGCGCGCCGACAACGGCGAGGTGAAACGTTGGCGCTGGCCATCGACCCACAGTTCACCAGTGTCCGGCGCCAGGCTGCCGCTGAGGATCTTTACCAAGGTCGATTTGCCCGCCCCCGTGGCGCCGAGCAACGCCACGCCCTCGCCCGGATAAATATCCAGGCTGACCTGATCCAGCGCCCGTTGGGCATCAAAGGTTTTGCACAGGCCAAGCAAGCGAATCAAGGGCGCGGCGGCAACGAGGTTGCTCATGGCTCATCTCTAAGGCGGAACGGTGACTCATTACAACGCTTTACGGCGCTGATTTATTCCGAACAACAATGAGTTAGGTCCCGAATTAAATGCATTACCTCATGAACAATCCAATAGCTGAATCGCATAGCCGAATTTTTTTGAGTTATAAGGCGATTGTCGGCAGTTTGATGAATGCATTCAGCGTGGCATCCGGCAATGCTCGGCGAAGGTACAAACCGGGGACATCGTTTACCTATCTGGCCGCGCTGCCTGGTTTTGGGTCTGCTGCGCAGCCCAACGCGGGCGGTGCGACGATTCGACAAGCCCGCTTGCCACAGGATATCGCGTAAGCATCTTGAATTTATTAAACGCAGACTGAGGTGGATGGCATTTGGTCATGGTTTGTAAAGGGCCAGCAAGGCGTGTCGCTTTTAATTGAAGGACGTTTCCTAGACAATCCTCGCCGCCTTGTGCCTGCCGGGATCGGTGGCTAGTCTTCGCTCCGTCGCTGAACTTCAGTGATCGGGTTTAGCAGCCTGACTTCAATGGGCACACGGTTCACATCTGCGTTTATGGTGGCTGTGCGCGGGGCACCTTCGGGTGCGCTGGTTTTCCTATTGACCGGTCTGCTAACCCGCGTACAGCTGCCACCCGCGTTTAGCAGCGTCGGCGGTAGCTCCTTTGCTCAATAGGAGTTGCACCATGAACAAAGCCCTACCCGACCCACCCTGTGACCCCGCCAAAGACCGCGCCGCCTTCAACCGCGCCATCGATCATTACCTGCCTTCACCGGGTGTCCACGCCATCAACGAAGACCTCAGCTTCGAAGACGCCCTGCTCTACACCGCCAGTTTGCTCGACAGCGCTTCAGCGACTGCATTGGATTGCGGCGAGCTGTTGCCCAGCCCAGAGCGGGCTAAGATCCTGGCGGTGTGGCATTTACTGGAAATGGCCAAAACGACGGTGGATCGCTCCATCGCGTGCCTGAAACCTTCGCCTACCACTGCTTGAACACGGCGTCCTCACGTTTTTCGCCGGCAAGCCGGTATCTACAGAAACCAAAAAGCGTACCCACGATGCGAAGCGAGTCGCTCTTGATCTGAGGCGCCCCGTCAAACACGCTGGCCGAACGCAGGCTTGAATCCGTGGGTAACCCGGCAGGACGCCGGGTTAGCCGCGCTGGGCCAAGGATGGCCCATCGCGGCGGCCCACGGATTCAAGCCTTCGTTCGGGCACACCGAGCCTAGGCGAGGTGCCGAGTGTTGGGGCGAAGACCTTTTGGTGGACTTGTTCCCTCAAAACGTACGCCATGAAGCGAGTGTTA
>NZ_AOHM01000147.1:0-73521 GCF_000510895.2 Pseudomonas sp. FH1
GCACCGCTGTCAGGTGGTGCCAGTGGCACCACTGATCTAGTCGTCGGCGCCGATGATCCGTTCGGAGGGTGGTGCGTGTCGCGCCGTTGTGAGGTGGTGCCAGTGGCACCACTGATCTAGTCGTCGGCACCGATGATCCGGTCGGAGGGTGGTGCGTGTCGCACCGCTGTCAGGTGGTGCCAGTGGCACCACTGATCTAGTCGTCGGCACTGGTGATCCGGTCGGAGGGTGGTGCGTGTCGCACCGCTGTCAGGTGGTGCCAGTGGCACCACTGATCTAGTCGTCGGCACCGGTGATCCGGTCGATGAGTGATGCAGGTCGCATCACCATGGTTGGCTGTGGCTTACAAGAAGGGCTATCCACCCCGCGAGGGAAAGAAATGGCCCAAAAGGCATACGTACACTTTGAGCTTTCAAGAGACGCAGGCAGACAATGGGGGCCATTGCGAGCAGTAGTGCGGTCGCCACTGTATAGGGAACTATTTGCCAGCCCCCCCATGCCCCAATCAGAGCTAGCAGCTTGAAGTCGCCCGCGCCCAAACTTTCTTTGCCGGTAATGTGTTTGACCAGGTGGAAGACTGACCAAAGGCTCACATAGCCTATGACACACCCCCAGAGAGCTTCCTGCAATGTGGTGAGCAACCCGAAGGAATTGATGACTAGACCGATCCAGAGGACCGGCATTGCCAGCACGTCCGGCAGCAAGTAGTGCTTACTGTCGATCAAGCTCAAAGCCAGAAGATACCAAGTGAACAGCAGGACAAAGAATGCCTGCATCGTTGGCCCAAAATGCACCGTCACCACGAGCGACAATACAGCGCAGCCGATTTGCGCGGCCCAGGTCCCTCGTATCGGAGCCCCGGTCGTTTGAAGGTCACAAGGCTTCTCGAAATCCAGCCCCAGTAGTTCCCGCGCATCCCGCTGCCATTGTTGCTCGAGGAGTGCCGGCAGCCAGTGGGCGACCCAAGTACACAGGCGACCTGCCAGCATGCCCAGCACGATGGAACCAAACCCTAGGGTGATCTCAGAACCCATCCAATCACTCATCGGTGGGCTCCGCGCGACGACGTGGGTCAAGCAGGGCTTGGAGCGAGGTCAACGCGGAGTTCGCTGTCTGCATCGCGGTCGCTGTCGGTGCCGGCTTCTGGGCGGGGGACAGGGTAGGGCGTGTAACCATCCGTGCCGCTGGAGGCGTTTGCGTTGGCGTCGGAGTTGGAGCGGGTGTTGAAGGGTTCCACTCGGCGTTGAAGTCACCCCGGATGGCCTTGCCAGCAAGGGTCGTCAGGTATGCAAGGGGCTTGGCCACGCTCCCGGTTGTACAGCGATGCTTCCACTGGTTGATCACCGCCTCTCGGACATGCTCCGGTACTGGCCCCATGATTTCTCGTGCCTTCACACGGTCCTCTGGCTTGAGAAGATCCAAGGCAAGCAACCAATTCACACCTGCATTCTCGCGCGGTTGTACAAAGCTTTTAGATACAGACTTGTCTGTATTTGTATACGTACTAGCTGAGTTCGGACTCCGAACTGAGGGTGTACTCAGCGGTTTTAGACTCAGTTCGGATTCCGAACTGAGGGGGAGGGCCCCCTGTTTCACTGAGTTCGTGCTGAGTTCGGAATCCGAACTTAGTCCCTCTGCGGTTAAGTTTTGCTGAGTTCGGATTCCGAACTCAGGGGCGGGTAGTGCATTTTGCTTGGTCTCTACTGCCCAGGTCTGGGCATTCAGCCGATCGCTAATCGTGTCAATCCGCGAGGGAAGTCGTCGGCCCACGTCGGGATCGCTGGTGAATTCGCGCCAGGTGATCGCCGCGATCTCCTTGATCGCTTTGTTCTGATGCTCCATGGATTGCATCAACAAGGTCATGTAGTCCTTGTCGAACTCCAGGGCCTCTGCCGGTGTTACAGACTCATCGTGGAGCAGATAGACGTTCCCCTGGACCTGTCCGTTGATCTCATTACGGACGGTCCTACCCAAGCTCAACCAACGGGTTAGACGGAGTACGGTTAAGGCCTTTGCCACGGTTTCTCTAGAGGCATGTTTACCTGGAGTCATGCCCAGGTATGGCCGTAGCTGCTCATAGGTGGGGAAGGCAGTGATGCCATCTTCGTTGACAAGCAATCGGAAGACTTGCCAGCAATTGCGTTCCAAGGGGGTCAGCCGATTGTCGAGCAGGAGTTTACGCGGGACTGTTTCATGCGGATTTCCGCTGAATATGATCCCGGAGTAGGGCGTAGCAGGCGCAGCAGTAGGGGCGGTGTCCTCAGCTCTCTTTTTCTGTACATGGGCCTCGAGTTGCCCCGAGGCCGAATCTAGGAGCGTGGAAATCGGGAACCGTGCGAGCTTCATTTTCTATGTTCGCCTTCTCCAGAGTGGGCAGAGGCGGCACAGCTTTCATCAACACGGCGTATGCCGCCCTCTTCCAGCAGAGTGAGTTGTCGACGCTCAGATACTCGGGGTCGTTCCTTGCTACCGGTATACAGACCTTGTTCGATCCACTGAGTGATTCGAGACCAGATCTGCGCAAGCGTTAAGCCGTCTGTGCTCAGTTCTTCAGCAACCAGCATGGCAACGTCGAGCATGGCCAGGCTGTCCTCGATCTCCACTCGGTTTTCATCCATCAACTTGGTCCAGCGGTGCCAAATATGATGATCTTGATCCTCGGAAAGCTCGGGCCATCGTCCGCGCGGGGCTCGAACCCCAATGATGGTACGTTGCAGCGCGATCTCTTGAGGTGTGAGCCCGAAGAACTTGTTGAGCAAGCTGGTAGTGGCACCTAGGCGGATTGCCCGCTCAATAAGACGTGTTTCTTCTTCTGAGCGCGCAGCCCCGGTCAGAAGCTTGAGGATCATCGAGCTGTTGATAGACACGTTGACCCAACTGACCGGTGTGTTACGGAGCAAGCTGAGAACTGTTGGATGCTGGATCTGGCCCAGCACCTCAGGTTCAACCCCCATTTCCACACAGCGCTGGAGTTGACCATTGCGCATCAGGTCAAGAAGCTGCGACAGAACTGCTTCGTTAAGTGTTGACTTGGACATTGAGACTCTCTCCCGTTCATCCCATCGAGTGTTCAGTTGCCCTGGACTTCCGAGGACCGTTTGAACTCTTCGATTTCCAAGTCGATCAACCGGCGAGCCAGTCGAATGATGCGGAACAGTTTGACCAGCGCGCCGTCGCTCAAACGACCGTCGTCTCCTGGAGCCTGTTCAGCAATTAGGGGCTGGCCCAGCAGTAGTTGGCCGAGGCCGGCTGCAAATTCAAACTCAGCTAATGCACTGGCAGGATCTGGTTGCTCGTTCAGCATCTTCAGAGCGATCGCGGTGGCACCGCTCAGTGACTGAAGCAATGTCAGGGTATGTTGAGCTGTTGCAGTGACTTCGATATCGGTGTCGGGCTGTTTGTACTTGAAACCGATCCCGCCATCGATTGCCAGGATATCGCCTGGGCCATTGACGGACTCGAGAATCTCCACTGCCAGCTGGGATACCTGCTTGCGCAACTCTGCAGGTTGGTCAATCTGCCGCTCGATGTACCAAAGGTCTGTGATGGGGTGCAGTCCGCCGGCCTGCACGGGGATGGCGACCAGACAGTTCGCGTTGAAATCGGGCAGGGTTTCTCCGCTGAGGGCGGCAACCTTGGCTTTGGTTTCGATCACCCGCTGGCTGAGGTTCGCAGGGGACGCAATGTGCCCTGCAATTCGTTTCTGCTGTTCCTCTGGTGTGAGCGACGTAACTGGTTGTGGTGGCGTTTGCGGAGGCTGCTGCGAGCGACCAGTAGCTTCAGGTGGTTGTTGCGATGGCGGAAGGGTTGAGCCTGCCACAGTGCCTGGCGCCGACGCGGGCGGAGTTGGCGTCGAACTGGTTATCGGCAATTCAACCACCGGTGTCGAGCGACGAAGCTTGTCCTGCTGTTGAGTGATTTCCAGCAGAATGTCCTCATAGCCCAGCATCAGCGATTTTTTCATTGTGCCGATGAGCTCGTCCTGGAAACGCTGGAACAGGAACTCTTCCGCTTCGCCTTCAAACTGGGCAAGGACGTCCTGGAACAACATTTCAAAGTCGACGCCTTCACTGCTGTAGTGCTTGTCCCAGCAGGCCAGCGCGGATTTCCTCAGTGACAGTATTTTCTCGATTTGTGGTTTGCCGAGGCCGTTGTAGAGAAGGGCGGGTACGGCAGGTAGAAGGTACTGAACCGTGTCCAGCATCCTGCTGATATGAGAATGAGAGATTGGATATCCGTCCTTTGTCAGGCGGCGGGAAAGTTCTCGGATCCCAACCTCCTCTCCAGATTCGGATTCATACAGCGCTTTTGCATTCCCCACACCCACGGCGCGCTCGATGAACTTGAGCTCACCCTTGAGATCCTCGGCCAGGTGGCCGGTGAGCATAATGATTTCGGCGCGAGCTTGGTCCCACGGACGGAACAGAACATTGATCCTCTGGAACCTTTCGTCGCCAGTTTCCTGGAACAGCTCCTTAAGGATTGTGATCCTCGTGTTCCCGCCGTTGCGGATCCGGTATTTTTCCTCGCCAGGCCTGCGCGTTACGGGTGGGGGGGTGTCGAGGCCGCGGTTGCGGATCGATTCTTTGAGGTCATCGTATCGTGGGTTGCGAGTGGTACGAGGGTTGTCCTCCCAGGGGAGAACCTCCTCGACGGTCAGCACCAGTGGGGTGTCCGCGATAGGGTCACTCATGGCAGCGGTGGAGCCTGTAGGGCTGAAGCCTGGAGCGAGGAGCTTGGCTTTGAGGTCAGTAGCGGCCATATCAAGCTCCTACCGCAGCAATGTGGGGGTGAGCCAGTGGTGTTTGCTTGCGGACCAGGTGCAACACTTCCTGGATGTCATCTTGTGTAGGAAAGGCGTTTTGCAGCAGGCGATCGATGACCCGGTATGCGCGGGTCAGCTCGGCTTTCAACTCTTCCGCATTGAGAGAGCCGTCTAGCATTTGCTGAGCCGACTCGAACTGGGCGTTCAGCAGTGACTGTTCGAGGCGATCGATAATCTCGCTGTTCATGGAGCGGTGGTTCTTGCGGGCCACTTCTGCGACTTGCTCACGCATGCCGTCCGGCAGGCGTACCACGAATTTGTCAGCGGTGCGGGAATTGGTTGCGTTCATGATGTTCTCCAAAAAATGTGCGGGCCGCTCAGATCCGGGCAGTGAGGGGGCGGCAGCTGTGGTCTGGGACAGTGGCGAAAAAGTCGAACTGGGACAGGCCTTGAAAGGCTGCCCGGTTGAGCCAGAGGCATTCGGTCCGACTTCGCGCTCCATCGGCATATGCTTGCCTGCTTACCCGGTACCAGTCTTTGTAGAGATTGTCGTAAAGCGCGCAGGGGTAGCCTGAAAGCACGACCATCCCTTGCCTGCTTTGCAAGAACGTGGCGAGCTGCAGGTGTTCTTCGTCGCTCAATTCGTAGCGATAGGATTTGCCCGTGTCGGTGTGGCGAACTTTCGTACTGCGAGTGGAGTGCACATAGGGAGGATCTACGTAATGCAAAGTGCTAGGCCGGTCGTGGTGCTCCATGATCGTCAGAGCGTCGCGCTGCTCGATCACTACCCCCTGTAAACGTTCGATGATCGTGTCTAAAGCATCGGGATAGTTGCGCCAATCTACCGCCGGTGAGGTGCCGGATCGAACCGACGTTGAGCGAAATCCCGTGCGCTCCCCGCAGGCAGCCGCACTACCAAACCCTTGGAAAGAGCGGAGTACCATCCGCCGGGCGCGTTCAAGAGGATCTGCCGTCTCGCTGTAGCTCGCGGCAAACTCCTCACGAGCGAAGGGCGTCAGGGCGAGTACGTCGCGAAGCTCACCACCACGGTCCCGGGCTACACGGAAGAGATTGACTACTTCACTGTCCAGGTCGTTATAGATCTCGGCGGGGCTTCGAGGCTTGCGCAGCAGAACAGATGCGGCCCCACCAAATGGCTCGACGTAAGTGTGATGGCGGGCTAAGTGCTGGATGATCCATGCAGCCAGCTTCCACTTCCCTCCGTGATACCGAAGTATCGGGCGCTGAACTTTTTTCATTGCTGCTCTCCCGAATCCGCAATACGACGCTTGAGCTGGTCGGTGAGCTGAGTGGGCAAATTCTTGATCGTCAGGGAGCCGGTGTCGGCATCGTAGGTGACGTTGGAACCGAGCAGGTGTGCCTCAAAGCTGATCGAGAGGCCTTCGGCGCGGCCAGTGAAACGACGGAACTGGTTGAGCACGCGTTTGTCGGCCGGGATCTCGGATGACAAGCCGTAGTCGTTGTTGCGAATGTGGTCGTAGAACGCCTGGGGGCGATCTTCATCGAGTACTTCAGACAGTTCCTGCAGGTGGAGCGGCTGGCCGAGTTTTGTTTGAGTGGTGGCGTAATCGAGCAGCGCATGGGTCTTTTCCCGCGCGCTTTCTTCAGGGAGGTCCTCTTTCTCGACATACTCGGTGAACGCCTTCAGCAACGTGCGGGTTTCACCAGGGCCATCGACGCCTTCCTGGCACCCGATGAAGTCGCGGAAGTATTCCGAGCTCTTCCTGCCGGTTTTGCTTTTGACGATGGAGATGTACTGCTTCGAGTTTGGATTGTTCCGCCACTCACTCAGGTTGATCCGGGCTGCGCAGGAGAAGTTACTGGTGTCCAGGTAGCGCGAGACCACAACGTTGAGATCACCGTCCAGGCCGACTGTCTCGACCAGTTGGAGGAGGGCGATCATCAGGTATTCAGTCATACCCTGCTGGTAGTGGGTGAAGAGCACGTGCCCGCCGGTGGAGAGGTTGGACTCTTCCATCAGCCTCAGTAGGTGTTCGACGGAAGTGCGGCTGAAGGCGGTGAAGTCCTGCTGCTCATCCAGGTGCTGCTTAAGCCAGCCACTGAACGGATAAGCACCGGACTCACCGTGAAAGAATCCCCAGGCTTTGCTCTGTTTTGCGTTGTAACTGTCGTTGAGGTCGGCCAGAAGGTTTTCGATGGAGTCGGAGGCTGCGAGTTCTTGGTCGCGAGCATGGAGCACGGCGGGGGTGCCGTCGGGCTTCTTGTCGACTAAGTGAATGATTGCGTGTCGGATCGGCATTATTGAATCCCCCGCGAGGAGCTGTTTTGGGATTCCGCACGGCGCAACAGGGCCCGAGTATTACGCTCGGTGCGATGGTCGCTCGGTGTGCAGGAAGTGAAGATCGGAGTGAAGCCAGCCTTGCTGAACTTCAGGTGGCCGCTACTGGACCGGCTGAGGGTCCAGCCCTGTGAGAGGGCGAACTCTGCAAGCCGGCGGACGCTGTCGTGTGCGCCGCGAAGAAGGTTATGCATTGGCTCCGGCCTCCTTCTGGCAAAGGGCATCACCGGCTTGGATGGCCACGATTTCAGGACTACAGCCGGGGTATTGGGTGGCCAAGACAGTGAGGAACTCACGTGCGGTTTCGCGTGGTCCAGGAATGCGGAAGACCACGGTGCAGTGCTGAGCCTCGTCCTGTGTGGTGGGCAGATGGGGGGTTACTGCCACCTTCAGCCCGCAGCTCAGGAGGTGCCTTGGTACCCATACGGACCAGAAGTAGTTCGTCAGCAGGGTTGGTTGGCCGAGAAGGGTCGCAGTCAGTGTTCCAGCATCACTGCTTTCCAGCTGGATGTACTGTTGCTGTGCAATCTCATGCAGAACTTCATTCAGCTCAACGGGCACTGTGGTTTCACCGAACTGGGTGAGTCGTGAAACAACCTGGCCAAGAGCATCCAGCCAAACCGCGTTGACGCCAGACTGATGCGCGAAAGCCAGGGCTGACTGCTCAGTGCTTGCGATCGCGGGGATCGTTGGATAGGCCTGCTCAGTCTGCATCGTGCGCCTCCTGCAGAGGCTCGATGTCGTAGCTGCCGCAGACCGGGCAGGCCAGTACCTCAGCTTCACCTTCAGGGGTGTGTTCGGCAAGATGTACCTGCTGTACCTGGTGCAACGCGAAGTGCCGGTCGCAGCCGCGGCAGCCATGGGTAATCGGATGGGATTGCATAGGCGTCATACGGTAGCTCCTTGCCAATGATCGGCAGTGAGGTTTGCGAAACGGGTTTGGTTGGCGATGAAGGCGGCACGAACATGCCCAACGGGACCGTTGCGGTGCTTACCAATGATCAGTTCCGCAACGCCCTTAAGCTCGGAGTCCTTGTTGTAAACCTCGTCTCGGTAAACAAAGATGATGAGGTCCGCGTCTTGCTCGATCGCACCGCTATCGCGGAGATCGGCATTTACTGGCCTTTTGTTGGGCCGCCGTTCCAGGTCACGATTGAGCTGGGAGAGAGCCATGAAGGGGCAACTGAACTCTTTCGCGATCCCCTTGAGCGATCGAGAAATCTCGCTGATCTCGTTAACCCTGTTTTCCTGGCCAGGGCTACGCATGAGTTGCAGGTAGTCCGCCATGATCAAACAGGGTTTACCAAAGCGCCGGCTGGCACGCCGAACCTTTGCGCGCATCGCGGAAGGGGTGAGGTTCGCGCTGTCGTCGATGACCAGGCGGTTGCCATACGCGCTCATGCGGTGCACGGCGGCGGATAGCTTAGGCCAGTCCTCATCCTGCAGCTGACCGGACAGGAGCCTGCTTAGGTCGATACGGCCCAGAATGGCCAACATTCGATAGATCAGTGCCTCGGTAGGCATCTCCATGCTGAAAACCAGCACGATCTCGTCAGGCGCATTGGTCAGCGCGGCATCGACGGTACTCAAGCAGAACGAGGTCTTGCCCATGGATGGGCGAGCGCCGACGATGATCAGATCCGCTGGCTGCAAACCTCGTGTCATCTCGTCAAGGTCGGTGATCCCGGTCGGCACACCAGTCACTGTTACATGGCCGTTGAAGTTGGCGTCGATCTTGTCGACGACGGAGAGCAACTTCTCGTTCATGTTGGCGAATTCGCTAACCACACAGCCTTCGCCTAGCTTAAACAGCTTCTGCTCGAGCGAGTCCTGGACCTCCGCCGCATCAGCGGTAAGCTCAGCCGCGTCTCGGGTCCCCTGGAAACACAGGGACATGATGCGGCGGAGGTGCGCGCGGTTACGCACAATCTCTGCATACGTTTGGATATTCGCTACGGACGGAATGTTCTTTGCCAGCTCTGCCAGGTATGACAGGCCTCCAACCTCTTCGGGGACGGCCATCTGCTCGAAAATCGTCACTATGTCGAATGGGCTGTTTTTCTCTGACAATTGCTGGATAGCAGCAAAGATCAGCTTGTGTTCGGCCCGAAAGAAGTCCTCCGTCTGCAGTAGGTCCCCTATGAGATCCCAGGCGTCGTTGTCCAGCATCAGCCCGCCCAGAACGCTTTGTTCGGCCTCGATGGAGTGGGGAGGGGAATAATTCAGACCAGTCATCTGGCACCTCCGTGGGCAATGGCAGGCTGTTTACTGCGGGATACTCCACGATGGATCTGAGCACGCTGGCCTTGCTGAATGCCTGCGTGCAACGAGCTAAGATCGTGGCCTTTGGCTTCGCTCGGCGTGATGTCGGAGCGCTTCAACTCAGGGTGATGCACGCCCAAATAGGCAGTGATATCAGCTTGGGACTCCGGATCCAGGCCACCCGCGAACTCACGCACTTTGTAGGCCACTGCCCCGATCCAACCTTCGGCAAAGAGTTGACCGCGACGTCGTTTGGTTTTGAGCTGGCAGCGTTTCTGGTGTGACACATGCTCGCGACGTGCTTTCTGCAACTGTTGAATGAGGCTGCTGTAGGCATAGGTAGCCATATCCGGACCGATACCCTTGCCCAGGAACTTGAAGCAGTACCCCTTCACTGGGTGGTAATAGGAGAGGTGGCTGCAGTCGAAGGCGGCTGCACATGTTGCGGCAAGGGCGTGCAGCCAATCCGCCGGGGAGCGTCGAGTGCCCGTTGGGATGCTTGCTTCCAGAACTTGGCTGGCACGAAGTTCGTCGGACTCGATGTTGTACTGGGCCATGAGTGCGCGGGCCTGGCGCAATGCGATCCCGGCCTCGTTCGTGTTTGCCCCTGGGCTATTGGCCAAGGACATCAGCTTGGTGACCTTGTCGAGGATCTTCTGCTTTTCCATCATGAACCCTCCCCGGCGCGGCGAGGTCGGCTGCGCATCGCGGATGCGAGCAAGGCCAGGGTGTTCAGCACGCCGAAGACACAGAGCGCATAGGCTGAGTAGACCGCTCCCTGCAATGCCAGCTCGACATGGGGGGCTTTGAAGATCGAGCCCAAGCCATAGGCAGTGGCCAGTGCCACAGAGCAGTTCATGAGATACAGGCAAAGCGAGCCCGCGAATTGAGATATGAGGGCAAGGCTCATGCTTGGCCCTCCTGCCTGTCCGCTGCAGGCACCAAGGCCTCTTGCCAGAGGCGAAGGGTCTCGCGTTCGTCTGCTGTCAAGGCAGCCAAGCCTACAGCTTCGGCCACTTTCTCCTGCAGGAGCCGCAGGCGTTCCTCAACCGATGAACCATCGTCATAAGCAAGGTGGCTGGTCAGGTCGCTGATCATGAAGTAGCGGAGTGATCTGACATTCCCGGCTCGGTGTTGCTCCACTGAATGCCCATAGAGCCGAGCAGGTGTCTTCAGCTCGTTTCTGATGTAAACGTTGAATTCAGAAGGGGTGTAGGAGGTGTTGAACTGCCGTGCACGATTCAGGATGAGTGCGGCTTTGATCGTCTCCAGCAGTTCTTCGTGAGTCTCGGTAGGCAAGGGGAACGTACGGGCTACCAGCTGTTTCGACTGAGCATCACGCGCATCTTGCCGGCGTTTCGTTTCTTTCTCGGAACGAACGCGCTTTTCCTTCGCATGGGTCACGTTGTGGCCGATCGAATCAATGAGTTGTGCTGCATTACGCAGTAACTCGCGCTGTTCACTGCTCAGAAGGTCACCGAGCGAACCGAGTAAGCCGCTACCCATCTTCCAGCCGTTGGCCAGCTTGTATAGGTCTCCAGACGTGGACGTCAGCTTTTTCTGGATGCCGCGTAGTTCATTTGAGCTGTAGAGTTTCCCAATCCTGAGGACTTCCTCAGCCGTGATCCCGGCAGCCTTGGTAATCGCGTGCTTACTCATCGCGGCGGGCCTCCTTCACGATTTCGGCGACCCGCTCCTCGGTCATTGCCTCGAAGCGGTTTGCCCACTCCGGGAAGGCCTCGATAGCCAGGCTGCGGATGACGCTTAGCGCCGAAGGAGACTTACGGTTCGATGGTTGACGGTATTCAAGTCGATGGGCTGGCACACCTTGGCTGGCGGCCTTCTTGAAGATCACGGCGTCTGGAATGATCGATTGCAAGACGGTGTAGTCCGGATTTCCATCGAAGATTTCGCGCACGGTTCGATGGATCTCGCGTGCGTCAGCGGTTTCATCCAGGCCGTTGATGATGATGTTGATGTGGGGAATGGTGAGGCCGAGACGCGCGTAACTGCGCAGTCCATCCATCATGTGGATGGTTCCACGACTGAATTCGCGCGCGGCCAACATGTTCGGGGGGAGAGGGGAGAGGATGACGTCGGATGCAAGAACGACCATCTCCAGCATCGCAGAGCGGGCGCCCTGGGTGTCGAACAAGATGAGGTCGTAATCGGCATCGAAGGCTGACATCAGGTTGGCTAGTCGCAGCCTGCCATCAGGTGCCTGGAGTATGAGATTGTTGAGCTGATTGTTAGCGTCGTTCGAAATGATTACGTCGAGGTTCTTGATCGACGTGTGGGAGATGATCTTGGTCCGGTCGGTCTCGTTGTAGGAGAGCAACTCGAAAATACCACCCGGGGCGGTGTATTCCAGGGGGTAATAGGAGGATGCCGAGGGTTGGACGGGGTCTAGGTCGATGAGGAGGGTGCGTAGCCCTGCGTCAGCGATGAATGCTCCCAGGTTGGTGGATCCAGTGGATTTGCCGGTGCCGCCTTTGGTGGAAACCTGACCTGCTCGTTTTGCTTTCTTCGGGTGTGTCATTGCCATGCCTCTAATGTGGGTTTCATTAGAGGCAGCGGTCCTAGATTGTACGTAAATCTGCTTTAGATTCCCTTCCTAGCTATCCAAGACCAACAGTCCAATTGTCTTTTAACCAATTGGTCGTAGGTTCGAATCCCACACGACCCACCATTTTTGAGACCAGTTAACGCTGGAATCGAATCTTAAGATCAGAGGCCAAAAGCCCTGATCGAAGAAGGCGACTGAAAGGTCGCCTTTTTTTTACCGGGGTATAGCGCAGTCCGGTAGCGCGCCTGCTTTGGGAGCAGGATGTCAGGAGTTCGAATCCCCTTACCCCGACCATATTAAAAATCCTCGTATCGAAAGATACGGGGATTTTTTTTGCTCGTTTTCTACTTCATTTGTGCGAATTCCAAACAGATATTGTGCTGATTGGTGCGTTGGTGCTGCGGCGGTCGCCTCCTAGACTGGGCTCCGTCAGTTACTTACCCCAACAGGAATTCGCATCATGACCCGTACCGTATCGTTGCTCTGCCCTCAATCGACTCGTTCATTGCCTGCATGGGCCAAATCCACGCTCGTTGGTTTGGGCATGATGTTGGGTTTCGGCCAATTTGCCGCCGCCGCCGATGCCGCGGCGAACCCGCATCCCACTATCCGTGCCATGTCGGGAGCGGAATCCATCGGCCGGCTGGACCCGAAAACCACCGCCTTGCTGGTGATCGACTTCCAGAATGAATACTTCACCGGCCGCATGCCGATCCCGGACGGTATGAAGGCCCTGGAAAATACCCAACACCTGATCACGTTTGCCGACAAGGAACACATCCAGGTTATCCATGTGCAACACATCGCCCCAGACGGCGCGGCTGTATTCGCAACCAATGGCAAGACGGTCGATTTCCACCCCTTGATGAAGCCGCGCCCGCAAGACAAATTGGTGCAGAAAACCACCGTCAGCGTCTTTGCCAGTACCGATCTGGATGCCCAATTGAAGCAAGCCGGCATCAAGACCCTGATCATCACGGGCCTGATGACGCACGCCTGTGTCGCCGGTGCCGCCCGGGACGCTGCGCCGTTGGGGTATGACGTTGTGGTAGCATCCGATGCCACCGCGACCCGGGCGATCACCCGTGTCGATGGCCGTTCGGTGACCAAGGATGAGTTGCACAACGCGGCGCTGGCTGAGATCGAAGACACCTTCGGTTCTGTGCTGACCACCTCGCAAATCATCGCTCTGCCGGTTAACTGATTCCCCCTGACCAGTCTGGGATCGCCCGTTCCATGAACCAGTTATCCGCCATGCGCGCCTTTCGGGGCATCGTTGAAGCCAAGGGGTTCTCTGCTGCCGCAGAACGCCTGGACACCACACACTCGACGATTTCCCGGCAGTTGCAGCAACTGGAAACTGAATTGGGCGCCCAGCTGATCAATCGCAATACGCGGCGCTTCAGCTTGACCTCGGCAGGGGAGCAATACTACGCAGCGTGCGTTGATATCCTTGATCGCGTCGAGGCCGCCTCCCAGGCTGTCGCCCAAGGGCATCAGCGTGCGGAAGGTCTGCTGAGGGTCAGTGTTCCGCTGGTGGTGGGGACGTTGGACCTGCCGCAATGGTTGCCGGGTTTTCAGCGACGCTACCCGGATATCGAGCTTGAGTTGCATTGCGATGATCAGTTTGTCGATCTGGTCGCTGACGGCTTTGACGTCGCCCTGCGTATCGCCAGCGCCTTGGCGGACACGACGTTGATGGCCCGAGCGTTGACGATTTCCAAACAGGTGCTGGTAGCCTCGCCGGCTTACATTGGTCGCCATGGTTTGCCACGTTCGGCCCAGGAGCTCGATAAGCACCGCCTGCTGACATTCATTGGCGCCTCGTCGGATTGGGTGTTGAGCCCGGTACGCGGTGAGGCCGTCACGGTGACGCCCTCCGGGCGGTTCAGGAGCAATACCATCAGTGCGCTGCATGCGGCGACATTGGCGGGGGCGGGCATTGCGTGTTTTACCCAGGCTACGGTGCGCAGTGATTTGGCGCAGGACCGCCTGGTGCCGATCCTGCCTAATTACTCGCTAGGCGAGCGGCACTATTACGCCCTTTATCCACAGTCCCGGCACTTGGCACCGAAGGTGCGGGCGTTCGTCGACCATATGGCTGAGTTTTACAGGGCCCAATAAAAATCCCCCTCTCTTTCGAGAGGGGGATTTTTTTCAGCGGCATAGTCGATCAGTGCAGCTTGAGCCGTGGCTCGGTGCCACGCCCGATCTTGCTGCCCAGCATCAGCATCGCCGTGCGGAAGAAGCCATACAGCGCCATCTGGTGCATGCGGTACAGCGACACATAGAACATCCGCGCCAACCAGCCTTCGAGCATCACACTGCCGGTGAGGTTGCCCATCAAGTTACCCACTGCCGAGAAGCGCGACAGCGAGATCAGCGAGCCGTAGTCGGTGTACTTGTAGCTCGGCAAGTCCTTGCCTTCGATGCGCAGCTTCAGCGACTTGGCCAGCAACGAGGCTTGCTGGTGAGCCGCCTGGGCCCGTGGCGGTACGTTGCGGTCGGTGCCCGGTTGCGGGCAGGCGGCGCAGTCGCCAAAGGCGAAGATGTTTTCGTCGCGGGTGGTTTGCAGTGTCGGCAGTACTTGCAGTTGATTGATGCGGTTGGTTTCCAGGCCATCGATGTCCTTGAGGAAGCCTGGCGCACGAATCCCGGCGGCCCAGACCTTGAGGCTGGCGGGGATTATCTGGCCGCTGCTGGTGATCAACGCATCGGCGGTCACTTCGCTCACCGCCGAATTGGTCAGCACAGTCACCCCAAGTTTCTCCAGGGTTTTATGCACAGGCCCGCCGATACGCTCCGGCAGGGCAGGCAGCACCCGTGGGCCGGCTTCGATCAGGGTGATGTGCATGTTTTCCGGCTTGATGCGGTCCAGGCCGTAGGCGGCCAGTTCATGGGCGGCGTTATGCAGTTCGGCGGCCAGCTCGACCCCGGTTGCACCCGCGCCGACGATGGCGACGCTGATCTTTTCCACCACGTCCGTCTGCCCGGCATGGGCGCGCAGGTAGTGGTTGAGCAATTGCTGGTGGAAGCGCTCGGCTTGCTTGCGGGTGTCGAGGAACAGGCAGTGTTGTGCCGCGCCTTCGGTGCCGAAGTCATTGGTGGTGCTGCCCACGGCAATCACCAGGCTGTCATAGCCCAGCACGCGCGCGGGCACCAGCTCACGGCCTTCTTCGTCGAGGGTGGCGGCCAGCTGGATTTTCTTCTGCTCACGGTCAAGCCCGCTCATGCGCCCCAGCTGGAACTCGAAGTGGTTCCATTTGGCCTGGGCAACATAGTTGAGTTCGTCTTCCGAAGAATTCAGCGAGCCGGCCGCCACTTCGTGCAGCAAGGGTTTCCAGATGTGGGTCAGGTTGGCGTCCACCAGCGTGATGCTGGCGGTGCCGCGCTTGCCCAGAGTCTTACCCAGGCGGGTAGCCAACTCCAGGCCGCCGGCGCCGCCGCCGACGATAATAATACGATGGGTCATGGGGATATCTCGCAAGGCTAAAAGAAATCGGAGCAGTTACCCCCGCGAGCGCCAGGCAGCTCATAGCGTCAGGTAACTCAAAAGTCGGCTCAGCAGGCCCAGGCCGATCACTACAACAAGCACCACACCCAGGAGCAGCCATGGCCGGAAAGGCTTGCGCTCGACTCGGTTTTGGGAGAGTTGCAGGTACTCTTCGACATGCTGTTGGTCATCGGGGTTCAGGCGGCTGGTCATAAAGGCCTCGTCAGGTAGACGTTGCAAAAGGGCGCCACGTTACAGTCCGGGGGATCAGAGGCTGATGCCCACGTCGAATACTATGCTGCGGCCCAGGTTGTTGCGCAAGAAATCCGGTGCGTCCGGGTGCGCGAACAACACCCGTGCAAACGTCGGTCCCACCAATGACAGTGAGCGCCAGCCCTGGCGCAGGTATTCCGTCGGTGGCGGAAAATGGCTGTTCAGGTCGAGCACTTCGCGCTTGAGGCTGGTGAAGGCGACGATATCCAGCTCGCCCAGATCCATCCCGCGCTCTTTATAGTTATGGGCTTTCTTGCGCAGTGTAGGCGCCAGGCGCAATAGAAACTCATGGGCGGGGATGCGTCGCGGCTTGGTCTCGCGTCGTACCAGTTGGCTCAGGGAGAAGGCGCTGCGCCGGCGCAGTAACTCGTCGCGCCATTCGTCGTTCAGGCGGCGGCCCTCATCCAGTACGAAAAACACCTCGAAGCTGGCGTCACGAAAAAGTACGTCCGGGGGCTCTTGCCCTGCGGCGTGAAACTCTTCGGCTCGATAAGGCACGTTCAAGCCTTGCAGCAGGCGCTGGCAGACCCAACGCTCACGCTCCCATTTGCGGGCATTGGACAGGAACGCGTTGGCTTGTTCGGCCGCTACGGTGAGCAGGCGCAAGTAATCTGAGTCATCCATAGCTAGCAGCTTAGCGCTCAAATGTGATGAAAAAAAACAAAAGTCGGGCGCATTTCCACCTTGGAGGATGCGCTCTTGAATATGCGGCTGGGAAATTTCCTACAAGTACGGGGAAGTTTCCTACTTTTTTGTTCCTCCTCGAACCCTAAATTCACTCCCTCACCGAGCCTCTGATCTAACGTCAGCCGCGCTCGACCTGGATGCCTCCGGCGTCCTTATCGCCGGTTTGGCGGTTAGTCTGAGGTTTTGAATCATGCACACCCTTCACCCGAAACGCCCGGCGATACTTGCCCTTTCGCCGCTGGCACTGGCCATGTTCATGCTGCAGCCTACCCCCGCGCGGGCGTTTACACCCACGGTCAACAATGGCGCAGTGGTCGATGGCGAGATGGTGACGGGGGGGCAGCAGAGCATTGGCACCAACGGCACGGCCAACAACACTTTGATTGAGGTGACGGGCACTCAGGCTGTTTTCCAGCATGGTGTCTCCAATGATGCAACGGTCAATGGCCGCCAACTGGTGCAAAGCGGCACGTCCAATCGCGCAGTGGTCAATGTCGGCGGTTCTCAAGTTGTCAGTGCCGGGGGGATCGCCAACGGAACGGTCTTGAATGGCGGCACACAGACAGTGCAAACCCCAAACAGCCGCGCCAACGGCACCGTGATTAATTCGGGCGGTGTGCAAACCCTCACGCTTGGTGCGTCCGCAGCGGACACCGTCATTAACGACGGTGGCGTGCAGACGGTGATCAATCAGGGGGCGGCGCTTAACACGTTTGTGTTGACCGGCGGCGTCCAAAATCTGGAACGCGGCATCCTGGGCGGTGCCGTGGCGACCGATACCCATATCAGCGGTGGTGTGCAGAACGTTTACGACAGTGCTACCGCCAATAACAGTACGGTCAGCAACGGCGGCCAGGTCAACCTCTTCGGCGGTGCACAGGCCAATGGACTGGTGGCGGACGCGGGCGGTAGCGTTAGTGTCATGGAAAACGGCGTAAAAACCGTGGACTCGCTGACCCTCAATGGGGGGCGTCTGGTTTTCGCGCCAAGTACCGACGGCACCTTCAAGACCTTCACCGTCAATGCGTTGTCCGGCAGCGGCAGTATCCTGATGAATACCGACATCGCCAGCGCGCAAAACGATGTGTTGGTGGTGGAGGGCGCCGGACTGGCGAGCGGCAACCATACGTTGATCGTGGCGGATTCGGGCCATGAGCCGGGTACAGCGGACGGCCGTTTGCTGTTGGTGGACACCCATGGCGGCAGCGCCAAGTTCGATCTGTACGGCGGGCATGTCGATGCCGGCGCCTTTCGATACGGCCTGCAGCAAGAAGGTGACGATTGGGTATTGGCCAGTGCTGGCAAAGGGCCCTCTGGGCCGTCGCCGCAGAACCTCTCTTCGGGGGCCAACGCCGCCATCGCTGCACACACCGCCAGCGCCAGCCTATGGAGTGCGCAGATGAACGCGCTGGTCAAACGCCTGGGCGAATTGCGGATGGGCGAGGATAACGGGGGCGTATGGACTCGGGCCATCAGCAGGCGTTTCGATGTGAGCGAGCAGTCCAGCCGTGCCTATTCCCAGAATATCTCCGGGCTTGAAATCGGCGCCGACAAGGCAGTGGCGCTGAGCAACGGCAAGGTGTATCTCGGCGCCATGGTGGGTACTGCCCGGTCGGACCAGGATTTCGGTGAGGGCGCTTCGGGCAACACCGACAGCAAGATGTTCGGTGTGTATGCCACTTACCTGCACGACAACGGCATCTACGTCGACAGTGTGCTGAAGTACAGCCGGTTCGACAACGATATCAAGATGCCGACGAACCTCGGCGATCGGGTGAAGGGGTCGTATAAAACCAATGGAGTGGGCGCGGATATCGAAGTGGGCAAGCACATCCCTTTGGGAAGTGGCTGGTTCGTCGAGCCTCAACTCGAACTCACCGCGACTCGCACCCAAGGCGCCGACTACACCGCGAGCAATGGCTTGAGGGTCAAGTCCGACGATCTCGACTCGTTGCAGAGCCGTGTGGGTTCACTGTTCGGCCGTAGCCTGGCATTGAGCAACGGCATGAAGGCGCAGCCGTACGTGAAGGCGTCCTATGTCACAGAGCATGCCGGTGGCAGCAAGGTCAGCGTCAATGGCAATAAGCTCGATGCCAAGTTGCCGGGCGATCGCACAGAGCTGGGCTTAGGTGGTGTGTTGCAAGTCAGCGAGAAGAGCAAGATCTCCCTGGATGCCGAGTACGCCAAAGGCAATTCCATCGAGCAGCCGTGGGGTGTGAACCTGGGGTATCGCTACCTGTGGTAAAGCGCGGTGTAGACTGATCACCCGATAGCAACCTTTTGGGTGAGATAAAGCCATGATCAGCGCCGCGATGCTAGCGCCGCAAACCCTCGGTATCGGCTGGGTGTTGTATGCGCCGGTGCTGGTGTGGGCGATCCTGCGTTCGCCGTGGGTGGAGCTGTTCGCCGACCGGCGCCGTCAGCACCTGCTCTTCGGCACGGTGTTCGCATTGTTCATGTTGTGGCTGGTCCGGCGGGACTTCGATACCGGTGTGTCCTACCACTTCATTGGCATGACTGCCGTGACCCTGCTGCTGGATTGGCCCTTGGCAATTGTCGGCGGCTTCGCGGCCCAGTTCGGGTTGATGTTGTTGGGGCGCCAGGACCTGGGCGCCCTTGGCATCAATGGCCTGTTGCTGGTCGTGCTGCCGGTGCTGGTCACTGAAGCCTGTGCGCAGTTGGTCGAGCGAGCGCAACCGCGTAATCCCTTCGTATACATCTTTTGTTCCGGATTTTTTGCCGCCGCATTATCGGCCTTGCTCTGCCTGCTGTTCGGGCTGGGGCTGCTGTGGTTCGACGGCCGTTTCGCCATGCCGGAATGGCTGGAGGATTTCGTTGGCTACCTGTGGCTGATCATCTTTCCCGAGGCCTTTATCAACGGCATGGTCGTCAGCGCCCTGGTGGTGTTTTGCCCGGAATGGCTGGAGACTTTCAACCGCACGCGTTACCTCTCGGCGCCCTGGAAGGATGACGATTCGCAGCGTTGATCCAGATCAAATCTCACGCGCCCTGGCAGGCCCATGCTCTGCAAAATTTTTCCAGGAGCACGGATCATGAGTGTGTACGAGTGGGCACGGCAGGAATTGCGCAGAAGCCAGGACGCGGCACAGGAAATCGGTTTTGACCCAGGCCTGACCCTGCGCGCCATGCTCAGTGCAGTGGTGCAGCAGAGCAAGGGGGTGCGCAGTTTCGAAGACCTGGCCGACGAGCTGCAATACCTTGCAGAAAACCTCGACGACCAGCAGGAATACGCCTTTATGCGCCCTTAGTGGCGCGGTGGAAGGTCTTCGGAAAACAGTTCGTCTTCGGCATCCGGGGCCACGGGGATCTTGTGTTCTTCAGCGGCCCAGGCGCCCAGGTCGATGAGTTTGCAGCGGTCCGAGCAGAACGGCCGGTTGAGGTTGGTCGCTTTCCATTCCACGAGTGCGCCGCAGGTTGGGCAGTCGACGGTCAAGGGTTGGCTCATGATCGGCCTCCACGCAAAGTAAGGTAAAAGTGGTGCAGTCGCTCGACCTCGCTGTGCAGCCAGGCGAGGTCCTGGTCATTGACCAGGACGTCATCGGCATGTTTCAGGCGGTCTTCGCGGCTGGATTGTGCCTTGAGGATCGCCTGTACCTGTTGCTCGTTGATGCCGTCGCGCTGCAGGGTACGCTGAATCTGCAGCGATTGCGGCACGTCGATCACCAGGATGCGCTGGGTCATGCTGTACTGGCCGGATTCGATCAGCAGTGGCGACACCAGGATCGCGTAAGGTGACGTTGCCCGCGCCAGGTGGCTGCGGATTTCTTCACCAATCAACGGGTGCAGCAGGGCTTCGAGCCAACGGCGCTCTTCGGGGACTTCAAAGATCAGCTTGCGCAATGCGCCGCGGTCCAATTGGCCGTCAGGCTGCAACACGCCGGCGCCAAAGTGCTCAGCGATACGCGCCAGTGCCGGACGGCCAGGCTCCACCACCCAGCGGGCGGCGTGGTCGGCGTCTACCAGGTCGATACCCAGGTCGATAAAGTGCTGGGCCGCCGCGCTTTTGCCGCTGCCGATGCCGCCGGTAAGGCCGAGAATCCAGGGTGTTGCAACAGAAGTGGTCATCTGAAACCGACAGACTGCAAATAGAAGTCGGTTATTTGACCACCCCAGAGCAATGCAATCCAGCCGGCAATGGCCAGATACGGACCAAATGGCATCGGCGCCGACGCTTGGGCCTTGTGCCGGCGCATCAGGATCAAGCCGACGAATACACCGACCAACGACGACATCAACAGCGTCATCGGCAGGATCTGCCAACCGCCCCAGGCACCGAGCAGCGCGAGTAACTTGAAGTCGCCGTGGCCCATGCCGTCCTTGCCAGTGACCAGCTTGAACAGCCAGAACACGCTCCACAGGCTCATGTACCCGATCACCGCGCCCCACAGTGCGTCGGCCAATGTCGTCAGCAGGCCGGACCCGTTGACGATCAGCCCCAGCCACAGCAACGGCATCACCAGCACATCCGGCAACAATTGATGATCGGCATCAATCAGGCTCATCGCCAGCAAGCCCCAGCTCAGTACAAGCACTGCGCCCGCCTGCCAGCCAAAGCCGAAATGCCAGGCCACCCAGGCCGAGATCAGTCCACACGCCAGTTCAGTAAGTGGATAGCGTGGGCTGATTGCCCCTCGGCAATCGGCGCAACGACCTCGCAGAAACAAGTAGCTGAGCAGTGGGATATTTTCCCACGGGCGTATCGGATGGTTGCAATGCGGGCAGCAGGAATTGGGGCGCATCAGGTTATAGGTCGGCCCGGCTGGGTCGGCGGGTATACCGAGCACTTCATGGGCTTGGGCGCGCCATTCCCGTTCGAGCATTTTTGGCAGGCGCCACACCAGCACGTTGAGAAAACTGCCGACGATCAGCCCCAGTATCCCTGCCATCACCACAAAGGCCCACGGGTGTTCAACCAGTAACAGGCTCAAAACGCGCTCCCCAGCTGGAAGACCGGCAAGTACATGGCGATGACCAGCGCGCCGACGATGCTGCCCAGGACCACCATGATCAGCGGCTCCATCAGGCTGGTGAGGTTATCGACCAGGTTGTCCACATCGGCCTCGTAATGATTGGCGACCTTTTCCAGCATGCGGTCCAGTGTGCCCGACTCTTCGCCGATAGCAGTCATCTGGATCGCCATGGGAGGGAACAGGCCGCTGGCGAGCATGGATTGATTCAATGGCAGGCCGGTGGATACATCGTGTCGCATATGTTCGATTGCCTGTTTGAACGGCCCTGAACCGACCGCGCCGGCTACTGAATCCAATGCCTGAACCAATGGGACACCCGCCGCAAAGGTCGTGGACAGTGTGCGGGCGTAGCGGGCCACGGCCGATTTTGTCAGCAGTTTGCCTGCCAGCGGCGCTTTCAACAAACCGGCATCCAGCCAGAGTCGAAAAGCAGGGGCGGCGTTATAGGCGTGGCGCAACCCCATGCCGCCCGCGAGAATGCCCAGCGCTACGATCCACCAGGCTTTCTGCACAAACTCGGACAAGGCGATCACCTGCAAGGTAAAACCGGGCAGCGTGCCGTCGACGCCGGCAAACAGGTTCTGGAACTGCGGCACGACGTGGATCAGCAGAACGCCGGTGACCAGGCTGGCCACCACCAGCACCGCGATCGGATAGGTCATGGCTTTTTTGATCCTGGTCCTTAACTGCTCGCTCTTTTCCCGATGGATCGCCACACGCTCCAGCAGGGTTTCCAGCGCTCCGGCCTGCTCGCCGGCCGCCACCAGATTGCAATACAGCTCATCGAAGCAGCGCGGTTGTTTGCGCAAGGCTTCGGCCAGGCTGGAACCTGCGGCAATCGCTTGTTTCAGCCCCTGCACCAACTCGCGAACAGCGCGGTTGTCGAAGCCATCGCCGATGACGGCGAAAGCTTGCAGCAGGGGAATCCCGGCCTTCAGCAGCGTCGCCAGTTGGCGAGTGAACAGGGTGATATCCGTCGATTTGATCGACGGTGTGAGTCCTCGCAGAACGGGGGATTTCTTGCGCACATGCCCCGGGCTGATGCCCTGTTGGCGCAACTGGGCCCTGACCCAGGCAAGATTGTGCCCCGTGGTTTGCCCGCACACCCTGCGTCCTTTGCGATTGATGCCTTCCCAGGCGTACAGCGTTAAAGCGTCGTCCATGTCACCGTTCCGCACAGAGGTCGTCGAAGATTTATAGCTTAGTCAGGTGACGGATTCGGGCAGGCTGGGGAAGCAGGATAAAATGTCAGAATATGCGACTTGCGCGCGATTGAGCGTCTGCGGATGAGTACACTGGCGCCGCTGCACAACAACGGGGCGCAGGACGCGCCTTGTCATGAGTTTTATCCTGGAGAGTGAATGTGAGACGTCAAAAAGGTTTTACCCTGATCGAGCTGTTGATCGTCGTGGCAATCATCGGCATTTTGGCCACCATTGGCCTGCCCATGTACACCACCCACCAGGCCAAGGCCAAATTCACCGCCGGCCTGGCTGAAATCAGCGCGTTGAAGCCTGGGTATGAAGACACCCTCAACCAGGGCACGGTCCCGACGCTGGCATTGATCGGCGGCACCAGCCCGACAGCCAACTGCAAGATTGATGTAGCAGGCGATGTCGCCACGGGCGCGGGCTCCATCCAATGCGAAATACTCGACGCGCCCGCGCCGGTGCTGGGCAAGACCATCAGCCTAACGCGCAATGCCACCACCGGTTGGAAATGCACCACCACCGCTGACGCAAAATATGTCGCCAAAGGTTGCGGCGCCGACGGTGCATAACTGCTAAACCCTCCGCAGGGAAGTTGAGGTGGCCGATGGCGTTATCCGTAGAGCAGCGTGGCAGTATTTTCCTGGTGGCCGTGGTGTGCCTGCTGGTGGTTGGGGTTTGTGCTCCCTTCAGTGGGCATGATCTGCAACGGGTGATGCAGATCGCCATCGGGGCTTGCGCGGTGCTGTACGGGCTGTCGGTCGCCCACGTTGAACGGCTGGTTGACCGGCCCACGGCCTTGGGCCTGGCGCTGATCATTGTGCTGGGCCTGGCGTCTTCAATGCGGGCTCACCAGCCGCTCTGGGCGCTTGTCGAAATGGCATCGTTCGTCAGCTGTGGCGCGATTGCGGTGGCATTCGCCCTGCTGCGACGCCAGGGCGGTGAATCGTTGGACCGCGTCTTGATTCTGTTCGTGGTGCTGCTGTGCCTGATCAAATCGATTCAATACACCTACGCCGGTGCTCTGGCGTTCATCAGCGCTGAGCGCACGCTAGACCCTGACGTATTGCTGGCCGGCTTTTCCAACAAGCGTTTCTACGGCCAGTTCCAGACGTTTACTTTGCCGCTGCTGGCGCTCCCCTTATTGATCCCCACGCTGTCTCGCTCACTCAAGGCCGTGGTGTTTGCGCTGCTGTGCGTGTGGTGGCTGATTGCAGTGGCTGGCGGCACGCGTGGCACCTGGCTTGGCATGGGCGCGGCGGGCGTGGTGTTGGCGGTGCTGGGGCCATGGGGCCGGCGCTGGTTGGGGTGGCAGTTGGCCGCAATGCTGGGCGGACTGTTGTTGTATTGGCTGGTGTTCAAGGTGTTGGCGGATTACCTGGGGATCGAGATCGCCAATGCCGCCAGCGATCGCCTCACGACGTCGTTGTCGGGGCGAGGGCCGATCTGGTGGCAGGCCTGGCATATGCTCGTCGAGCGGCCTTGGTTGGGCTTCGGGCCAATGCATTTCGCCGATATCACCAACAGTATTGCCGCTCACCCCCATCAGACCATCCTGCAATGGACGAGCGAGTGGGGCGTGCCATCCGCGTTGTGCGTCGCGGTGTTGGCATGGCGAGGAGGCTGGGCCACGGTCGGTGTCGTGCGTGAGCGTGCGCTGAGCGCCGAGTGTGCAGATTTGCTGCGGCTGTGCCTGTTTGCGGCGTTGGTCGGTGCGCTGGTGCAGTCCATGGTCGACGGCGTGATCGTGATGCCCAACTCCCAGGTCTGGCTGGCGCTGGTGGTGGGCTGGCTGATGGCGTTGCACGTCTGGCGAACCCCACAAACCAACGAGTTGCCATTGGCCTGGAGCGCCTGGAAAGCAATGGGTGTACTGGCCGTTGGTCTGTTGGTTGTGATCGCCTTGCGGGACGTTCCTCATATCGAACACGCTCAACAGCAGTACCTGGGCGCCCATGGCAATCACCTGCAACCACGCTTCTGGGCCCAAGGCGTGATTGCCCGCTGACGGCGGCAAGTTGCCGGACTCCCGATGCGGTGCTAGCTTTAGCCCACCGCCCGTGTAGCTCAGCCGGTAGAGCAGCGCACTCGTAACGCGAAGGTCGCAGGTTCGATTCCTGTCTCGGGCAAAAAGGCAACATCGGCAGCACTGTTTTCAGATGATCCCAGAATGGTTCTGAAGGCCAGACGAGCTGGCATTTGCGCCCGCTCTTTTGTATCTGCGCAACCTTGATGACCCAGATGCATCCCCATTCCTCGATCTAAGAGAACGACATGACCACGACTGAAATGACCCAGGAAGTTCGGCATCAAGCAGCCCTCGAAAAATACCTCGAGGAGTCGCCGCAACTTAAAGAAGAGATCAAGGACCTGAGCGCCGATGATCAGCGCGACCAGATTCAGTGGGCATTCGAGGACGAGGCCGAGAGCCAGGGTTATCAGCCCTGGGAGCTGACCCTCAAGTACACCTCGACACCGGAAGAGTTCGAAGCGGCACGGCTGGCCTTGCATAAAGAGGCGGCTGAAGTGTTGGGTGTCGAGTGGGAAGAGTATTGCGAGATGAACGACTTGGTGGTTTAGAAGCAGCTGCCAGTTTCAAACTGCAAGCTGCAAGTTGTCTTGCAGCTTGCAGCCCTCTTGCAGCTTGAAGCTTACTCCTTGCAGCTCCTCAGATACTCAGCCGCATCGACAAATCCACCACCTTCACATCCTTGGTCATCGCACCAATCGAGATGTAATCCACCCCGGTCTCCGCAATGGGCAGCAGGGTGCTTTCATTGATCCCGCCGCTGGCCTCCAGCTTCGCCTTGCCGCCGTTCAGGCGAACGGCTTCACGCATATCGTCCAGGCTCAGCTCATCGAGCATGATGATATCCGCGCCCGCCGCCAGCGCTTCGCGCAGTTCATCCAGGCTTTCCACTTCGATTTCCACCGGCTTGCCGGGGGCGATCTTGTGGGCGGCCGTGATCGCCTGGGCAATGCCGCCGCAGGCCGCGATGTGGTTTTCCTTGATCAGGAACGCGTCATACAAACCGATACGGTGGTTGTGGCAGCCGCCGCAGGTTACGGCGTACTTCTGCGCCAGGCGCAGCCCCGGCAAGGTTTTGCGGGTGTCCAGCAGCTTGACCTGGGTACTGGCCACAAAATCCGCCAGGAATTGCGCACGGGTGGCGACACCGGAGAGCAACTGCAGGAAATTCAGCGCGCAGCGTTCGCCGCTCAAGAGTGAACGTGCCGGGCCTTCAAGGTGGAACAGCACCTGGTTGGGGCTGACGCGTTCACCGTCGGTCACCTGCCAATGCACCGCGACCCGAGGGTCCAGTTGGCGGAACACCGCATCCACCCAGGCCGTACCGGCGATAACAGCCGTGTCACGGGTAATGATGGTGGCCGTGGCCAGCCGTTCGGCCGGGATCAACTGCGCAGTGATGTCGCCGCTGCCGATATCTTCCAGCAGTGCGCGGCGCACGTTGGCTTCGATTTCGGCGGTGAGGTCGGCAAGACGGAGATTCGGCATAACAGGCTCCACAGACAAAGTGCCCCGATTATAGGGGCAGTGCGCGTTCGAACCCAGGCTCACCACTCATTTACCGAGCAAAGGCAGAGTTTGCTGGCGCAACCCCCCTCATTTGCAAGATAATCTCGCGCCTTGCAATTGGCGTCATAGCTTTGACGTTCAGACCCATACCGCCGTTTCAGGAGGCCAGGATGCACAATGACGGAAAGGTGGTGCCCTTCAACAAGGCGCCCGCCACGCCATCGCCGCTCGCCCGACTGCCGGTGGTTTTGCTGCAGGTCCGCGACAAGGCGGCGCAACAGTTGCAGCAAGGGCTGCAGGATCTGTTCGATAACGCTGACGACACCTTGTTCGAAATGGCCGACAAGGCGCGTAACAACCTCGATCACCATATTTTCTTCGAAGCCATGCGCGACCTGCGCCTCAAGCGCAAGAATTTCGAGCGCGTGTTCATGGAGCGCCTGTTTGAAGCCTTCGCCAGTCTGGGTCAGGCAGGGCGCGGGGAATTGCAATTGGTGCCGGTGGTGTCCTACGACGCGGCACCGGGCTCATCCAGGGATGATCGCGAAAAAGCCGTGGCGCTTGAGGCCATGCTGGGTCGTGTGCGGCACCGTGATGGCCTGGCCCTGGGCCAACTCACCGCGCGCTTGAGCGCGTTGCTCGGCAACCGCCTGGATGATCGCGAAAACCCCCTGGGGCCTGCACTGTTGTGTGAGTTCTTCCTGCGGGCGGGGCGCAGCCTGGGCGTAGAGATCCGCGTCAAGCTGATCATGCTCAAGCTGTTTGAAAAATACGTACTCAGTGACGCCGACCAGCTATACGGCGAAGCTAATCGGTTGCTGGTCGCGACCGGTGTGTTGCCTGAACTCAAAAGCGTACCGTCGCGGCGGCTTGAAGCGCGTGAGTCCCGTGAGCTTCCACGCGAGGAAACCCTGCCGCCCGTTGACGGAAATGGCCAGCAAGCCTTTGCCGCGCTCCAGCAGTTGCTCACGGCGGTACGCGGTAGCGTGGCGCCGACGCTTGAAGCCAGCGCCGAACCCTTGCCCATCGCCACCCGCGACCTGCTGCGCCTGCTCTCCCATTTGCAGCAATACGTGCCGGAGCCTGAGGTCGAGGATGATTTCGACCTGCGCAACCAGCTTGAGCAGTTGCTCACGCGCGTCAGCGTCAAGAGTGGCAAGTCGAGGGTGGTGGAGGAGGCGGACGAAGATGTGATCAACCTGGTCGCGCTGCTGTTCGAATTCATCCTCAACGACCGCGCCGTGCCCGATGCCTTCAAGGCCCTGATCGGTCGCCTGCAGATCCCGATGCTGAAAGTGGCGGTGCTGGACAAGAGCCTCTTCAGTCGCGCCAGTCACCCGGCGCGGCGTCTGCTCAATGAAGTCGCAACCGCCGCAATGGGCGGCAGCCAGCGCGACCATCTGTACCTGCGCATCGAGCAGGTGGTGCAGCGCTTGCTCAACGAATTTGTCGAAGATCCGGCGATATTTTCCCAACTGCTCGCCGAGTTCAGCGCGTTTACCGCGGATGAGCGGCGGCGCAGCGATTTGCTTGAACAACACACCCGTGATGCCGAAGCCGGGCGCGTGCGCACCGAAGCGGCCCGCCAGCGCGTGGCCGATGTGCTGAACAAACGGCTGTTGGGCAAGACCCTGCCGCGTCCGGTCGTGCAGTTTCTGCAGCAGGCCTGGAGCCAGGTGCTGTTGCTGGCCAGTCTCAAGCATGGCGAGCAGTCGGTGCAGTGGCAGGCGGGGCTACGCACCATGGACGAACTGATCTGGAGCGTTGGCCTGCAACAAGACACTGAAGCCGGGCGCCATCTACTGGAGCAACTGCCGGGCTTGCTCAAGGCCCTGCGCGACGGCTTGACCAGCGCCGCGTTCGACCCCTTCAGCACCCGCGAATTTTTTGTGCGCTTGCAAGCCCTGCATGTCCAGGCACCTGAAGGCGTCGACGAGTTGATCGAAGTACGTGAGGCGTTTGTGCTGACATCGGCGTCACCCGACCCGGTCAGCGACTTGCCGGACAACGACCCCGACTTGCTTAAAGCCCGAGAACTCAAGGTGGGGGGATGGGTGGCGTTCGAGGAAAACGAAGCCACTACGCTGCGCTGCCGACTGACGGCGATCATGGCGCCGGCCGAGACCTATGTCTTCACCAGTCGCACGGGGCTCAAGGTGATGGAGAAAAGTGCCGGCCAACTGGCATTGGCGTTCAAGCGTGGCGTCCTGCATGCCCTGGACGATGGCCCCCTGTTCGAGCGCGCACTGGCCGCTGTGGTGAGCAAGCTGCGTCAACTCAATCACGGCAAGTGATCGCAACCTGAGGGTCGAACGCGGCATACTGGTCACACGTTGTCTCGTTAAAGGAACCTGTATGCAGTTGGACCCCACCAGCGGTTGGTGCCAGGGCATCCGTCATTGCCCTTCACCCAACTTCAACGAGCGCCCCGCCGGCGAAATCTCACTGTTGGTGGTGCATAACATCAGCCTGCCACCGGCGCAGTTCGCCACCGGTAAAGTGCAGGAGTTTTTCCAGAATCGCTTGGATGTCACGGAACATCCCTACTTTGAAGGGATTGCCGACTTACGGGTGTCTGCGCATTTTCTGATTGAGCGTGACGGTGCGGTGACGCAGTTTGTGTCCTGTCTCGACCGGGCCTGGCATGCCGGGATCTCGCAATTCGAGGGGCGGGAAACCTGCAATGACTTTTCCCTGGGGGTGGAGCTCGAAGGCACGGACGACCAGCCGTTCACTGACGCTCAATATGCGTCATTGATCGACCTGACCCGCCAGTTGCTGGCGGCTTACCCCGGCATCACGCCCCAGCGCATTTGTGGTCACAGCGATATCGCTCCGGGTCGCAAGACCGATCCCGGCCCGGCTTTTGATTGGACGCGCTTTCGCAGCGCCCTGCAGGATGGAGGACACGCACGATGAGTTTCCTGGTGTTGGTGCTGGCGGTCTGGATCGAGAAATTTTCGGCCCTGCGCCAGCGGTTGCAGCGTGATGGGGGTTGGCTGCGGGAACTGGCCAAGCTGGAATCGAACCCGCGCATGGGCAAGCAGCCCTGGTTGATCCTGGCATTGCTGGTGTTGTTGCCGGTCGCGTTGCTGGCGTTGTTGCTGTTGGTGTTGGAGCCGGTGGCTTACGGGCTGTTGGCACTGCCGGTGCACTTGCTGGTGGTGATCTACAGCCTGGGCCGTGGTGATCTGCTCGCCGGGCTGGGCCCCTTTCGCGATGCCTGGCGACGGGGCGACCTGCAAGCCGCCGAACACGTGGCTGAGCGTGACTTGAACCTGAGCGCCGACAGTGGCGAACAATTGCTCGAGCGCGTCCAGGGCCATCTGTTGTGGCAGGCCTACCAAAGCTTTTTTGCCGTGATTTTCTGGTACTTCCTGTTGGGCCCTGTGGCTGCGTTGGCTTACCGCCTGCTCGCACTGGCCAGTGAACACAGCAGGAACCCTCTGGTGGCTGAGCGAGCCGGGCAACTGCGCCACGCATTTGACTGGCTGCCGGTGCGCCTGCTGGCGGCCAGTTTTGCCCTGGTGGGTAACTTCGTCGCGGTCGGCCGTGTGATGCTCCACGAACTGCTGAGCTGGGACATCAGCGCTGCCCAACTGGTGGAAAAAGTTGGCCTGGTCGCCGCTGAAATCCCGCCTCCAGCGGTCGGCCCCGATGGCATCAACAGCCTGGACCGACTGTGGGAGCTTCTGCTGCGCGCGGCGGTGTTGTGGTATGCCGGGTTTGCGATCTGGACGGTACTGCCCTGACGGCTGATCTCATTAACCTTAAGTTACAAAACTCCCTTTCAAATTGAGCTATACAGATGCTGGCTAACTGCCGCCCTGCGCCTCAATAAAAATAAAAGAAAGGGAGTTCACCTGTGAAGAGCTTGCTCTATCCCGCCGTCGCGCTGATGAATCGCCTGAGCTTCGGCATGAAGTTCAGCCTGATCAGCGTGTTGTTCCTGCTGCCGATGCTGGCGACCAACTATTACCTGGTGCGTGATTCGTGGCGTGAATTCCAGGGCACACGCGTCGAGCTGCAAAGCCTCGACCTGCTCGGCAGCAGCCTGGCCCTGCGCCGCGACCTGGAAACCCTCAACAACCAGGTGCAGATCAACGCCACGTTGGGCCAGTCCGGTAAGGCGGGCGACCTTGAGGGCAAGATCAGCGCTTTGGAACAAAGCGTGCTGAACCGCCTGCAAAGCCTCAACGCCATGACGACCGAACCCGAGCAAATCGCCGCTTTTGACGCCAAGCGCGACGAGTTGATCGCTGCCTTCAAGGCCCAACAGCAGGAAACCTCGCTGCTGAGCAAAAGTGCCCTGATCGGCAAGTTGCTCAACAAGGCGCAGATGCTCAGCCAGATCATCGCCAGCCAGTCCGGCTTAAGCCGCGATTCCCAAAGCGACCTGCGCCAACTCAGTGAACTGATCACCAGCGTGACCCCGCAAGTCACCCAGACCCTGGGCGAAGGCCGGGCAATGGGCGCGTATTCCCTGGGCCAGGGCTTTCTCAACTCGTCGTCCAGCACACGCTTTGACGAGCTGTTGCAGCAATTGGAAAAACTCCAGGCCGAGTATGGCTTGAAGTTGCAGGATGCCTTGGGCTCCAGCAAAGCCGCGCACGCGGCCCTCGACAGCCTGGCCAAGACCAGCAACGCCAGCCTCAAGCAAGGCAGCGAGTTATTCGAGGAGCAGGTGGTGATGGCCGAAACCCTTGATGCGCCCTGGCAGGCCTTTTACGACAGTGTCAGTCAGTTGATGGCCCAGACCTACCAGTTGGATGACGCCACGCTGACCTTTCTCGGGCAACAGTTGGAACAGCGCCTGGCACAAAACCGCACGCACATGGTGGTGCTGGTCTCGGCCCTGAGCGCGGTGTTCCTGTTGATTTTCTACCTGTACGCAGGCTTCTACGCGTCCACGCGCACCACGCTGCGGCGTCTGGGCGCGATGATGGATAAGGTGGCGGCCGGTGACATGACCGTCACCTTTGTTGCCCATAGCCGCGATGAGTTGGGTGACCTGGGCCAGGTATTCAACGGCACCGTGGCGAAGATCCATGACTTGATCGAGCGCGTCGGACACACCGTCAGCCAGGTCGAGTTACAGGCCGGGCAGGTGGAGACGGTCTCGGCCCAGAGCAATCAGGCGGTTTCCGGGCAACGCACGCAGATCGAGCAGGTGGCGACGGCCATGAACCAGATGTCGTCCACCGCCCAGGAAGTCGCGCGCAGTGCGGCGGCGGCGGTGAGCAGTGCCCATAGCGTCAATGACGAAACCGTCAGCGGCCGTGGCCTGGTGCAGTCGCAGCAGGGCAGCATTGCGCGACTCGCGACGGAGATCGATCAGTCGGTGCGGGTGATCAACCAACTGGCCACCGACAGCCAGTCCATCAGCAGCGTGTTGGAAGTAATCAAGAGTATCGCCGAACAAACCAACTTGCTGGCACTCAATGCGGCCATCGAGGCCGCGCGGGCCGGCGAGCAAGGGCGTGGGTTTGCGGTAGTGGCGGACGAGGTGCGTACCCTGGCACGACGCACCCAGCACTCCACCGAGGAAATCGAGCAGATGATCAGCCGCTTGCACAGCGGCGTGGCGGCGGCCGTGAAGGCCATGGGCAGCAGCCATGAAATGGCCAGTGGCACCGTGGGCCAGTCGGAAAAGGTCCAGCAAGCCCTGGAAAACATCCTCGCTGCCGTAGGGATGATCGTCGATCAGAACCAGCAAATTGCCGCCGCCGTGGAGCAGCAAACCGCCGTCGCCCACGATATCGACCAGAACATCGTTGAGATCAATCGGGCTGGCGAACATGCCGCCCAAGGCGCACATCAGACCGAAGCGGCGAGCCGACAGCTGTCGATGCAGGTGATCGAGTTGAAGCAATTGATCGGCGCGTTCCGCGTGTAAGATCAGAATGTAGGATTTGTCGTTTGCTGGCGTGGTGCTCGTCCTGATTTCGCTGCGTCTCTTTTCTGGGGTTTTGAATGGGGGAAAATTGTTTCACTCGATTTCAAGTCCTGGGGAGGCACAGCGATGAACGCTGTAATCGGCATCAAGGGGCACTGCGCCCATTGCGACATCACCTTTAATCTCAAGCCTTGGCAACTGAACGCCATTGCCATCGAAGAACCGTTCGATTGCCCGTACTGCCAGTGGATCTTGCAGTTGAACTGCCCTCGGCAATTGCGCCAATTCAGGTCGCTAGACCATTGGGCACTGGTGCGCCCGAGCATGGTGGTATTGACCTGCACGGCACTCATCGTGGCACTGGTGACGGAGTGGGTGGGGCTGATCAGTGTGATCGGCCAATTCAACATTTCGCTGATCGTGCTGCTGGTGCATTTCCTGGTGCTGCGATATGCCCGCTATCGTCAGCGGATAACGCTGGAGCTGCAAGTGGTCTCGCCTTCTCTACCAATTGAACAGCTCGCACCCATTGCGTGTGCTCGCCTCGGCCAGCAATAGAGGGCTGGTATTCATGCGCTCGGCGAGCGCGGTGCAGATGTCCGGCAGGTGTTCGGGGCTGTTGCGTTGGCCGGGGTGCATCGCGGGCGCCATATCCGGTGAGTCGGTTTCCAGTACCACCGCGTCCAGCGGCAGGTGGGCCAGCACCTTGTGCATGCGCAGGGCTTGAGGCCAGGTCGCCGCGCCGCCCAAGCCCAGTTTGAAGCCGAGCTTGATGTATTCGTGGGCTTCTTCACGGCTGCCGGCGAACGCATGGATGATGCCGCCACGGGGCAGGCGAATGCGCTTGAGGGTTGCAATTACGGCGGCGTGGCTGCGACGCACGTGCAGAAGCGCCGGCAGTTGGAAGTCCACCGCCAGTTTCAGTTGTGCTTCGAACAGGCTTTGTTGGCGTTCGCGGTCCAGCTGTTCGAGAAAGTAATCCAAGCCGATTTCGCCCACGGCGCACAGTTGCCGGTGGCCGTGCAGGCGGGTCAGCCAGTCGCCCAGTTCCGTCAGGTCGGTGGGGCGATGGTCATCGAGGTACACCGGGTGCAGGCCAAAGGCAGCGAACAAGCCTTCGTCCGCTTGCACCAGGTCCCACAACCGCTGCCAATTTTGCTGATACACCCCCAATACCACCATGCGTCGTACGCCCAGTGCCCGGCTGTGAGCGAGGACTTCCCGGCGATCGCTGTCGAAGTCCGGAAAGTCCAAATGGGTGTGGGTGTCGATCAACTCCACGCTCAGGTCTCGCGAATGCGCTGCTTGAACGTCCGGCCGATGGCATGCACGCCGGGCTGGTACTGTTCTTCTTCAATCGCGGCCAGGGCCAGGCGCAGTGCGGTCTCGGCGATCAGTTGATGTTGCTGGGCCATGGCGTTGACCGGCAGCGGCAGGAAGTCCAGCAACTGGGTATCACCAAAGGTGCCCAGGCGCAGCGGTCGTGATTTGAGCGGGAAGTCATGCAAGGCGTCGAACACGCCTTGCAGCAGTACGTAGGACGTGGTCACCAGCGCGTCAGGCAAATGCCCCAGTTGCTGCAGAAGTTGCTCCATCAACTGTCGGCCACAATCGCGACTGAAGGCTTCACCGTGTTCGACGATCACTTCACCGGTGAACCCTTCGAGGGCCTCGCGGAAACCGGCGGCACGTTCCTGGCTGATGCTCAGCTCGGGCCGCGCACCGATCAGCACGATCTGCTTGGGCAATGGCTGCAACAGACTGCTGGTCAATTGCTGGCACGCCTGTCGGTCGTCGCTGACCACCGAGCAGAATTGATCCGCGCCCATCACCCGGTCGATGGCAATCACTGGCAGCCCCTTGGCCTGCAGCTCGCGGTAACTGTCATCGCTGGCCGGCAGGCAGCTGGCGACAAACAGCGCATCACAGCGCCGGGCGCGGAACAGTTGCAGCAGTTGGCGTTCGCTGTCGGCGTCATCGTCGGAGCTGGCGATCAGCAGTTGATAGCCACGTGCCCGAGCCCCTTGCTCCAGGAGCTTGGCGATGCGTGCATAACTGGGGTTTTCCAGGTCGGGCAGGATAAAGCCCAAGGTGCGCGTGTGCCGACTGCGCAGCCCGGCGGCCTGGGGGTTGGGGGTAAAGCCATGGGCTTCGACCACGGCACGCACCCGTTCGACGGTGGCGCTGCTGATGCGTTGCTGTTCAGCCTTGCCATTTATGACGTAGCTGGCGGTGGTCACGGACACACCGGCGAGACGGGCGATATCACTGAGTTTCAAACCGGGATTTCCTTGTTTTCTGGAGCTTGCCCCGACATTTTCTCCAATCGTAACCGATTCCTGTACACGACCAATGTCCTGGCTCAAGCGCCGAGTGGTTCTTCAAGGATGCGCAATTAACGCGTAGTCTTCCACAAACTATAGATTAAACGTTTCAGCCAGCGTATTTTTACGACGTTCGCGACTGAGTGGCTACTGCCAATTGACTGCTCAGTCAGTAAAACCTGAACACCCTTTACACTGTTTGTTTAAAACAATACCTAGTGCGCCACTGCACTAACTAGGAGAACGGCATGCTTGAGCTCACTGTAGAGCAGATTTCCATGGGCCAGGTGGCCGTGGACAAATCTGCTGCCTTGCACCTGCTCGCTGAAAAACTGGTGGCCGACGGCCTGGTCGCCGAGGGTTACCTCAGCGGTTTGCAAGCCCGTGAAGCCCAAGGCTCGACCTTCCTCGGCCAAGGTATCGCCATCCCCCACGGCACCCCCGAAACCCGCGACCAGGTGTTCTCCACCGGTGTGCGCCTGCTGCAGTTCCCCGAAGGGGTGGACTGGGGCGACGGCCAGATTGTTTACCTGGCCATCGGCATTGCCGCCAAATCCGACGAACACCTGCGCCTGTTGCAACTGCTCACCCGCGCCCTCGGCGAAACCGACCTGGGCCAGGCCCTGCGCCGTGCCGGCAGCGCCGAAGCGCTGTTGAAACTGCTGCAAGGTGCGCCGCAGGAACTGGCGCTGGATGCGCAGATGATCAGCCTGGGCGTGTCCGCCGACGACTTCGAAGAGTTGGTTTGGCGCGGTGCGCGGCTGTTGCGTCAGGCCGATTGTGTGAGCAATGGTTTCGCCGCGGTGTTGCAGCAGGTGGATGCGCTGCCCCTGGGTGATGGCCTGTGGTGGTTGCACAGCGAGCAGACCGTCAAGCGCCCAGGGTTGGCGTTTGTCACCCCGGACAAACCCATGCGCTACCTCGGCCAGCCGCTCAACGGCCTGTTCTGCCTGGCCAGCCTGGGCGAAGCTCACCAGACGCTGCTCGAACGCTTGTGCGCCTTGCTCATCGAAGGGCGCGGCCAGGAACTCGGCCGCGCCACCAGCAGCCGCGCCGTGCTTGAGGTGCTGGGCGGTGAGTTGCCGCCCGACTGGCCCACTGCGCGCATCACCCTGGCCAACGCTCATGGCCTGCATGCGCGCCCAGCGAAGATCCTGGCGCAGTTGGCGAAAAGTTTTGAAGGCGACCTGCGTGTGCGCATCGTCGATGGCCCCGTGGGCGCCGTGTCGGTAAAAAGCCTGAGCAAACTGCTGAGCCTCGGCGCGCGTCGCGGCCAGGTGCTGGAGTTTGTCGCCGAGCCGACCATTGCCGGCGACGCGCTGCCCGCGTTGTTGGCGGCGGTGGAAGAGGGCTTGGGTGAAGAGGTCGAGCCGCTGCCGACCCAAAGCGCCCCGCCTGAAGTCGTCGATATCGAGCCGGTGCTCAGCGCACCCTTGGCCGGCAGCCAGATCCAGGCCATCGCCGCCGCGCCGGGCATTGCCATCGGCCCGGCGCATATCCAGGTGCAGCAGGTCTTCGATTACCCCTTGCGCGGCGAATCTTCCGCCATCGAGCGCCAGCGCCTGCACGGCGCCTTGGCCGATGTGCGCCGGGATATCCAGGGCCTGATCGAACGCAGCCAATCCAAGGCGATCCGCGAGATTTTCATCACCCACCAGGAAATGCTCGACGACCCGGAACTCACCGACGAAGTCGACACCCGCCTCAAGCAAGGCGAAAGCGCTGAAGCGGCGTGGATGAGTGTGATCGAGGCGGCGGCCAGGCAGCAGGAGTCGTTGCAGGACGCCTTGCTCGCCGAGCGCGCCGCCGACCTGCGTGACGTCGGCCGTCGTGTGCTGGCGCAGCTTTGTGGCGTCGAAACCGCCCAGGAGCCGAGCGAACCTTACATTCTGGTGATGGACGAAGTCGGTCCGTCCGATGTGGCGCGTCTGGACCCGGCGCGCGTCGCCGGCATCCTCACCGCCCGTGGCGGCGCGACGGCCCACAGCGCCATTGTCGCCCGCGCCCTCGGGATTCCCGCGCTGGTCGGTGCCGGTCCGGCAGTGTTGCTGCTGGTTTCCGGCACGCCATTGTTGCTGGATGGCCAGCGCGGCCGCCTGCATGTAGACGCCGACGCCGCGACCCTGCAGCGCGCAACGGTCGAGCGCGACACCCGCGAGCAACGCTTGCAAGCCGCCTCGGCGCAGCGCCATGAACCGGCCCTGACCCGCGACGGGCATGCGGTGGAAGTGTTCGCCAACATCGGCGAAAGTGCCGGGGTTGCCAGCGCGGTGGAGCAGGGCGCCGAAGGCATTGGCTTGCTGCGCACCGAACTGATTTTCATGGCCCACCCGCAAGCGCCGGACGAGGCCACCCAGGAAGCCGAATACCGCCGTGTCCTCGATGGCCTCGCCGGTCGTCCGCTGGTGGTGCGCACCCTCGATGTGGGCGGCGACAAACCGCTGCCTTACTGGCCGATCGCCCAAGAGGAAAACCCCTTCCTCGGCGTGCGCGGCATTCGTCTGACCTTGCAGCGCCCACAGATCATGGAAGCGCAACTGCGGGCGCTGCTGCGCTCGGCGGACAACCGCCCGCTGCGCATCATGTTCCCCATGGTCGGCAGTGTTGACGAATGGCGCGCGGCCCGCGACATGACCGAGCGCCTGCGCCTGGAAATCCCGGTGGCAGACCTGCAACTGGGCATCATGATCGAAGTGCCGTCGGCCGCATTGCTGGCGCCGGTCCTGGCCAAGGAAGTGGACTTTTTCAGCGTCGGCACTAACGACCTGACCCAGTACACCCTGGCCATCGACCGTGGCCACCCGACCCTGTCCGCCCAGGCCGATGGCCTGCACCCGGCGGTGTTGCAACTGATCGACATCACCGTGCGCGCCGCCCATGCCCATGGCAAGTGGGTTGGCGTGTGCGGCGAGTTGGCGGCTGATCCGTTGGCGGTGCCGGTGCTGATCGGCCTGGGGGTGGATGAGCTGAGCGTGTCGGCCCGCAGCATCCCTGAAGTGAAGGCGCGCGTGCGCGAATTCAGTCTGAGCGAGGCCCAGGGCCTGGCGCAACAAGCACTGGCGGTGGGCTCGCCCGCCGAAGTGCGAGCCCTCGTGGAGGCCGTATAGATGGCAAGGATTCTGACCCTGACGCTGAACCCGGCGTTGGACCTGACGGTACGCCTGGCGCGCCTGGAACCGGGTGAAGTGAACCGCAGCGAAACCCTGCTGACCCATGCCGCCGGCAAGGGTGTGAATGTGGCGCAGGTGCTGGCCGACCTGGGCCATCAGGTGAGCGTGGGCGGGTTTCTCGGTGAAGAAAACCCCCAGGCGTTCGACGCGCTGATCGCCCGCCGTCGATTTGGCAATGCGTTTATACGTGTGCCGGGCGAGACACGCAGCAACATCAAGATTGCCGAGCAGGATGGCCGGGTCACCGATATCAATGCGCCTGGGCCGCTGGTGAGTGAAGCGGCGCAAGCAGAGCTGCTCAAACTCATCGCCATCGTCGGCCCTGAATTTGATGCGGTGGTAGTGGCCGGCAGCTTGCCGCGTGGTATCAGCCCTGAGTGGTTCCAAAGCATGCTGGAGAAGATCAAGGGCCTGGGTTTGAAAGTCGCCTTGGACACCAGCGGTGAGGCGCTGCGCGCCGGTCTTAAGGCCGGTCCGTGGCTGGTCAAACCCAATACCGAAGAACTGGCCGACGCCTTGGGGAATGCCCCGGATGCCATCAGCCAATTGCATCAACAAGGTGTGGAACACGTGGTGGTTTCCGACGGCGCTGCGGGTGTGAGCTGGTACAGCCCAGGCGCGTCGCTGCACGCCACACCGCCCAAGGTCGCGGTCGCCAGCACCGTCGGCGCCGGCGACTCGCTGTTGGCTGGGATGCTCCACGGTCTGCTCAGTGGCGATACGCCGGAGCAAACCCTGCGCCGCGCCACGGCAATTGCCGCGATGGCGGTGACGCAGATCGGTTTCGGCATCAGCGACCACGCGCAGCTGGAACAACTCGAAAGCGGCGTCCACGTGCGTGCGCTGACAGAACAATAAGAGGGTTTGTGATGAAGTTAGCCATTGTTACCGCCTGCCCGAACGGCATGGTCACCAGTGTGCTGTGCGCCCGCTTGTTGGACGCCGCCGCGCAACGCCAGGGCTGGAGCACCAGCGTTGAAGTGGTGGATGTGCAGCGCCCGGAACGCCAGTTGTCCCAGGCCACGATCGACGATGCTGAATGGGTGTTGTTGGTCACCAGTACGTCGGTGGATATGCAACGGTTTGTCGGCAAACGTGTGTTCCAGAGCACGCCGGCCCAGGCGCTGGCGGATGTCGACGCGGTATTGCGTCGTGGTGCTGAAGAGGCGCAGGTGTATGTGGCTACGCAGCAGGCGGCCAAGAATGCACCGCGCATCGTTGCCATCACCGCTTGCCCGACGGGCGTGGCCCACACCTTCATGGCTGCCGAAGCCTTGCAACAGACCGCCAAGCGGCTGGGCTACGACTTGCAGGTCGAGACCCAGGGCTCGGTCGGCGCGCGCACGCCCTTGAGCCCGCAGGCCATCGCCGACGCCGATGTAGTGTTGTTGGCGGCGGATATCGAAGTCGCCACCGAGCGCTTCGCCGGCAAGAAGATCTACCGTTGCGGCACCGGCATTGCCCTCAAGCAATCCGAGGCCACCCTCAACAAGGCCCTGGCCGAAGGTGCGGTGGAAAACGCGGCAAGCGGTGTGGTGGCCAAGCAAGAAAAGACTGGCGTGTATAAACACCTGTTGACCGGTGTGTCGTTCATGTTGCCAATGGTGGTGGCGGGTGGGTTGTTGATTGCCTTGTCCTATATGTTCGGCATCACGGCGTTTGAAGAGCAAGGCACCCTGGCTGCCGCGTTGAAAACGGTGGGTAACCAGGCTTTCATGTTGATGGTGCCGCTGCTGGCAGGCTACATCGCGTACTCCATTGCCGACCGTCCCGCCCTGGCCCCCGGCATGATCGGCGGGTTGCTGGCGACGACATTGGGCGCTGGCTTCATCGGCGGGATATTCGCCGGTTTCCTGGCCGGTTATTGCGTCAAGCTGATCACCCGCGCGGTCAAGCTGCCGCAAAGCCTGGATGCGCTGAAACCGATCCTGATCATTCCCTTGCTGGCGAGCCTGTTCACCGGCCTGGCGATGATCTACCTGGTCGGGCCGCCGGTGGCGCGCATGCTGGTGGGCCTGACGGGATTCCTCAACAATATGGGCACTACCAACGCCGTGCTGCTGGGTGTGCTGTTGGGCGGCATGATGTGCGTCGACCTCGGTGGGCCGATCAACAAGGCAGCTTATGCGTTTTCCGTCGGCATGCTCGCCGAGCACAGTGGTGCGCCGATAGCCGCAGTGATGGCGGCGGGCATGGTGCCGCCCATCGGCATGGGCATCGCCACCTTCCTGGCACGCCGCAAATTTGCCCAGACGGAGCGTGAGGCCGGCAAGGCGGCGATCATTCTCGGCATGGTGTTTATCTCCGAAGGCGCGATTCCCTTTGCAGCCAAAGACCCGCTGCGCGTGATCCCGGCCAGTATCGCCGGTGGCGCGTTGGCGGGTGCGCTGTCGATGTACTTTGGTTGCAAGCTCGCGGCGCCCCACGGCGGCCTCGCGGTGCTGGTCATTCCGAATGCGATGAACCACGCGCTGCTGTACCTGCTGGCGATTGTCGCCGGTAGCCTGCTGACCGGCCTGGTGTATGCGCTGATCAAACGTCCGGAAGCGGTCGAGCTGACTGTCGCACCGGTGTCATAACCCCATGCTTAAGTGGCCCTTTTGATAACCAAGAGGGCACCTGCATGAGCCACTTCGATCTCGGCCGCCGCCGCGTGATGCAAGCCGTCGGCGCCGGCCTGTTGTTGCCGGGCCTGGCCCCGGCGGTGATCGCCTCTGTGAAGGACCGGCCGCAACTCACCGACGGCGTGCAGTCCGGCGACCTGCTCGGTGATCGCGCCATGATCTGGAGCCGCAGCGACCGCCCGGCCCGCATGGTGGTGGAGTGGGACACCCGCAGCGTCTTCAGCAACCCGCGTCGATTTGTTTCGCCCCTGGCCGACAACCGCACCGACTTTACCGCCCGTGTCGAACTCACTGGGCTGCCCGCCAACCAAGCGATTTTCTACCGCGTGCACTTCGAAGACGCCCAGACCGGCGTTGCCAGCGAACCCTGGTTTGGCCACTTGCGCAGCGTGCCGCAGCAGCGCCGCGATATTCGTTTTGTGTGGAGTGGCGACACCGTCGGCCAGGGCTTCGGCATCAACCCGGACATCGGCGGCATGCGCATCTATGAAGCGATGCGCCTGCGCCTGCCGGACTTTTTTATCCACAGCGGCGACACCATCTATGCAGACGGCCCAGTGCCGGCCCAGCTCACGGTCGAAGACGGGCGCATCTGGCGCAACCTCACCACCGACGCCAAGAGCAAGGTGGCTGAAACCCTGGATGAATATCGCGGCAACTACCGCTACAACCTGATGGACGAAAACGTCCGTCGCTTCAACGCCGAAGTGCCGCAGATCTGGCAGTGGGACGACCATGAAGTGGTGAACAACTGGTCGCCAAGCAAGCAGTTGGATGAGCGTTACCAGGTCAAGGACATCAACACCTTGGTCGGCCGTGCGCGCCAGGCCTGGCTGGAATATTCACCGATGCGCCGGCAGAGCGCCGATGGCGGCGGGCGCATTTATCGCAAGCTCGGCTATGGGCCGTTGCTGGATGTGTTCGTGCTGGACATGCGCAGCTATCGCGGGCCGAACGATGACAACCTGGGCGCTGAAAAACCCTTCCTCGGCCGCGAGCAGTTGGATTGGCTCAAGCGTGAACTCAAGGGCTCGCAGGCGCAGTGGAAAGTCGTCGCCGCTGACATGCCAATTGGCCTGGGTGTGCCTGATGGCGAAGTGAGCCCCGGCGTGCCGCGCTGGGAAGCGATTGCCAACAACGACCCAGGCGCACCGCAAGGGCGTGAGCTGGAAATTGCCGAGCTGCTGGGCTTTTTAAGGGCGCAGAAGGTGCGTAACCATGTGTGGCTGACGGCGGATGTGCATTACTGCGCGGCACACCACTATCACCCGGATCGCGCGGCGTTCCAGGATTTCGAGCCGTTCTGGGAGTTTGTCGCCGGGCCGTTGAATGCGGGGAGTTTCGGGCCTAATCCGTTGGACAAGACCTTTGGGCCAGAGGTGGTGTTCGAGAAGGCGCCGCCGGCGCAGAACACCTCGCCATTTGCCGGTTTTCAGTTTTTTGGCGAGGTGAACATTGATGGGCAGACGGCGGAGTTGACCGTGATTTTGCGGGATCTGGATGGCGTTTCGGTCTTTGAACAAAAACTCCAGCCCACCTGACTTGGAACTCAATCAACCTGTGGGAGCGGGCTCCCACAGTTGCCAATCAGTAGACGTCGCGGCGATAGCGACCTTGTTCGATCAACCGCTCCACGGCTTCACTGCCAAGGATGTCCACCAACGCCTGATCCACCCCAGTCGCCATCCCCTGCAGGCTCCCGCACACATAAATCGCCGCGCCGTCGCTCAGCCACTTACGCAGTACTTCGGCTGACTCCCGCAGGCGATCCTGCACGTAGATTTTTTCCTCCTGGTCGCGGGAAAACGCCAGGTCCAGCAGCGCCAGATCGCCACTGGCCAGCCAGCCTTGCAGTTCGTCCTGACAGAGGAAGTCATGCTTGATATTGCGCTCACCGAACAGCAGCCAGTTACGCTGCTGGCCGTCGGCAATGCGCGCCTTGAGCAAACTGCGCAGGCCGGCCAGGCCGGTGCCGTTGCCCAGCAGGATCAGCGGCACGGGTGCTTGCGGCAGGTGGAAGCCACTGTTGCGGCGCAGGCGCAGGCTGATGCTGGAGCCGAGGGCGGCATGTTCGGTGAGCCAGCCTGATCCCAGGCCCAGGCTGCCGTCGGGGTGGCGTTCCTGGCGCACGATCAATTCGAGTACGCCATCGCTGGCAATCGAGGCGATGGAGTATTCGCGCATGCCCAGCGGCACCAGCGCGTCCACCAGCGCCTGGGCATGCAGGCCGACCAGGTGGGCGCGATGCGTCGGCAGTTGGCGAGTGGCCAGGGCCTGGTCGAGGGTGTGCGCCATGCCGTCGATCAACACGCCGTCACTGCCGGCCAGGCCCAGGCCTTCGAGGAAGTGTTCGATGGCCCAAGGGCAGTTGCGCGGCAGCACTTCCACCAGGTCGCCGGCTTGCCAGCGTTGTGGTGACGAGGAGGTGAGGCCCAGCAAGTAGACATCGGCGCCTGCGCTGTCGCGGTTGAGCAGCGTGCGTTGGCTCAGTGTCCAGTTTTCGTACTGCGCGGTCGGCCAAGCGGCCGCCGGGGCGTGGCCGGTGAGCTGGCCGAGTTGTTGTTGCCAGTGCAGCAGGGCGGCGGTGTCACCGCTGTCGACTTCTACCGGAGCAAATAAAGCGTTGCCGCCCTGATGGGTCAGCCAGAAATGCAGGCGCCGCGCGAAGCCGCAGAAGTGTTCGTATTGACGGTCGCCCAGAGCCAGGACCGAGTAGTTCAAGCCCTTTAGGGGCAGGTCTTGGCCGAGCACGCTGCGATCGAATCCGCGAGCACTGTCAGGGGCTTCGCCGTCGCCGAAGGTGCTGACCACGAACAGCGCATTTTCCGACTGGCGCAGGTCATCCTGGCTGACGCTGCTCAGGGATTGCACCTTCACCGGCAAGCCGGCCGCCTGTAATTGGCCAGCCGTTTGCCAGGCCAATTGCTCGGCAAAACCGCTCTGGCTGGCAAAGCCGATCAGCCAGGCCGGGGCATCGCTGGTGTTGGCCGTGAGGCCTTTACGCGCGTCACGCACCTGGCGCTTCTTGCGACGACGGTCCAGGTACAACAGCCAGCCGGTGATGAAGAACAGCGGCATCAGCAACGAGCTGAGCGTGAGGATGATCCGTCCTGCCAGGCCGAAGTAGCTGCCGGTGTGCAGCGCGTAGACGCTGGTCAGCAGTTGTGAGCCGAAGGTCTTGCTGGCGTAGCGGTCGTGGGATTTCACCTCGCCGGTCGCCGGGTCCAGGTTGATCTGGTTCAACGCGCGGTCATGGGGCGAATTGTTTAGCAGGTAGTACACGGTGGCCGGTTGCCCGGCGACAGCTGGCATGCGGATGTTGTAGGCACTCAAGCCGGGGCCGGCGTTGCTGTAGATGCTGCTCCAGATCGCATCGTAATTGGCCACGGGCGCCGGACCTTCAGGGGCTGGGCCGCGTTTGCGCACCCGTTCATTCTGTGGGGCGTCGGACAGCAGCTGGGTCAGGCCCTGGCTGTACCAGTCGTAGGACCAATACAGCCCGGTCAGTGCCGACAGCAGATACGCCAACAGGCACCAGGTGCCGAACACCGAGTGCAGGTCCCAGTTGAAGGCACGGCCTTTTTTACGCCAATCCAAGGTCAGCCAGGCACGCCAGCTTGCCACTTGGCGCGGCCAGCGCAGGTACAACCCGGACAGGCAGAAGAACACCAGGATCAGCGTGCACGCGCCGGTGATGTTGCGACCGGTATCGCCCATCACCAGGAAACGGTGGAATTGCAGCAGGAAGCCGAAAACCTCCTGGCCGACCACGTCGCCCATGTAGTCGCCGGTGTAGGGATCGAAATAGCGCAACTGGCCACGGCGTTCGCCGGTCGGCGGGGTGAAGAACACGCGGGCGGCGTTGCCGCTTTCGCTCTCCACGAACAGCATGGCCACGGTCTGGCCTTCGGTGGCTTCCAGCTTGCGCACCAGCTCGGCGGGCGGCAATACACCGGCTTCGCGTTTTTCCACGGTCAGTACGCTCGGGTTGAGCGCCCGTAGGATTTCATCCTGAAACGAGACCGCAGCCCCGGTGATCCCCATCAAGGCCAGCACCAGCCCGGCGGTAATGCCGAAGAACCAGTGCAACTGGAACAGGGTTTTCTTCAACACGTCTGACCGCCTCGTCTATCCGGATATGTAGGGCACGGCGCGCATTATGCCGTGGCTTGTCGAGAAACATTCTGTTTTACACGCAAAAGCCCCACGCATCCGATGCGTGGGGCTTTTTGCTGCGTGGTGCGGCTGTTTAGAAGTGGAAGCTGGTGGACAACAGGGCCGTACGACCGGCCGCCTGGTTGGCGAAGTGCGAGGCGTAGGCCTTGTCGTAATAGGTCTTGTCGGTCAGGTTCTGCACGTTCAATTGCAGGTCGACGTTCTTGGTCAGCTTGTAGCTGGCCATGGCGTCGTAGCGGGTGTAGGACGGCACGTACACGGTGTTGGCCGCATCGCCATAAACCTGGTCGACGTAGAACGCGCCGCCACCGATGGTCAGCTTCGGGGTCACGTCATAGGTGGTCCACAGGCTGAACGAGTTCTCCGGGGTGTTGGGCATCTGATTGCCTTTGTTGGAGCCGGCAGTGACGACACCCTGGCGGTTGCCGTTCTTGCCCGGGTCAACCAGCTCGGCTTTGAGGTAGCTGTAGCCGGCGAACACTTGCCATTGGTCCGTGATCTTGCCGCTGGCGGACAACTCCAGGCCGTCTACGCGGGATTCGCCTGCGGTTTGGTAGGTGTTGGAGTCCACCAGGATGCGCGTGTTTTTCTTCTCGGTACGGAACACCGCAGCCGACAGCGACAAGCGGTTGTGGAACAGGTCCCACTTGGTGCCCAGCTCGTAGTTGACGGTTTCTTCTGGCTTGAGGTCGCTGGTGTTGATACCGGTCGGAATCGCGTTGTTGTCCACGCCTTCACCCACCAGGCCGCCGGCCGGCGAGGCCGAGGTAGCGTAGGAGGTGTAGATACTGCCGTTGTCCAGTGGCTTCCAGACCAGGCCGGCCTGCCAGTTGAAGAACTGACTGTCGTCCTTGACCTTGCTGCGCGCCTGCACGGTGGACGTCGGCACGGCGTTGGTATTGGCTTCGGTGTCGAAGGTGTCGTAGCGCAGGCCGACGTTCAGCAGCCATTTCGGGTCGAGTTCGATGGTGTCGAACACATACGCGGCGCGGCTGGTGGCCTTGGTGTTGGTGCCCATGTAGTTGCGGGCGATGGAGCCGTTCCAGGCGTCATCCGGGTTCGGGTTGCCCAGCGAAGTGCACTGGCCGCCCTGGCTGCCGGCGGCCACGGTGCAGGTCGGGTTGCTGTTCGGGGTGACGGTGTAGCCGCTGACACGGGTTTCTTCGCCGGTGAATTCCAGGCCGGTGGAGTAGCTGTGCTTGAAGCCCAGGGCCTGGAAGCTGCCGAACAGGTCGGTCTGGTTGGTGGTGGTCGTGGTGGTGGACACGCGGGTGTTGGCTCGACGCCACACCATGCCGAAGCGATTGACGTTGCGCTGGCTGTCATCCGGCTGGGTCAGCACGTAATCCTGGCCGGTGCTGCCGTGGCGCAAGGTGTTTTTCAGGGTCATGTTGTCGTTCAGGTCGTGCTCGACGGAGATCGTGCTGATGTCGGCGCGCGTCTTGCGGAAGTCACGGCTCTTGAGACCGTAGAAGTTGTTGCTGTCGCCGCCGTCAGTGGGTTTGTCATGCACGTGGGCGGTGGCGGTCGACGAGCTGTAGCCGTAGGGAATGCCCGAGTCCGGCAGGTCGTTGCTTTCCATGTGGTAGTAGCTGAGGTTGACGCGGGTCGGGGTGCCCAGGCCAAACGTCAGCGACGGGGCGACACCCCAGCGGTCGTAATTGATCGCGTCGCGACCGGCGACGTTCTGTTCGTGGCTCATCAGGTTCAGGCGGAACGCGGCGCTGTCGTCGAGGAACTGACGGTTCACGTCGAGCACATAGCGGCGGGTCTGGTCGGAACCGTAGGTGAAGCCGCCGTTGGTGAAGTCCCGCGCTTGTGGGGTCTTGCTCACCAGGTTGAGGCTGCCGCCAGCCGATCCACGGCCGCCGAACGACGAGTTCGGGCCCTTGCTGACTTCGATCGATTCGATGTCGAAGATCTCACGGCTCTGGCCGCCCGTGTCGCGCACGCCGTCCAGGTAGGTGTCGCCCTGGGCGTCAAAACCACGGATGAACGGGCGGTCGCCCTGGGGATTGCCGCCTTCACCAGCGCCGAACGTGATGCCCGGTACAGTACGCAAGGCGTCCTGCAGCGAGGTGGCGGCGGTGTCCTTGAGCACTTGTTGCGGCACCACGGTGACGGAACGCGGCGTGTCGACCAGCGGCGCAGTGTATTTCTGCGACGAGGCTTTTTCGACCTGGTAAGAGGTGTTGTCCTGTTCTTCGCCGGTAATGCTGGTGGCGCCCAAGGAGATGCTGTTGCGCTGGCCTTTTTGTTCAGTGTCTTCGGCCGCTTGCGCCAGATGGGCGACAGAGCTGGCGCTGAGGGCAACGCCGATGGCCGAAGCCAGCATGCGTGGTGAACTGGCAGGTATTTTTGTAGTGGTGCGCGACATGACGTGTCCTTTCCCCAAGGATGTGAGGCCGCGGAATATAGTGTTAACAAGTATTTCTATCAATTGCGATACATTGCTAATTGCACTGAATTTACATTCTTTACACTTTTTGCTTACGGTTTTTACGAACTCATCCGTCCCGACGTTTTACAGGGCGGATAAGAATCAATACCATTGGCGCCTCTCTGAATTCAGGTATTGCCCATGCTGCTGCACATCCCCGGCCTGTTCTCTCGTGAGGAAGTGCAGCGCATTCGCCAGGCCCTGGAAACCGCCGATTGGGCCGACGGTAAAATCACTGCCGGACACCAGTCCGCCAAGGCCAAGCACAACCTGCAATTGCCTGAAGGTCACCCGCTCGCCAAGGAAATTGGCGCGGCGATGCTGGAACGTTTGTGGCAGAACCCGTTGTTTATGTCGGCGGCGTTACCGCACAAGGTCTTCCCGCCTTTGCTCAATTGCTACACCGCCGGTGGCAGTTTCGACTTTCACATCGACAATGCCGTACGCCAGCCCAAAGGCAGCCACGAGCGCGTGCGCACCGATTTGTCATCCACCTTGTTTTTCAGCGATCCCGAGGAGTACGACGGCGGCGAGCTGGAGATCCAGGACACCTTTGGCCTGCAGCGTGTGAAGTTGCCGGCCGGCGACATGGTGCTGTACCCCGGTTCCAGCCTGCATAAAGTCAACGCCGTGACCCGTGGCGCGCGCTACGCCTCGTTCTTCTGGACCCAAAGCCTGGTGCGCGAAGACAGCCAGCGCACCCTGCTGTTCGAAATGGACGGTGCGATCCAGCAACTGAGCGCCGATGTGCCAGACCACCCTGCGCTGATCCAGCTCACCGGCACCTACCACAACCTGTTGCGCCGCTGGGTCGAGGTCTGACATGGGCTTCTTGTTGCGCCGTGAAGAAGTGCTCAACGTCGAGCAACTGCAAAGCATGCTCGATGATTCCCCCGTGCGCGCCGCCCAGGCGATCCTGGTGGCGGCAAAGGAGGGCGTGGTCGATGCCCAGGCGTTGCTCGGGCAGATCCTGCTGGAAGGCCGTGGCATTACCCGCGATGAAGCGCTGGCGTTGCGCTGGTTCCAGATTGCGGCGAAGGGCGGGCACTTGATGGCGCGCAATATGACCGGGCGCTGTTTGGAACATGGCTGGGGTGGTGCGGCAGATGAAACGGCAGCGGCGCGAGAGTACCGTTTGGCCGCCGAGGCCGGTTTGGATTGGGCGCAATACAACTACGCCAACCTGTTGGCGACCGGGCGCGGTATTGCCGAAGACCAGCAACAAGCGCTGAGCCTGTACCGCCAGGCAGCGGAACAAGGCCATGCCAAGTCGATGAATCTGCTGGGGCGTTATCTGGAAGACGGTCGCTTCTGTGGGCAGGATCTGGAGGCGGCGGTGGACTGGTATCGGCGCTCGGCCGAAGGCGGCGATTTTCGCGGGCAGTTCAGCTATGCGGCGGTGTTGGCCGACAGGGGGCAAATCGACGCGGCGCTGGAGTGGTTGCGCAAAGCGTTGGCGGGGGGGAATTTGAAGTTTTTGCGCACGGCGCACCAGGCGCTCTCAGCGGCGAGCAACCCGCAAATCAGAGCAATGGCAGAGGCCTACCGTGAGCGCGCAGGCAGCCTTTCTTAAGGCGTAAAAAAACCCATGAATTGTCATGGGTTTTTTAGCTGCAGCCGTTTTATACGTAGAACGACTTCAGTGGCGGAAAGCCATTGAACTCAACTGCGCTGTAGCTGGTGGTGTAGGCACCGGTCGACAACCAGTACAGACGATCACCAATCGCCAGGTTCAGCGGCAGGCCGTACTTGTAGTTCTCGTACATGATGTCGGCGCTGTCGCAGGTTGGGCCGGCAATGACCACTTCTTCCATCTCGCCTTTCTTCTCGGTCCAGATCGGGAACTTGATGGCTTCGTCCATGGTTTCGATCAGGCCGGAGAACTTGCCCACATCCGTATACACCCAACGCTCGACGGCGGTACGGGATTTACGCGCCACCAGCACCACTTCGCTGACCAGGATACCGGCGTTGGCAATCAACGAACGGCCCGGCTCCAGGATGATTTCCGGCAGGTCGTCGCCGAAGTCTTCCTTGAGGAAACGGATGATTTCTTCAGCGTAGGTTTCCAGGCTGTTGGTGCGGGTTATGTAGTTGGCCGGGAAGCCGCCACCCATGTTGATCAGCTTGAGGTGGATGCCGTCTTCTTCTTTCAGGCGTTCGAAGATCACTTTGACCTTGGCGATCGCCGCGTCCCACACGCTGATGTCGCGCTGTTGCGAACCCACGTGGAACGAGATGCCGTAAGGCACCAGGCCCAGGTCACGGGCCAGGATCAGCAGGTCCATGGCCATGTCGGTCTGGCAGCCGAATTTGCGCGACAAAGGCCAGTCAGCCGTGGTCGAGCCTTCGGTGAGGATACGCACATACACTTTCGAACCCGGCGCGGCCTTGGCGATGTTGCGCAGGTCGGCTTCGGAGTCGGTGGAGAACAGGCGCACGCCTTTCTCGTAGAAGTAGCGGATGTCCTTGGACTTCTTGATGGTGTTGCCGTAGCTGATGCGGTCGGCGCTGACGCCACGGTCCATCACTTTATCCAGCTCGTAGATCGAGGCGATGTCGAAGCTCGAACCTTTCTCTTTGAGCAGGTCGATGATCTCGACAGCCGGGTTGGCCTTGACCGCGTAATACACCTTGGCGAATTCGAAACCGGCGCGCAGGTCATCGTAGGCCTGGCTGATCATCGCGGTGTCGATCACCACGAACGGGGTTTCTTGCTTGTCGGCGAACGCCTTCATTTTGTCAAAAGTGGCGCGCGCGAAATAATCTTCGACGTTGATCGACATGCTGGGAACTCCTAAGGGCAAACTAAATTGATCAATGGGTGCAAATGAACGTCCTCCGTATCCCCACTTTGGTTCGCCTACTTCCCAAGGCATGTCGCCGAAAGCAAAAAGGCCATGGGAATAACCGCTTCCCTTGGCCTTGCTGTCTCGTCGTCAGTACTTGAGCCGGATGGATCGTTTCCAGCATGGACGTTCGGCGCGAACTTTAGGGCGTGAGGGGCTTGAGATCAACTAAAAATGTCGCGTTTTTGCACGCGTTCGTCGCGCGAACCCGTGCAGCTACTTATGTAACCGACAGGTGTGACGGAATGATGTTCCCCGGATGTGGGGAATTGAGGGTATTAACTGACACACCAGAGATCCAAATGTGGGAGCGGGCTTGCTCGCGAAAGCGGCGTGTCAGTCACAGCAACTACAACTGACAGACCGCATTCGCGAGCAAGCCCGCTCCCACAGTTTTAACCGCGTGGTGTCAACTCAGGCGAGTGCTGTCTCGGCAGGCGAAACGATGCTGGTCTTGCCACCTCGGGACTTACCCGAGCTCAAGTACTCGGCAATCGACTCCTGCGTCACCTCACCGAGGAACACCCGCTCCGCATCCATCACCGGCAACCACGAACGGTTGAACTCGTACATCCGCGACAGCAGGATGCGCAGATGCTCGTCATACGCCGCCGTGGCGTTGAACTCGCGCAGGTACTGGCCGCAGGTGCCGGTCTGACGGTGCAGGTCGCGACGTCGTACATAACCCAGCGCCTTGTTCTCGGCACAGGTGACCACCACGTAGCGACGGTCATGCTCGTCCATCAGCTCCAGCGCGTCCGCCACTGGCGTTTCCGGGCTCACCGAAGGGGCATTGTCCGCCGCGTCTTCGGCCTTCACCAGCAACAGGCGCTTGAGGGTGCTGTCCTGGCCCACGAAGTTGCTGACAAACTCGTCGGCCGGGTGCGCCAGCAGGGTGTCCGGATGATCGATCTGCAGCAGCTTGCCGGCACGGAAGATCGCGATCTTGTCGCCCAGCTTGATTGCTTCGTCGATGTCGTGGCTGACCATGATCACGGTCTTGTTCAGCGCACGCTGCATCTCGAAGAATTCGTTCTGGATCATTTCGCGGTTGATCGGGTCGACCGCGCCGAACGGTTCATCCATCAACAGCAACGGCGCGTCGGCCGCCAGGGCGCGGATCACGCCGATCCGTTGTTGTTGGCCGCCCGACAATTCACGCGGGTAGCGATGCAGGTATTGCTTGGGTTCCAGCTTGATCATGCTCATCAACTCGCGGGCGCGATCATGGCATTTTTGCTTGTCCCAGCCGAGCAATTTCGGCACGACCACGATGTTTTCCTCGATGGTCATGTTCGGGAACAGGCCGATCTGCTGGATCACATAACCGATGTTGCGACGCAGGGTCACTTCGTCGAGGTCGGTGGTGTCTTCGCCGTTGATCAGGATCTTGCCCGAGGTCGGCTTGATCAGGCGGTTGATCATCTTCAGCGTGGTGCTTTTGCCGCAGCCCGACGGGCCGAGGAACACGCAAATCTCGCCTTCATTGACGGTCAGGCTTACATCGTTCACGGCCGTGACAGTCTTGCCGTTGCTTTGGAAGGTCTTGGACAGGTTTTGAAGTTCGATCATTTGAGCAATCCTTTTGGAGTCAGCGAGCGTTGCAGCCATTGCAAGAGCAGGTCGGCAAAAATGGCCAGGAGACTGACCAGCACGGCGCCGACGATCAGCATCGACATGTCGCTGCGGCTGATGGAAGCCAGAATAAGTACACCCAGGCCACCGGCGCCGATGGTGGCGGCGATGGTCATCACACCAATATTCATCACCACGGCGGTGCGCACACCGGCGAGGATCACCGGCACGGCGATGGGCAACTCGACCATGCGCAGGCGCTGGCCGAAGGTCATGCCGATGCCGCGTGCGGCTTCGCGAATACCCGGTTCCACGCCGGTGAGGGCGAGGTAGGTGTTACGCATGATCGGCAGCAGGGAGTAGAGGAACACGGCGGTGATCGCCGGCATTGGCCCCAGGCCCTGGCCGAACTTGGAGTAGAACGGCAGCAGCAGGCCGAACAGGGCGATGGACGGCACGGTCAGCAGCACCGTGGCGCTGGCTTGCAGCGGGCCTGCGAGCGTCGGGAAGCGCGTCATCAGGATGCCCAGGGGCACACCGATCAGGATCGCGAGGATCACGGCGATACCGACCAGGGTGATGTGCTGCCCGGTCAGTTGTAGGACTTGGGCCCAATCAAGATGGGAAAAGGCGTTCAGGAATTCCATGTCTTCTCCTCTTATTAGTTGATCGGATGTTGGCGCAGGAAGTCGGCGGCAACCGCGGAGGGGCTTTCATGGTCGACGTCGACCCGCGCGTTCAACTGGCGCATGGTTTCGTCGTCGAACAGCTCGGCCAATGGCTTGAGGTCAGCGGCCAGTTCCGGGTGCGCGTCGAGATACACCTGACGCACCACGGGCGCGGCGGTGTAGTCCGGGAAGTAGTGCTTGTCGTCTGCCAGCAGCTTCAGTTTGAAGGCGTTCAGGCGACCGTCGGTGGTGTAGACCAGACCGGCAAACACCTGGCCATTACGCAGCGCGGTGTAGACCAGGCCGGCGTCCATCTGCCGGGTGTTTTTGCGCGTGAGGTTCATGTCGTACAGCTTGACCATACCGGCCAGGCCGTCGGAACGGTTGGCGAACTCGGTGTCCAGGGCCACCAGGCGGTTGCTCTTGGCATCTTGCGCGACGGCCTGGGTCAGGTCGCTGATGCTGTTGATTTCGGGATGCTCAGCCGCAACCTTCTCCGGCAGCGCCAGGGCGTAGGTGTTGCTGAAGCGCGACGGTGAGAGCCAGACCAGGCCTTTTTTCGCGTCGAGTTCTTTCACCCGAGCGTAGGACTGTTCGCTGTCGAGTTTCTCGTCGACGTGGTTGTAGGCCACCAGCGACACGCCGGTGTATTCCCAGATCAGGTCCAGTTGCCCACTTTCCTGGGCACTGCGCGCCAGGTTGCTGCCCAGGCCGCCGGTCACGCGGGTGTCATAGCCCTTGGTGCGCAGGTACTGGGAGGTGATTTCGGCCAGCAGGGTCTGTTCGGTGAATACCCGGGCGCCGATGCGGATCACGGGTTTTTCGGCGGCTTGCGCAATGCCTGCACACAGCAGGACGCAGCTCAATATCAAGGTCAGTTTTTTCATGTCGGTTCCTTAAGACGCACGCAGCCCGCGTTCCAGCCAGAGGCGGCTGGCCAGGGTCACCAGACCGTCAAGCAGCAAGGCCAGCAACGCGGTACACGCGGCGCCGAGCAGCAATTGCGGCTGATTGTTCAGGGCGATGCCGGGGAAGATCAGGCTGCCCAGGCTGTTGGCGCCGATCAGGAAGGCCAGCGGCGCGGTGCCGACGTTGATCGCCAGGGCCACGCGCACGCCACCGATGATGATCGGCACGGCGTTGGGCAATTCCACGCGAAACAGCACCTGGCGTGGCGTCATGCCAATGCCGGTGGCAGCTTCTTTCAGCGAGCCTTGAACGTTTTTCAGGCCTTCGTAGGTGTTGCGCACGATGGGCAGGAGGGAGGCGAGGAACAGCGCGAAGATCGCCGGGCCGCTGCCGATACCAAGGACGCCGAGGGCGATGGCCAGTACGGCCAGGGGAGGGACGGTGTTGCCGATGTTGAAGATCTGCATGAAGCGTTCTGCGCGCCCGACCATGTGCGGTCGGCTGAGCAGGATACCGGCGGGGATGCCCACAACAAGGGCGGCCAGCATGGAGACTAGAACGAGGATCAGGTGTGCTTGCAGGTAAAACAACAAATCGTCGCGGTACAGTTCGATCGTGTTGATGCCGATCCAGTGGACCAGCAGGGCCAGGAGCGCGACGACAACCGCACCTCCTATCAGCCCTTTGCCATAGCGAATAGCCACAGGCGGACTCCTTTTTTCTTCTGTCGGCGTCCACATTTCCGAGCGGCAATGCCATTCCTGGCTGTCGGCGAATGTGGTCGCGAAATGCAGCTCGTCGATACCGGCAACGCGGTAAAGATCCGAGCCATGAGCGCAGCCTCGTCAGGCTAACTTGCTGATTTATCAGCCCCTGTTCCGAGTGCCGTAGCAGGGGAGTGGACGTCTCGACCTTTTAAAAGGTTCCACACTTGGCAGCAATTAGCCACCCCCAATCGGGTGAACGGTGGTCCGGCCCCTGGGGTTTGCGCTATACTCGCCGCCCTTTTTTGACTCACCTGCCAGGCGATTTCCCATGACCCACCAGGCCGCCGAAGTCGCGAAACGCCGCACTTTCGCCATTATTTCCCACCCCGATGCCGGTAAAACCACCATCACCGAGAAACTCTTGCTGATGGGCAAGGCAATCGCGGTGGCCGGCACGGTGAAATCCCGCAAATCCGACCGCCATGCCACCTCCGACTGGATGGAAATGGAAAAACAACGGGGTATTTCCATTACCACGTCGGTCATGCAGTTCCCGTATCGCGACCACATGGTCAACCTGCTCGACACCCCGGGCCACGAAGACTTCTCCGAAGACACCTATCGCACCCTGACCGCGGTGGACTCTGCGCTGATGGTCCTCGACGGCGGTAAAGGCGTCGAGCCACGGACCATCGCGCTGATGGACGTGTGCCGTCTGCGTGACACGCCGATCGTCAGCTTCATCAACAAACTCGACCGCGACATCCGCGACCCGATCGAGCTGTTGGACGAAATCGAAGCCGTGCTGAAGATCAAGGCCGCGCCGATCACCTGGCCGATCGGTTGCTACCGCGACTTCAAGGGCGTGTACCACCTGGCGGAGGACTACATCATTGTCTACACCGCCGGCCACGGTCATGAGCGCACTGAAACCAAGATCATCGAGAAACTCGACTCCGACGAAGCCCGCGCCCACCTGGGTGACGAGTACGACCGTTTTGTCGACCAGCTGGAACTGGTGCAGGGCGCCTGCCATGAATTCAACCAGCAGGAATTCCTCGACGGCCAACTGACCCCGGTGTTCTTCGGTACTGCCCTGGGCAACTTCGGTGTCGACCACGTGCTCGACGCCGTGGTGGATTGGGCCCCGCGTCCATTGGCCCGTGTCGCCAACGAACGCACCGTGGAGCCGGTCGAAGAGAAATTCACCGGCTTCGTGTTCAAGATCCAGGCGAACATGGACCCAAAACACCGCGACCGCATCGCCTTCATGCGCATCTGCTCCGGCAAATACGAAAAAGGCATGAAGATGCGCCACGTGCGTACCGGCAAGGACGTGCGCATCGGCGACGCCCTGACGTTCTTCTCCTCCGAGCGTGAACAGCTCGAAGAAGCCTACGCCGGCGACATCATCGGCCTGCACAACCACGGCACCATCCAGATCGGCGACACCTTCACCGAAGGCGAAGCCCTGGGCTTCACCGGTATCCCGCACTTCGCGCCGGAACTGTTCCGCCGCGTCCGCCTGCGTGATCCGCTCAAATCCAAGCAACTGCGCCAAGGCTTGCAGCAACTGGCGGAAGAGGGCGCCACCCAGGTGTTCTTCCCCGAGCGCAGCAACGACATCATCCTCGGCGCCGTCGGTGTGCTGCAGTTCGATGTGGTCGCCAGCCGCTTGAAAGAGGAATACAAGGTTGAGTGCTCCTACGAGCCGATCACCGTGTACTCCGCGCGCTGGATCGATTGCAGCGATAAGAAGAAGTTGGAAGAGTTCTCCAACAAGGCTGTGGAAAACCTCGCGGTGGACGGCGGTGGTCACCTGACCTACCTGGCGCCGACACGGGTTAACCTGGCGCTGATGGAAGAGCGCTGGCCGGATGTGAAATTCCGTGCGACCCGCGAGCACCATTAAGGTCTGAGCGGTAAAGAAAAGGGCGAAGCTGTTATGGCTTCGCCCTTTTTTGTGGCGAGAGTGACGTATCGGGTCTAGTTTTTTGGGTGCAGGATTTATCCACTGACTGAAAAGGAAAGCGCTGTGCCTAGTGTCAAACGCGTCATCTGCTGGATGCTGTTAGCCAGTCTGGGGCTGACCACGGTCCCGGCACTGGCGGGCGCTGGAGCGCCGCAATGGAAAGACACCGGCCCGGTCACCAAGAAAAAACAGCAAGAGGTCAACTCCGGCAGCTGGAAACCGCAAGCCCAGCCCGCCCCGAAGGAAGACCAGGAAAACCCCTACAACGATGGCGAGGACAGTGAAACCTACGACGACGGCGAAACCTGACGCCTGGCGTAAACCCGGCATCGGGGCTAGCGTCAACGCTGGCGGCGGTGAACGGCTGTCGCGTGGGATCTACCTACTGACGGGACGGAATCAACCATGAGTATTTTTCAACGTGTTGTGTTGTTGATAAAAGTGATGGTGTTGTTGTCGTTGGGAATGTCGTCGGCCTGGGCGCATAACCCGGTGCAGAGCGGTGTTGTGTCGTCGGGGCATAGCCAGGATCTGCAACTGGCGAAGTCCGAGGCGGAACCTGGCGATAAGGACCAGGGCGGCAGCGAGGGTGATGATGACTCCACCACCGACGAGCCGGACAGCGATGATCCGGACGCCGAAGGCGACAGCCAGACGTAGGCTTCGCCCAAAAGAAAGCCCCTCCCGCCAGGCTGATGCGCAACCTGATGGGAAGGGCTGTAGAACACAGGCAATGCCCTGGGCTTGATCACCCAGGGCATTTTTGTTGCGATGTCACGCCACGAACTGCTCCGCGTAGTGGCAAGCCACCTGGCGGTTATCCAAGGCGCGCAGTTGCGGCTCCTCGGTGCTGCACCGTGCGGTCGCGTACGGGCAGCGCTTGTGGAAGGCGCACCCCGGCGGCGGGTTCAGCGGGTTGGGCAGTTCGCCGACGATCTTGATCTTCGGCTTGTTCGGGTCCGGGTGGATGGTCGGGGTGGCCGACAGCAGCGCCTGGGTGTAGGGGTGCAGCGGACGGGCGTAGATGTCTTCCTTGGGACCGACTTCCACCGGGCGGCCGAGGTACATCACCATCACGTCATCGGCGACGTGTTGCACCACCGCCAGGTTGTGGGAAATGAACACGTAGGCCGTGTTGAACTCCTGCTGCAGGTCCATGAACAGGTTGAGCACCTGGGCCTGGATCGACACGTCCAGTGCCGAGGTGGGTTCATCCGCCACCAGCACTTTGGGTTGCAGCATCATGGCGCGGGCCAGGGCGATCCGTTGGCGCTGGCCGCCGGAGAACATGTGCGGGTAGCGCTGATAATGCTCGGGGCGCAGGCCCACTTGCTTCATCATCGCCTGCACTTTCTCGCGGCGTTCAGCAGCGGACAGGTTGGTGTTGATCAGCAGCGGCTCGCCGAGTTGATCACCGACTTTCTGCCGAGGGTTCAACGAGGCGTACGGGCTCTGGAACACCATCTGCACGTCTTTGCGCAATTGTTTGCGCTGGGCCTTGTCCGCGCCAGCGACTTCCTGGCCGGCGATTTTCAAGGAGCCGGAAGACGGCTCTTCAATCAATGTGAGCGCACGGGCCAAGGTGGATTTGCCGCAACCCGACTCGCCTACAACGGCGAGGGTCTTGCCGGCTTCCAGCTCAAAGGACACGCCATTGAGTGCACGCACCAACGCATGGCCCTTGAACAGGCCACGGGACACTTCGTAGTGACGGGTCAGGTCGCGGGCGGTAAGAACGACGGCCATTACGCCACCTCCTGGTTCAAGGGGTAGAAGCAGCGCGCGAGGCTGTTGGTTTTGGGATCAAGCCCCGGACGCTGGGCACGGCAGGAGTCCTGCACGTACGGGCAACGTGGCGACAGCAGGCAACCCTGTGGACGGTCATAACGGCCCGGCACGATACCTGGCAGCGTGGCCAGGCGCGTGGCGCCCAGGCTGTGTTCCGGAATCGCCTTGAGCAGCGCTTCGCTGTACGGGTGCGCTGGAATGTCGAACAGTTGCGGCACCTGGCCGACTTCAACCGCTTGGCCGGCGTACATCACGCAGACGCGCTGGGCGGTTTCCGCCACGACTGCAAGGTCGTGAGTGATCAGCACCAGGCCCATGTTCTGTTCTTTCTGCAGGGCCAGCAGCAGTTCCATGATCTGCGCCTGGATGGTCACGTCCAGTGCGGTGGTCGGCTCATCCGCGATCAGCAGTTTCGGCTCGCCGGCAATCGCCATGGCGATTGCCACGCGCTGGCTCATACCGCCGGACAGTTGGTGCGGGTAGGCATTCATACGGCTGGCGGCGCCTGGGATTTCAACCTTTTCCAACAGCTCGATGGCACGCTTGCGCGCTTGTTTGCCGGACATCTTCAGGTGCAGGCGCAGCACTTCTTCAATCTGGAAACCCACGGTGTAGCTGGGGTTCAGCGCGGTCATCGGGTCCTGGAAGACCATCGCCAGGTCTTTGCCGACGATCTGGCGGCGCTGGCGGTTGCTCAGCTTGAGCATGTCCTTGCCGTCGAAGTTCAGCGCGTCGGCGGTGACGATGCCGGGGTGCTCGATCAGGCCCATCAGCGCCATCATGGTCACGGATTTACCCGAGCCCGACTCGCCAACGATTGCCAGGACTTCGCCTTTGTCGACCGAAATGTCGAGGCCATCGACCACCGGAACGGCGGTCTTGTCGCCGAAGCGCACGTTGAGATTCTTGATTTCTAACAGTGACATGGGAATCTCCTCAGGCGGCGTTCTTGAGTTTCGGGTCCAGCGCATCGCGCAGGCCGTCGCCCATCAAGTTGATTGCCAGCACGCTGAGCAAAATGGTCAAACCCGGCAGGCTTACCACCCACCAGGCGCGTTCGATGTAGTCACGGGCCGAAGCCAGCATGGTGCCCCACTCCGGGGTTGGCGGTTGTACGCCAAGGCCAAGGAAGCCCAGGGCCGCGGCATCGAGGATCGCCGAGGAGAAGCTCAAGGTGGCCTGAACGATCAGCGGCGCCATGCAGTTGGGCAGCACGGTGATGAACATCAGGCGTGGCAGGCCGGCACCGGCGAGGCGGGCGGCGGTCACGTAGTCACGGTTCAGCTCGCCCATCACCGCAGCGCGGGTCAGACGGACATAGGACGGCAACGACACGATCGCGATGGCGATCACCGTGTTGATCAGGCCAGGGCCGAGGATTGCGACGATGGCCACGGCCAGCAGCAGCGAAGGCAGGGCCAGCATGATGTCCATCAGACGCATGATGGTCGGGCCAAGCAAGCGCGGGAAGAACCCGGCGAACAGGCCCAGCAGGATGCCCGGAATCAGCGACATCACCACCGACGACAAGCCGATCAGCAGCGACAGGCGCGAGCCCTGGATCAGGCGTGAGAGCAAGTCACGGCCCAGTTCGTCGGTGCCGAGCAGGAACTGGATCTGCCCGCCTTCCAGCCACGACGGCGGGGTCAGCAGGAAATCGCGGTATTGCTCGCTCGGGTTATGCGGTGCAACCCAGGGGGCGAAGATCGCGCAGAACACGATCAGCACCATGAACAACAGGCCGGCAACCGCGCCTTTGTTCTTGGAAAAGGCTTGCCAGAATTCTTTGTACGGGGACGGGTACAGCAGGCTTTGATCGACTGCTGACACTGGAGTAGGTGTGGTCATGGTCATGATCTCAGCGCTGGTGACGGATGCGTGGGTTGGCGAAGCCGTAGAGGATATCCACCACGAAGTTCACCAGGATCACCAGGCAGGCGATCAGCAGGATGCCGTTTTGCACCACCGGGTAGTCCCGCGCGCCAATGGCTTCGATCAGCCATTTGCCGATGCCGGGCCAGGAGAAGATGGTCTCGGTCAAAACCGCACCGGCCAGCAGCGTGCCGACTTGCAGGCCGACCACAGTGAGTACCGGGATGAGCGCGTTACGCAGGCCGTGCACGAACACCACGCGCGCCGGCGACAGGCCTTTGGCCTTGGCGGTGCGGATGTAGTCTTCACGCAAGACTTCGAGCATCGACGAACGGGTCATCCGCGCGATCACGGCCAACGGAATGGTGCCGAGCACGATGGCCGGCAGGATCAGGTGGTGCAGGGCGTCGAAGAAAGCGTCCGGCTCGTCAGCCAGCAGGGTGTCGATCAGCATGAAGCCGGTGCGCGGCTCGATGTCGTAGAGCAGGTCGATCCGCCCGGAAACCGGGGTCCAGCCCAGGCTGACCGAGAAGAACATGATCAGGATCAGGCCCCACCAGAAGATCGGCATCGAATACCCCGCCAGGGAGATGCCCATCACCCCATGGTCGAACAGGGATCCTCGCTTGAGTGCCGCGATCACCCCGGCCAACAGGCCCAGGATACCGGCGAACAACAGGGCGGCCATGGACAGTTCCAGGGTCGCCGGGAAGAGGGCGGTGAATTCAGTCCACACGCTGGTGCGGGTACGCAGCGATTCGCCCAGGTCACCCTGGGCCAGTTTGCCGACGTAATCCAGGTATTGCGCATACAGCGGCTTGTTAAGGCCAAGGCGTTCCATTGCCTGTGCGTGCATCTCGGGGTCGACGCGCCGCTCGCCCATCATGACTTCGACGGGGTCGCCAGGGATCATGCGAATCAACGCAAACGTGAGCAACGTGATGCCGAAAAACGTGGGGATCAGTAACCCCAGTCGGCGGGCAATAAAACTAAACATCTTGTCGTGTACCTCAATCAGCCGGTTAGGCAGGTTCGGCACCGCCAATGTCGACGGTGCCGAGCGTTTCTCTTATTTACTTCACCTGGGTGGTGGCGAAGTTATTTGTACCCAGAGGGCTTTGAGTGAAGCCTTCTACGTTCTTGCGCATGGCGGTGAACAGTTTCGGATAAGCCATGGGAAGCCATGGTTGGTCCTTATCGAAAACGTCCTGTGCTTGTTCATAGAGTGCAGCGCGTTGGGCGGGTTCAGCGATGGCGCGCGCCTTGTCGATCAAGTCTTGAAACTCTTTGTTACACCAGCGGGCGTAGTTTTCGCCGTTTTTCGCTGCATCGCAACTCAGGTTTGGCGTCAGGAAGTTGTCCGGGTCGCCGTTATCACCGACCCAGCCAGCGGAAACCATGTCGTGCTCGCCGTTTTTAGCACGCTTGAGCATTTCGCCCCATTCCATGACTTTGATATTCACCTTCAGGCCGATCTGCGCCAGATCCGCCTGCATGCGCTGGGCGCCGAGCATCGGGTTAGGGTTGGTCGGGCCGCCACCGTTACGGGTGAACAAGGTGAACTCAGTGCCTTCCGGTACGCCAGCTTCCTTGAGCAGGGCGCGGGCCTTGTCCAGGTCATGGGGTGGGTTCTTCAGCTTGTCGCTGAAGCCCAGCAAGGTCGGCGGATAAGGGCCGGTGCCCACTACTGCATTGCCTTTGCCGAACAGGGCTTCGGTGTAGCCAGCCTTGTCGAACGCGATGTTGATCGCGTGACGCACCCGCGCATCGCTCATGTATTTGTGGGTGGTGTTCAGCGCGGTGTAACTGGTGGTCATCGCCGCCAGTTCATCGACTTTCAGGTTCGGGTCTTTCTTGATGCTTGGGATGTCATCCGGCTTGGGGAACAACGCGATCTGACATTCGTTGGCCTTGAGCTTCTGCAGGCGCACGTTGTTATCGGTTGAGATCGCCAGGATCAGCGGGTCTACCTGCGGTTTGCCACGAAAGTAGTCGGGGTTGGCCTTGAACCGCGCCTGGGCGTCTTTCTGATAACGGGTGAAGACGAACGGGCCGGTGCCGATGGGCTTGGCGTTGAGGTCTTCGGTCTTGCCGGATGCGAGCAATTTGTCGGCGTATTCCTTCGAATGGATGGAAGAGAATGCCATGCCCAGGTCGGCCAAAAACGGTGCTTCAGGACGGGTCAGGGTGAAGACGACGGTGTGATCGTCGGTCTTTTCTACGCTCTTGAGCAGTTCCTTGAAGCCCATGCTTTCAAAGTACGGGTAGCCCACGAGGGACTTGTTATGCCACGGGTGATTCGGGTCCAGCTGGCGCTGGAAGCTCCAAAGCACGTCATCGGCATTCAGGTTGCGCGTGGGTTTGAAGTAGTCGGTGGTGTGGAACTTGATGTCGTCACGCAGGTGAAAAGTGTACGTCAGGCCATCGGCGCTGATTTCAGGCAGGTCCTTGGCCAGTGCCGGAACCACTTCGGTGGTGCCGGGCTTGAAGTCCACCAGACGGTTGAACATGGTTTCGGCAGCGGCATCAGCGGTCACGGCCGTGGTGTACAGGACCGGGTCGAAACCTTCCGGGCTGGCTTCGGTGCAGACCACCAGTGGTTTGGCCGAAACGCCGATCGCCACGCTCAACAGCGCGGCAGCCATGGCGGCTTGTAGTGGGAGCAATTTCATTCGAAGCCCTCTGCAATCGATGGGACCAGACAAGCGTAGACGGCGGGCTCGTCCTGAGCCCGCCGTCTACCTGGCGCTGATTAAAGAATGTTGAACGGGATGGTGGTGACCAGGCGGAACTCTTTGATGTTGCCGTCAGCCTGTTGGGCGCTGGCGCGGTGAGTCACGTAGGTGCCCCGGATAGTGGTGGCCTTGAGCGGGCCGCTCTGAATCGCGTAGGACGTGCCAACACCGTATTCCTGGTGCTTCTCGCCATCCATCAGGCGCAGGTCACTGCGCGATGCGCCGGCTTCGCCGTAAGCGGTGCCATTGTAGTGAGTACCGTCGATGCCCCAGCCGCGCGCCGAGTAGACGTTGAACTTCAGGCCTGGCACGCCGTATTCGGCCATGTTGATGGCGTAGGCGATCTGGAACGACTTCTCGTTCGGGCTGTTGAAGTCCGAGGTCAGGGAGTTGGCCAGGTAGATGCCGTTGGTTTCGTGCAGGTAGTCGAAGTACTCGTCACCGTTCACTTCCTGGTAGGAGAAGGTCAGGGTGTGCGCCTGGTGGGTCAGACCCAAGGACAACGAGTAAGTATCGTTGTCGATGTTGCCCATCTTCTTGCTGCCGGTATCGGTGGTCTTGTAGTAGTTCAGGCCGGTGGTCAGTGCCAGGGTCTGTGCATCACCCAGTTCGTGGGTCGCGCCGAAGTAGTACTGGTTCCAGAAGTCTTCGACGTTGGCGGCGAACACGCTGGTTTTCAGGCTCTTGAACGGCTGGTAGTTGAAGCCCAGGGTCTTGACCTTGTCGGTTTCCTGGCCATTGCCGTATTCAGAGCGGAATTTCGACAGGCTCTGTTCGGTACGCGGCGAAACGCGATCGAAGATACCGCCCTGGAACGACAGGTTGCTGAACTCTTCGCTGTTGAAGCTCACACCTTCGAAGCTCGAAGGCAGGGCACGGTTGCCGATGGTGTCGACGATACCGCTGCTGAAGTTCTGGCGGCCGGCGGTCAAGGTGGTGTTTGAAACACGGAACTTGACGTTGGCCAGGCCCAGTTTGCTCCACTGGCCTACTGCGTCGCCGAAGGAGTGAGCCAGGGTGCGGTTGGAGCCGCCGGCGATGTCTTTCTGGTCGCGGTCAAGTGCGATGTAGTTGTAGGCCGCTACTTCGGTGCTGACGCCAACGGTGCCTTGGGTGAAGCCCGAGGTGTAGTTGAGGATGGTGCCCTGGGCCCAGTTGTAACGGCGTGAAACACGGGTGCTTACGTCGTTGGCTTTATCTTCGGCGGTTTTGTAGTAGCCGAACTTCTGGCCACGAAACTTCATTTCGTTGGAGTACCAGTTACGGGTTGTACCGCCCAGGCTTTGACCGTCGATAAAGCCCTTGGCCTCGCTTTGGGCACTGGAACCGGCCAATGTGGTAGGAACGAAGTCCTGGCTGGCGGATTCAGCGTAGGCGGTGGCCGTGATGCTGCTGATGGCCAAGGCCAGAAGCGCTTTGCTGCTCAGTTTCATTGATGAAGCTCCTTTGGTTCTCTTTTTAATGCCGGTCTTTTTTGGTGATCCGGCTATTGGGTGTGTAACTCGTTCAAGCCCTTGCAAACGTTTGGCGTAGGAAAATTCCCAACAAAAGGCCGCGCGTTTGCAGCAAGGCGTTATCCGCCCTGCGCAATCCGGTTATTTTCTTATGGGGTGATACTGACGCCCGAGAACACGTTGCGGCCGAAGGGGCTCACTTTGAAACCTTCGACTTTGGCGCTTAACGGCTGGTTGACCGTCGAGTGGGCGACAGGCGTGATCGGCACCTGCTGCTTGAGCAGTTGCTGCGCCTGTTTGTATAGAACAGTCCTTTGTTCGCGGTCGGTTACGACCTTGGCTTGCTTGATCAGCTTGTCGTACGCCGGGTCACACCACATGGAGTAGTTGTTCCCGCCGATGGCGTCGCAGCTGTAGAGGGTGCCCAGCCAGTTGTCCGGGTCACCGTTGTCACCGGTCCAGCCGATCAGGCTCACATCGTGCTCACCGTTCTTGGTGCGCTTGATGTACTCGCCCCACTCGTAGCTGACGATCTTGACCTTGAGGCCGATCTTGGCCCAGTCGCTTTGCAGCATCTCGGCCATCAGCTTGGCGTTGGGGTTGTACGGACGTTGTACTGGCATCGCCCACAGGGTGATTTCGGTGCCTTCTTTTACGCCGGCGGCCTTGAGCAGTTCCTTGGCTTTTTCCGGGTTGTAGGCAGCGTCCTTGATGCTGTCGTCGTAGGACCACTGCGTCGGTGGCATGGCATTGACGGCCAATTGCCCGGCGCCCTGGTACACGGCGTTCAGGATGCTCTGCTTGTTCACCGCCATGTCCAGCGCCTGGCGCACTTCGAGCTGGTCGAAGGGCTTGTGGCGCACGTTGTAGGCGATATAGCCAAGGTTGAAACCTGGCTTGGTCAGCAGTTGCAGGTTCGGGTCGGCCTTGAGGGCATCGACGTCAGCCGGGCGCGGATGCAGGGTCACCTGGCATTCGCCGGCCTTGAGCTTTTGCACCCGCACCGAGGCGTCGGTGTTGATGGCGAAGATCAACTGGTCCAGCTTGACCTTGCTCGGGTCCCAGTACTGTTTGTTGGCCACATAACGGATCTGCGAATCTTTCTGATAACGCTGGAACACGAAAGGGCCAGTGCCGATCGGCTTCTGGTTGATATCGCTCGGCTTGCCATCCTTGAGCAACTGGTCGGCGTACTCGGCCGAGAGGATCGCGGCGAAGCTCATGGCGATGTTCTGGATAAACGCAGCGTCGACCGTGTTCAGAGTTATCACCACGGTGTGCGGGTCGGTTTTGGCGACCTTGGCAATGTTCTTGTTCAGGCTCATCCCGTTGAAGTACGGAAACTCGGTGGGGTAGGCCTTGCGAAATGGATGGTCGGGGTCAAGCATGCGGTTGAAGGTGAACAGCACGTCGTCGGCGTTGAAGTCCCGCGTTGGCTTGAATTCCTTGTTGCTGTGGAATTTCACCCCCTCACGCAAATGGAAGGTGTAGGTCAGGCCATCTGGCGAAATATCCCATTTGGTTGCCAGCGCAGGTACGACACCGGTCTCGCCCTTTTCAAACTCAACCAGGCGGTTATACAGCGGCTCCGCTGCATCGTTATCGGTGGCGGTGGTGTATTGCGCGGTATCAAAACCGGCCGGGCTGCCTTCCGAGCAGAACACCAGGCTCTGCTTGTCGGCGGCGTGGCCCATCGTGGCCACAGCCAGCAGGCTGGTGGCAAACATTGCGGATAGAAAGGTGGTATGGCGCATGACGATCCCGATCCTTGATTGTAGTTGTCATCAGCGAGCAATCACCCTGGCGTTTGACCGGGGTGACATCACTGATCCCACACGCAGCAAGTGCCATTCCGAACTGGTTGCCTCTGCTGTCCCACGACGTTATGGGTCGCGGACCTGGCAGTAAATGCACCAAATCGGATTGACCTTGTAGGCAACGGAGTCACGCATCGCAGTTCATTGCTGTAGGACGCAACGGTTGCGAGCGTGGTCTGTTTCCTACGGTCTAGGCGGATGCAATAACGGCGACGTTAGGAAACGTCGCCGTCAATGATCCTTACTTGCCGCTGACGCTCACGCCGTAGAAGGAGTTCAAGCCAAACGGGCTGATCTTGAAGTCCTGCACGGTGGAACGCATGGGTTGATACACCGTCGAGTGCGCGATAGGTGTCATCGGGACAGCATCTTTGAGGATATGTTGCGCCTGCTTATACAGCTCGGTGCGTTTGGCGACGTCCGACGTAGCCTTGGCTTCTTTTACGATGCCGTCGAATTTCTTGTCGCACCATTTGGAGAAGTTGTTGCCTTGCAGCGAGTCGCAGCCGAACAGCACGTTCAGCCAGTTGTCCGGGTCACCATTGTCACCACTCCAGCCAATGATCATGGCCTGGTTCTCGCCACCTTTGGAGCGCTTGATGTACTCGCCCCACTCGTAGCTGGTGATCTTCACGTTGAGACCGATCCTCTTCCAGTCGTTCTGCAGCATTTCTGCCATCAGCTTGGCGTTCGGGTTGTACGGACGCTGAACCGGCATGGCCCACAGAACGATTTCAGTCCCTTCCTTGACGCCCGCTTCCTTGAGCAGCGACTTGGCTTTCTCTGGGTCGTACTTGGCGTCCTTGATGGTGGTGTCATACGACCATTGGGTTGGTGGCATGGCGTTGACGGCCAGTTGGCCGGCGCCCTGGTACACGGAGTCGATGATCTGCTGCTTGTTCACCGACATGTCCAGCGCCTGGCGTACGCGCAGGTCGGCCAGCGGGTTAGGCTGGTCGCTGCCCTTGACCTTGTCCATGACGTTGTAGGCGATGTAGCCCAGGTTGAAACCGGCTTGGTGCGGCAGTTTCAGGTCCTTGTCATCGCCCAGCGCCTTGAGGTCGGCCGGACGTGGGAACAGGGTGATCTGGCATTCGTTTTTCTTGAGCTTCTGGATACGCACCGACGGGTCGGTGGTGATGGCGAAGATCAGGTTGTCGATCTTCACGTCTTCAGGTTTCCAGTAGTCCTTGTTGCCGGTGTAACGGATGTTCGAGTCTTTCTGATAGCTCTTGAACACGAACGGGCCAGTGCCGACCGGCTTCTGGTTGATGTCCGCGGCCTTGCCTTCTTTCAACAGTTGGGCGGCGTATTCAGCCGACTGGATCGAAGCGAAGCTCATTGCCAGGTTCTGGATGAAAGCGGCGTCCACGGTGCCAAGGGTGAACTTGACGGTATGGTCATCGACTTTCTCGATGTTCTTGATATTGGTGTCCATCCCCATGTCCGTGAAGTACGGGAACTCGGTGGGGTAGGCCTTACGGAACGGATCGTCCTTGTTGATCATGCGGTTGAACGTGAACAGCACGTCATCGGCATTGAAGGTACGGGTCGGTTTGAAGTACGAGGTGGTGTGGAACTTGACGCCATCACGCAGGTGGAAGGTGTAGGTCAAGCCATCCGAAGACACGTCCCAGCTGGTGGCCAGCCCAGGAATCACAGCGGTGCCGCCGCGCTCGAACTGGGTCAGGCGGTTGAACATGGTTTCGGCCGAGGCATCGAAGTCTGTTCCGGTGGTGTACTGGCCTGGATCAAAACCGGCCGGGCTCCCTTCGGAGCAGAACACCAGGTTAGTCGCCGCTTGGGCGAAAGGAGCTGCGGCCATAAGGCCAGCGCTAACAATTAACGGAATGACTGCGTGTTTAAGCATGTTGGCCTCATGATTTGTTGTCATTTTTGGTGGTGAGGGCGACCTCGTGAGTCGGCCTGCGGATACTTATGCAGGCGCCATACCCATTGCAAGATGCTGAACCGTTACGAAGGTAAAACAGTGGTACGAACGTACAGGAATGTCGCAATTATGAAAGTTTGTACATATTTGCGTCTATTTCGAGGGTTTTTTCGGTGCAGGAGACGCACCAAAAATGACCAACCGAGGCGTCTAGCGCACTCGGTTGGGGCGTCGCTGTTACTTCTCTAGACTCACGCCGTAGAACGGCGTCAAGCCGAAGGGGCTTATCTTGAAGTCCTTGACTTCCTTACGCAGCGGTTGGAAAACCGTCGAGTTCGCAATAGGAGTTATAGGTACTTGTTCCTTAAGGATTTTTTGTGCCTGTTGATACCACTTGATGCGCTGCTCGCGGTCGTTGCTGACCTTGGCTTGCTGGACGAGTTTGTCATAGGCCGGGTTACACCATTTGGCGTAGTTGCTGCCCTTGACCGCAGCACAACTGTAGAGCACGCCCAGCCAGTTATCCGGGTCGCCATTGTCACCGGTCCAGCCATAAATCATCGCGTCATGCTCGCCATTTTTGGCGCGTTTGATGTATTCGCCCCATTCATAACTGACGATATTGGCCTTGATGCCGATTTTTTCCCAATCTTGCTGAATCATCTGTGCGGACATGCGCGCGTTGGGGTTGGAGGCGCGTTGCACGGTCATGGCCCACAGGTTGATGGTGGTACCGGGTGCAACCCCTGCTTCTTTTAGTAGCGCCTTGGCCTTCGCAGGATCGTGAGGCGCGTCCTTGATGCCGGGGTCATAAGACCACTGCGCAGGCGGCAGTGCGTTCTGCGCCAATTGTCCGGCGCTCTGGTACACGGCCTTGATGATTGCCGGCTTGTCGATTGCCATGTCCAGCGCCTGGCGCACCTTGAGCTGGTCCAGCGGCGGGTGGGTCACGTTGTAGGCCAGGAAGCCCAGGTTGAAACCGGCTTGTTGCAGGACACGCAGGTTCGGGTCCTGTTTCATCACCTCGATATCCGCAGGGCGCGGGTATCCGCTGACCTGGCATTCACCGGCCTTGAGCTTTTGCAGGCGCGACGCCGCATCTGGCGTAATGGCGAACACCAGGTTGTCGAGCTTCACATCCTCGGGTTTCCAATACTGTTTGTTGGCCACGTAGCGGATCTGCGAATCCTTCTGGTAGCGCTTGAATATAAACGGCCCGGTGCCTACCGGTTTCTGGTTGATCTCTTCGGCCTTGCCTTGCTTGAGCAGTTGCGCGGCGTATTCGGCGGATTGCACCGAGGCGAAGCTCATGGCCAGGTTCTGCACGAACGACGCATCGACGTTGTTCAGGTTGAAGCGCACGGTGTGCTCGTCGAGTTTGTCGACGTTCTTGATCGTGGTGTTCAAGCCCATGTCGGTGAAGTACGGCGATTCGGAAGGGTAAGCCTGGCGAAACGGGCTTTGCGCATCCAGCAGGCGGTTGAAGGTAAACAGCACATCATCCGCGTTGAAGTTGCGGGTAGGGGTGAAGAAATCGGTGGTGTGGAACTTGACGCCATCGCGCAGGTGGAACGTATAGGTCAGGCCGTCCTTGGACACGTCCCAGCTCGTCGCCAGGCCAGGCTCGACTTCGGTGCCGCCGCGCTTGAACTGGGTCAGGCGGTTGAACACGGTTTCGGCAGACGCATCAAAATCGGTGCCGCTGGTGTACTGGCTGGGGTCGAAACCGGCGGGGCTGGCTTCGGAGCAGTAGACCAGGGTACTGGCCGCCTGGGCCAGTGGCATAAACGCCAGCAGGCCGGCAGCGAGGAGGAGCGGTTTTAAGGCAATTCTTTCCATGGAGACCCCTGAAGTGGCAGGCATATATAAGCTGCCCAAACGAAAACGGCGCTACCGAGGGTAACGCCGTTCAGGTTTATCAGGTAGGGGTCACGGCATCTGCACTTCAATCACGCCATCGGCGCTCATGTTGACCTGGCTGGTGCCGGCTTCCACTTCAGGCGTGGGTGCCGAATCGGCCATGGCCGCTTTCATCATCATGCCGCCACGGGCATACGGCATCGGGTAGCCGTTGGTGTTGAAGTTCAAGTTGACGATCTTGTAGCCCTTGCCACCCAGCGCATCGGTGGCCAGTTGCGCGCGTGCTTTAAACGCGGCGACTGCATCTTTGAGCAAGGCATCTTCGCTGGACTTGCGCGTGGCGTCGGCGATGGAGAACTCCATGTTGTCCATTTTCAGGGTGCTCTGCAGTTCACCAGTGAGCTTGGACAGCGCCGGGAAGTCCGCACTTTCGAGGCGCAGTTCGGCGCGCTCGCGCCAGCCAGTGATCTTCTGGTTCTTGCTGTCGTAGATCGGGTAGCTGTTGCGGCTGCCCTGGCGCAGGGTCACTGCTTTGACTTCGCGCGCCTGGCCCAAGGCCTTGTTCATGGTGGTGGTGATTTCAGCGGCGAGCTTGGCGGGGTCGCTGTTCTGGGATTCGGTGTAGAGGGTCACGATCATCTTGTCGCGGGCCACCTCCTGGCTGACCTCGGCGCGCAGGGAAATCTGGTTGTAGTTCAGTGCGTCAGCGGCCAGTGCTGGCAGGCTGACCAGGGTGCCGACGCTGAGGGTGAGGGCGGCTGCACTGCGAGTGAAACGAGACATGGAAGCTCCTTGAGATAGTCGTGTTGGGTATGACTGTAGACGGTGGCATCGGGTTCTTCGGGTTTACACATTAGCTACAAGTTGCGGTGATGCCGACGAACGGTCATTGGCCTGACCTGCGGCAAAGAGCCACACACGCCGTGCCAGCCCGCCTGCTTCGTTTATACTCCTGCCGATCCGCCTGCAGCGCTCACCGGGAGAGCACATGCTCGCCGCCGTAAAACTGACTTCCGCCACCCGCCAGAACCTCTGGCGCCTGACGTTCATCCGTACCCTGGTACTGGCCGCACAGGCCGGCTCCGTCGGGCTTGCCTATTGGTTCGACCTGCTGCCGCTGCCGTGGCTGCAACTGGGCGTGACCCTCGGTTTCTCCACCGTGCTCTGTGTGTTTACCGTGATCCGGTTGCGTACCACGTGGCCGGTGACCGAGCTGGAATACGCCCTGCAATTGGCCTGCGACCTGTTTATCCACAGTGTGTTGCTGTATTTCTCCGGCGGTTCCACCAATCCGTTTGTTTCGTATTACCTGGTGCCGCTGACCATCGCTGCCGTGACTTTGCCGTGGCGCTATTCGGTGGTGCTGTCGGGTATTGCCCTGACGCTTTACACCTTGCTGCTGGCACGGTTCTACCCGTTGCAAACCTTCCCGATCGCCCGGGAAAACCTGCAGATCTACGGGATGTGGCTGAGTTTCGCGCTGTCCGCTGCGGTGATCACCTTCTTCGCTGCGCGCATGGCCGAAGAACTGCGTCGCCAGGAAGAACTGCGCGCCATTCGCCGTGAAGAGGGCCTGCGCGACCAGCAACTCTTGGCCGTCGCCACCCAGGCTGCCGGCGCCGCCCATGAGCTGGGCACACCCCTGGCCACCATGAGCGTGCTGCTCAACGAAATGACCCAGGACCATCACGACCCGGCGCTGCAAGAAGACCTCGGCGTACTGCGCGAACAGGTCAAGCAGTGCAAGCAGACCCTGCAGCAACTGGTGCGCGCCGCCGAAGCCAATCGCCGCCTGGCGGTGGAAATGCAGGACGTGACCCAGTGGCTCGACGAAGCCCTGAACCGCTGGCACCTGATGCGCCCCGAAGCCAGTTACCGTTTCCATCTGCTGGGCCAGGGCAGCGTGCCGCGCATGGCGCCGCCACCGGACCTGACCCAGGCGCTGCTCAACCTGCTGAACAACGCCGCCGACGCTTGTCCCGAGGGGTTGGGCGTAGAGTTGGACTGGGACGCCGAAGACGTGACCATCAGCATTCGTGACCACGGCGCGGGCGTGCCGCTGGCCATTGCCGAGCAGATCGGCAAACCCTTCTTTACCACCAAGGGCAAAGGTTTCGGCCTTGGCCTGTTTTTGAGCAAGGCCAGCGTGACCCGCGCGGGCGGCTCAGTGAAGCTCTATAGTCATGAGGAAGGTGGCACGCTCACCGAGCTGCGCCTGCCCCGTGTCGCACGAGGAGATATCGATGAGTGACGAGATCCAAGTCGAAGGCGAAGAACTGCCGCACCTGTTGCTGGTAGATGACGACGCCACCTTTACCCGCGTGATGGCGCGCGCCATGAGCCGTCGCGGTTTCCGCGTCAGCACCGCAGGCTCGGCCGAGGAAGGCCTGACCATCGCCCAGGCCGACCTGCCGGACTACGCCGCGCTCGACCTGAAAATGGACGGCGACTCCGGCCTGGTGCTGCTGCCCAAGCTGTTGGAGCTCGACCCGGAAATGCGCGTGGTGATCCTCACTGGTTACTCCAGCATCGCCACCGCAGTTGAGGCGATCAAGCGCGGCGCCTGCAACTACCTGTGCAAGCCGGCGGACGCCGACGACGTACTGGCCGCCTTGCTTTCCGAGCACGCCGACCTGGACACGCTGGTGCCGGAAAACCCGATGTCGGTGGACCGCCTGCAGTGGGAGCACATCCAGCGCGTGCTGACCGAGCACGAAGGCAATATCTCCGCCACTGCCCGCGCCCTGGGCATGCACCGCCGTACCTTGCAGCGCAAGCTGCAGAAGCGCCCGGTACGCCGCTGAGCCCGATCTGAACAACAGCTGAACAATCTGCTTCAGGCCGCACGGAGCCCCGAACCGATCAACTATGATCGGTTCGAACGCCTGTCATCTTTTCCCTACCGAGCCTGAACGATGAATCAGAACGCTGAGTACTCCGCGGTCAACGACGCGGTGCGTGGGCAATTTTTACGGCGGGTGTGGGGGTTGATCACGCCTTACTGGCGCAGCGAAGAAAAGGCCAAGGCCTGGCTGCTGCTGTTGGTGGTGCTGGGGTTGTCGCTGTTCAGCGTCGCCGTCTCGGTGTGGTTCAACAGCTGGAACCGCGATTTCTACAACGCGCTGGAAAACAAGGACTACGACGCCTTTACCCATCTGCTGATGTACTTCAGCGTGATTGCGGTGGTGTCGATCGTGACCGGCGTGTTCACGTCCTACCTGCAACAGATGCTCACCATCCGCTGGCGCCGCTGGCTGACGGAAACCTATTTCGCCCAGTGGCTGGGCCACAAGAATTACTACCACCTGGAATACGGCGGCTACACCGACAACCCCGACCAGCGTATCTCCGAAGACCTCAACGCGTTTACCAGCAGCACCCTCACGCTGGGGCTGGGCTTTATCGCCAATTTGGTGAGCCTGGTGTCGTTCTCGGTGATCCTGTGGGGCGTGTCCGGGAGCATCGAAATCTGGGGCATTACCATTCCCGGCTACATGTTCTGGGCGGCATTGATCTACGCGGTGATCGGCAGTTGGTTGACCCACTTGATCGGTCGCAAGTTGATTGGCTTGAGCAACCGCCAACAACGCTTTGAAGCTGACTTGCGTTTCAGTCTGGTGCGGGTGCGGGAGAACGCGGAAAGCATCGCGCTGTTCAATGGCGAGCCTAACGAACACCAGCAATTGAGCGCACGCTTCGGACGGGTGTGGAGCAACTTCTGGAACATCATGCAGCTCAAGAAACGCCTGAATTTCTTTACCAGCGGTTACTCCCAGATCGCGATCATCTTTCCCTTTGTGGTCGCGGCGCCGCGTTACTTTTCCGGCAAGATCGAACTGGGCGTGCTGATGCAGGTGGCCCAGGCGTTCGGCAGTGTGCAAGGCAGCCTGAGTTGGTTTGTCGACGCCTACACGCTGTTGGCCAGTTGGCGCGCGACCTGCGATCGTCTGTTGAGTTTCGGCCAGGCCATGCAGGAAAACGAAAGCCGCACGATGGGCATTGGCTTGCAACACCAGGGTGGCGACTTGCAGGTCAAGGATCTGAGCCTGGACCTGGCGGACGGCCGGCATTTGCTGCAAGGCGCCGACCTGACGGTGGCTGAAGGCGAGCGGCTGATGCTCAGTGGTCGTTCCGGCAGCGGCAAGTCGACCTTGCTACGCGCCATGGGCAACCTGTGGCCCAACGGCCACGGCACTATTCGCCTGCCGGCCGAACGTTATTTGTTCCTGCCGCAAAAACCTTACCTGCCGATTGGCACGCTGAAGGCGGTGTTGAGTTATCCACAGGACGACAGCGTCTACCCGGCCGAACGTTATGCACAGGTCCTGGAAACCTGCCGCCTGCCGCATCTGGTTGGGCGGCTGGAGGAAGCCAACCACTGGCAGCGCATGCTCTCGCCGGGCGAGCAGCAACGCCTGGCTTTTGCCCGCGCCTTGTTGTTCGCGCCGCAATGGCTGTACATGGACGAAGCCACGTCGGCCATGGATGAAGAGGACGAGGCCACGCTGTATCAGGCGCTGATCGATGAGCTGCCGGGGCTGAGCATCGTCAGCGTCGGCCATCGCAGCAGCCTCAAGCGCTTCCATGGTCGGCATGTGCGCATCGAGGGTGGGATGTTGCAGGAACAGCCGGTGTAAACGCCATGTCTAGTCCTGAAATAGGTTTACACCTGTTTCAGTCTCAAAACGCCC